>CAZOXD010000220.1:0-6861 GCA_964583525.1 uncultured Pseudomonadota bacterium
AAGGGCACGCCCTTTTGCAACTGATCGCGGGTCACGTACTCGTTGGGGCGGTGGGCCTGGTCGATATCCCCGGGGCCGCAGATCACGGTGGGAATTCCCGCCTCGTTGTAGATGGCGCCCTCGGTGTAGTAGGGGGCGGCGCTGGAGGCGGTGTTGCCGGTCAACTCCAGCACCAGGGCCTCGATCTCCGCCCCGGCGGGCGTCATCATGGGCTGGCCCCGCCCGGTGGCCTCCACCCGGATGTCCACCCCGGGCTGCTGCCTGAGAAAATCGGGCAGAAGCACCTCGCTGATGTACCCCTGCACCTGATTGAGCACGTAGCCGGGGTCTTCCCCGGGCATGGTGCGGTATTCGAAGAACACCTCGGCATGGTTGGGGATGATGTTGAGCGCCGTCCCGCCGCGCGCCATGCCCACGTTGAGGGTGGTGTAGGGCACTTCGAAGAATTCCTCCATGGAGCGGCGTCCCTTGCACTCCTGCTCCACCTCCATCAGCTTCTGGATTACCAGCGCCGCCTGGTAGATGGCGTTGGCCCCCTTGCCGGGCAAACTGGAATGCCCTTCCACGCCAGTAATGGAGACCTTGGCGGAATGAAAGCCCTTGTGCATCCGGAACACCTGGAAGTTGGTGGGCTCCCCCACCACGGCGCATTTGGGCATGACGTGACCGCTCCCGGCCAGTTGCCCCATCAGCCGGGCGGCCCCGTGGCAGCCCACCTCCTCGTCGTAGGTGAACACCAGGTGCAGGGGCAGTTTCAGCTTCCTGTGGCGCACCTGTTCGGCGGCCACCAGGGCCTGGACGATGAAGGATTTCATGTCGGCGGTGCCCCGGCCCAGCAGCTTGTCCTTGGATTCCAAGAGGGTGAACGGATCCGATTCCCAGGCTTGGCCTTCCACCGGCACCACGTCCATGTGCCCCGCCAGCATCAGCCCGCCGGTATCGGGCGCACCCAGGGTGGCGAAGACGTTGGCCTTGGAACCGTCCTCGTTGGAGAAGACTTCCACGGTCATACCCAAGGCCTGCATGTGTTCCCGCAGGCATTCCACCATGGCCAGGTTGGAATTCCGGCTCACCGTGTCGAAGCCGATCATCTGGCGTTCCAGGGTCAGTAAATCCAGGCTCATCGCATCGTCCTTTCCACTTCATCCTTCCCGCTTCTTCTTCCCGCTTGCCAAGGGGGCGCCCTGTGTGATGTGGTTTCAGGCGCAGGGGAAATCTCCTCCGGTGCGCTCAGGACCATGAACACCGATCCATGCGCACCAGGCCATCAGGCCATGCACACCGAGCCATGCACACTGGGCCAGGGGATCAGGGTAACGGCAGCCCCGAAACCTTGTCAATTCGTACCGGCTCCGGTGACGAAGGGAGGCCCTCCGAAAATGTGCACCGAAGATCCCCGGAAACCCGTAACCACCGCTGCACCCATGGAGAAGCGATGAATGGCGAGAAGTTGAAGGCCGCCTTGCAGGACGGCGAGCGGGTGTACGGCACAATGTTCGTGCAAACCCGGGCCGGCAGCGGGGATCACCGCCTGCGGGAAATCGGGCTGGATTTCGTGATCGTCGACAACGAGCACGCCCCGTATTCCCGCTCGGAAACCGCCGCCTGGATGCGCAAGCTGAAGACCAGTTCCATCGCCCCCATCGTGCGCGTACCCATTCCCGCCTCCCACTACATAACCATGGCCCTCGACGCCGGCGCCCACGGCATCCTGGCCCCCTACGTGGAACGGGTGGAGCAGGTGCGCGAGGCTGTGGGCGCCTGCAAGTTCCTGCCCCTCAAGGGAGAGGCCGTGGAGCGCGCGGTCGCTGCCGGGGAGTTTCCCAGCGAGGAAACCCGGCTGCACCTGGAGGAGCGCAACCGCAACAATCTGCTCATCGTGGGCATCGAGAGCGTGGCCGCCCTGGAAAACCTGGAGGAGCTGATCTCCGTGCCCGGCGTGGACGCGGCGTTCGTGGGGCCCAACGACCTGTCGATCCAACTGGGCGTGCCCGCTCAATATCATCATCCCACCTACCTGGAAGCGGTGGAGCGCATTCATGCCACCTGCCGCGCCAAGGGAGTGCCCCTGGTGATCCACCTCTTCACATACGAAATGGCGGAACCCTGGATCGAGAAAGGCCTCGAATTCGTGCTCTTCGGCAGCGACCGCAAGGGCATCGGCGACACCATGAAGGCCGATTTCGATCACCTGCGCGGGCTGGGGACGTAATGTGGGGGAAGGTGGGAGGCGACTTCCAGCACGGATTTCCTCTGGCAGTGCGTTCTGCTGCGGCTCAAATCCTCACCCCCGACACCCTTCCAGAAGAGAAGAGAGTACGGCAAACTGCCTTCCCCATTCCCTCCCTCCGGAATCGCTTGCGAGCCGCACGATTCTCTCCACCCCCGGTATTTCTGAACTGCCGGGCAGGGCGGGGGGGAGGCTGTTGGTTGATGAAGTCCACTTCCAAATTCGTGGTATCGTAGGATCGACGAGTCGTCCAGCCAATATTGCCGGTTCCATTTGGGATAATTCGGTTGGTGTTTGACCGGACAACGACGGTTGTGTTCGCCTAAAAGGAGCGATGTCATGAAGATCAACGGAGGATGCCATTGCGGATCTATCTCCTATGAAGCCGAGATTGATCCTGGAAACATCAAGGTCTGTCATTGTACGGACTGCCAAACACTTTCGGGCTCTGCCTTTCGCACGGTTGCGTTCACCCGCGAGGGCACCTTCAAGGTTCTTTCGGGGGAACTTAAAATCTATGTCAAAACCGGAGAGAGCGGAGCGAAACGTCCGCAATCGTTCTGCCCTGAATGCGGAACGCCAATATATTCCACTTCCATGGATGCAATGCCGAAAACCTATGCTCTTCGTGTCGGCACCATCCGCCAGCGAGATATTCTCGTTCCGAGTTTGCAAATCTGGACGCGCTCCGAACAGAACTGGGTCGCCGACCTCAAGTCCGTGCAAAGGGTGGAAATGCAATAGATTTTGCCACCGGCCAGACCTATCAGCTTGCGGCTACACTTCGAAGAAGCCTCATTTCCCCGCCATTCCCGGTATCGCTTCATTGGCATTGGGCGCTATCTTGCTCACCCTGTTCGTGGTGCCCCTGGCCTGCCGGGCGCCTGATCGGGTTGCGGGAGGACGCACTGGCACCGCTGGGAGGCGGGCGTTGAGTGTCGTGTCCGGAGAGTCAACAGGGTGGATGACAGTGGCGCGGGCGCGTATCCGAGAACATCAGTAGTATTAGCAATTCTCGACCCGCTGGGACGGCAAGCGTTGCTGGAACTGGACCGACGTCACGTAAGGTCAGGACCGGTTCAGTCCGAGGGTTGCTGCAAAAGCCTCTCTAGGCTAGGGTATTGACATTACGGAGATGAGAAGCCACTGAAACCGTTGCGAAGACAACTGGCGCTATTTGAACCCGCTGCCCAGGCGTCATTTTGTTTGGACGCAAGGCACGGTCCACGCGATAATTAGAGAATCACAGGCAGCTATGAAATCAAATCTGTTCTCGCTGTATAGACGACTGCTAGGTACCGAAAATTTTCGGGCTGATCTTGAAGCGGTCATTCGTTTACCCGGGGATGCGCTTACGGATTCTCTGGCGTACGTCCAAGACTTATACCTCTCTACACACTCTCGCGACACGCAGCGTCTAACTGATGAAGCTGCCGATAAATTAAACATCAAGCGCGGTGATGCGAATTCTTTAAGGCGGGTAGCCGGATTTCTCCTTGCCCAACTCACAGAGAAGGGAGAGGCGAAGGCCGATAGTGTATCTGACATAGTATCCGACATCTCCGACGCCATAGAGTTATCTGATGATGAAGCGCGTTCCCTAACCACTTGGATAGATGGACTTCAATCACTGGCGGATGAAAAAGTCCTATATCACCGTAATTATATTCGCGCGGCCCACCAAGGAGCACCATTTCTGATCAGGCTTGGTACGACCGTCGACTTTAGAGCAGTTTTCGATGAAGAATATGATGACTTGGATGTATCAATTGAAGCATACGCGCCCAAGTGCCTAGGGGTGGTCCCAATTACCGTGGTTCAATTGAGACTGGATACCGGTCCGATTGAAGAACTGCAATTCGAAATGGATATGGCTACTCTTGATAGAGTCATCGATGACTTGCTTGCAGTTAAAATTCAGATTGAATCTGCATCTAAAATTTTTAAACCTGGCCTAACCTGAGGTGTGAGATGCCGCTTTCTGCTTATCGAACCGAGCCGGAGATGTACACCTGGCAAGATTATGACAACGACACACACAGTGAAATCGAAGGCAATATTCCGAGGCCGTACGGCCATGCACATTTTGAATTGTCCAATTTGTCAAGGATGGAATTCGTGTACGGGTGGGGGCGTTCGGCTCGGACCACAAAGGAAAGAGAGGACCATTTCGCTTGGATTGTTGAGGGGCTGAAAACCACACGGGTCGATCTCGAGGGTGTGAGTTCCAGCACGAGTTTGAAACCAGATAGATTTATTGCGGTTCAAGGTAGTGGGGAATTTCCAGAATTGAAGGGACAAGTATTTTCGTTAGGGGCGTCCAGTTTTCTAGCAGGTGGTTGTGTCACAGCATCTATATTTGCTGGAGTTTTCGACGTAATATCTCCATATTATTTTTTGTCCCTTGCATTTCCTCTTGCAGGTGTATCCATAGCTAATATAATTCGGGCGCTCGGACGATCAGACTAACCTTAAGGAAAACTGAATGGATGATAATAAAAACGTCAAGAGTTGGTGGTCCGAGCTGATACGAGGGATGCCTCTGAAAAAATTAACGGCGGCACAGGTAGGCAACTATATTATGGATTTATTCGGTTTATCAATGCTGGGAATGTATATAGCTACCGGCCCTGAGGATAAATTGTTGGCAGCTTTGATTTTCGCCATGCTTTTTGTTTTTATTTGGTGCCATCAGACCTCTAAACCCCGGTCACGCTTATGACCTTTATTATAGGCGATTTACGTGATGGATCATCCTCATCACATTCCGCATCCCTCGGTTCTATTCCATCATAAACGAGGGTACAGTAACAGACATACCGTCCCGCCTCACACCATGCAGCTACCCACTTGGATCTCATTTCGGACAGTGGCTAAAGCAGTAGTCAAAGCGGCCTTCCCCATCGTCAATCCTTCGAACCTACGATATGTTAATTTATATATTGAGGGTGTTGGAAAGAATTTTGACCTACCGCAAGTCATATTACATGGTGTCTCTGCTCCCCCGTAATTTCTGGTTGCTGTGGCTTCAGAGCGGCTCTGAAAAGGACGTTCAAGCGAGAATTTTGACAGATATTTCCTATTCGCAATTGTATTCCGGCAGCATGTGGCCCGCCCTTCCTTCCACCCCATCCGGTGCGATCCGTGCCTTTCTCTTCCACATCCCGTTCCAGACGCGCCCGGCCATCCCGGCGTGTGGTGCTGGTGGTGGTGGACAGCCTGCGGGCGGACCTGGTGCGTCCGGACACGACCCCGTTCCTGGCGAGGCTGGCGGGGGCGGGCTGCCGGTACGCCGCCCACCGCAGCGTGTTTCCCTCCACCACGCGCACCGCTTCGGCCTCCATCGCCACCGGGTGCCTGCCCCGGCATCATGGGCTGCTGGGCAACGCCATGGCCCTGGACGAGGGCGCGGGGCTGATCGCCGTTTCCACCGCACCACCGGACTTCCGGGAGCGCCTGCGCGCGGTGACCGGGCGGGTGCTGCTGCGGCCCACCCTGGCGGAGCGCCTGGCGGGCACGGGAGCTGATGGCGCGGGAGTTGATGGCATAGGGGCCGATAGAGCAGGGGCAGTGATCTTCTCGAACGCCTCCCCCGGCGCGGCCCATATGCAGGATCCGGACGGGCATGGTTTTTTATACAACCGGGCCGGCTCCCACGGTCCTGGCCTGCGGGCGTTGCCTCCGGGCGAGCATCTGGACACCCCCAAGGGCAGCGAGGGTGACGCCCGCGCCACGGATCGATTCGTGGAGGAAGCCGTGCTGGACCGCCAGCCGCCCCTGGCCGTGCTCTGGCTTTCCGAGCCGGACCACACCGGGCACGGCCATCCCCTGGGCGGTCCGGAACACCTGGAAGCCCTGGCACAGGCCGATGCCTGCGTGGCCCGGGTGGCGGAGGCCGTGGAACGGGAGGATCCGTCCGGGGACGAGGTGCTGCTGATCGTCACCTCCGACCATGGGCAGGAAACCACCGACCGCATCATCCATGTGGAGAAACTGCTCACCGAGGCGGGATTGAAGGCGACCCCCGATTCCACCGAGATCGTGCCGGCCTCCCAGGGGACTGCCGTGCTCTTCTTCGCGGCGGAAGAGGCCCGGGGCCGGGTGCCCGCGCTGGTGGACTTCCTGGAATCGCAGCCCTGGGCGGAGGAAATCTACGCCGATGGGAGGATGGGAGAGGTAGGGCACGATGGCGGGATGAACCTGGTGGCCGCCGTTTCCATGCGCAAGGATAGCCGGGCAAACGAGTACGGGGTGCCGGGCCATGGCGATATCATGTTCGAGGAGCGCGGCTTCAACAATGCCGGGTGCGGGCAGCACGGGGGAACCGGTCCCTACGAGCAGAGCCCCTTCCTGATCCTGCGCGGAGGCGGGTTCGAGCCGGCCACCGTGCGAAAGGCCCCCACTTCTCCCATCGACATCGCCCCCACCGTGCTGCGCCATCTGAATCATCCCACGAAGAGTATGGAGGGTATGGACGGACGGCCCCTCCAGGACGATTGACCGTGGTCTCCTCCCAATGGCAACCGGGGCCACAGCGAGAATCATGGCGGGAATCATGACCGCACGGGCGCCAACACCCGCCATGATCCTGGCGCTTATCATCGCACCCATGGCGCTGATCCCGCAGGCTT
>CAZOXD010000221.1:0-6787 GCA_964583525.1 uncultured Pseudomonadota bacterium
GCGGGCACACCTACCGGGTATCCATCCTCCGGGAGGAGCCGGGCGAAAAACAGGACCTTGCCGGGAAGAGCCGGATCGAGATCGAATTCGCCACGCCGGGAAAGGTCACGGGATATCCGCTGAGGGAAGGGGATGCAGTCCTCATGCAATCGGGCGGGGGAGGCGGCTATGGAGACCCCCTCCGCCGCGACCCCGGCGCCGTGCTGGAGGATGTGGCCAATAGCGTGGTCTCGCCGCGGCGGGCCCGGGATGGATACGGGATCGTATTCGATGACCGGGGCGGAGTGGACATCGCCGCCACGGCAACCCAGCGCAGTGAGTTGGAGGCGAACCGGGTACGGGTTGCGGTGGTAACGGACGACACCCTCGATTCCTATGAGGGGCGGCGGGGCAAGCGGCGCATTTTGGCGTTGACCCCGCACACCGCCGGGCGATTGGGCCTGTCCGAAGATGGCCTGCTGGAAATGCGCGGGAATAATCCGGCCCCCCTGCGGGCCTGGGCCAGAATTCACGAGGAGGAAGAAGGGCCCTCCGGGAACGGCCCCCCCACCATCCGCCTGGACCCTTTTGCATGCCAGGTGCTAGGCGTCTCGGCAGATGATTTGGTGGAATTGCGCGCCCTGCCAAAGGTCCACGTCCCGGGCGGATTGGCGGATTGAATAGTTTTGCTTCAAAGATGGGATTCAGATTATCTCATTAGAACTCCTGACAAAATTGAGGCTGTGAGCCGGGGGCGCTGCATCCGTTATCCCCTCCAGGGGCCGGAGGCCCCTGAACCCTGGTAACTTTCATATCCTCCAATCACTTTTATCAACCCCTTCCGGGTGGTGGAGGTTTGGAGGAGGAGGGCGGAGCCCTTTTCCTTCAATAGAACCGGTTTTGTTACAGGCTCTAAGATGTAGGCTTAATCCACCATTGGTTTAAATCAATGGGTTTGTCAGTTGAGACTGGTTGACCGGGCATTGGTGCGACGAAATCTACTGACTTTTCTGTGGCCGTCTTTATCATTCTTTCTATGGGGTCAGTCCATGCATGTATGCCTAAATTGAATGTTCCCCAGTGAATTGGTAATAGCATCTTGCCTCTTAATGACAGGTGCACGTCAATAGCCTGTACCGGACCCACGTGAATATCGTCCAGGTTTATATGATAAGCGCCTATTTCAATCATAGTTAGGTCGAAGGGGCCGAATTTTTTTCCGATTTCATCAAATGTTGGCAACATTCCTGTGTCGCCACTAAAAAACACTCGATGGCGTGGACCCAATATAGTCCAGGATGTCCATAGCGTTGGAATAGAAGAAAACAATCGCCCGGGATAGTGACGTGCCGGCGTTGCCAGTATAGTGAAGTCATTGCCGCCCAACGTATTTGAATCCCACCAATCCATTTCAATAATGCGCTTTGGTGGGATACCCCAATCCTTTAAATGTTCACCTACACCTAATGGCACAAAATACTTTGTATCTCGATTTGCCAGAGATAGAATGGTAGGCTCATCAAGGTGATCAGAATGTTCATGAGATATTAATATAGCATCCAACTTTGGCAAAGAAGCAATTTGAATAGGTGGCTTATGAAATCTTTTACGGCCTATAAAAGGGCCTATTCGATCGCTCCAAACCGGATCGATAAGTATGCAGCGGCCATCAATTTCAATTAAAACGCTTGAATGTCCCATCCAGATTACCCGTAAGCCACCAGCAGGAGAAGATTTGAAAAATGAAGGACTAAGCTGATTTACAGGCAATTCAAAATCAGGTTCTCTTTCTTCATCGCCGAAAACAATTTCACCAACCATCTCAAAAAACGTTCCTGGTTTACGACCTTCACTTGTTTCTATAAGGTTTTTAAACTTTCCATTGTGAAAATTTGGGGAATGACTGTATTTATCATTATAATCTTCTGCGTTAAGAGATGAGCAACCAAACATTGAATAGCTCATCGTAGCCTTAGCACTATTTCTAATAAAATCCCTTCTGTTTATGTTTACCATAAATAAATTCCTCTAGTACTTCGCGTCAGAAGTTCGCGTAATAAGAGCTGATAATATTTATGTTTAATTACAAGAAGATAGTTCGATAGCTTCTGACGCGAAGTACTGCCATTAAGCACTAGCCTAATTTTATATCCAGTTCTATTTCTTCAGCAAGCCCAAAAGACATTGATAAAATATCAGCCATTTATCATTGGCTTTTCTCGGAATCGATAGACTGTGTGGTTGCTCTTAGGACTTCAGCCGCTCACCTGCAACTATTCCACTCCATATCGCCACAAACGCGCTGCCGCCCTCATTCCATCAACCGTCCCAATTCCCGGTAATTCCACGCCCCTCCAACATTGCCACAATCACGGGCCCTGCCAATCATCCCCGTTCCAGGCGGGATGGCGTATTGAGGGCAGGAATTTCTTTCTAATTCCCTCCACCTGCCGCGCCTCCCGCTGCCGGGGAAGAAGCCAGGGAAGAAGCCAGCGCGCGGGGTGGGGGCGCGATGCCGGCGGGGAGTAGGAAGGCCAACCCCACCATGGACAGCGAGATCCCCGCGAAGAGCCCGAACAGCCACACGAACTCCCCAGTGGATTGATACACGTAGGACACCAGCGGCACCGCCAGGAACCCCACGCCCAGCGCCACCACGTACTTGAGGGCATAAGCCCGTGCCCGCCATTCATCTGAAGTGGAGCGTGCCACCAGGGTATCCTGGATGGGAATCACGCCAAAGATGGTGAACATCATCACGCAACTCACTCCCACCAGCGCCCATTCCGAACTCCGGGAGGCGATCAGCAGGAAGGGCACCTGCAACAGCACCACAGCGATATAAATGCGCCGCAATGAATAGCGGTCCAGCAACATCCCCACCACGATCTGGCCCATGGCGCCGACTACATAGACCCCGGATACCAGCCCCGAGATGCCCAATCCCGAGGTGGGAAGCCCCAACAGGCGCAACGCGAAAATCTTGGGCAGCGAATCCAGGATGGAATTGAAGATCAACCCACCCAGGAATGTCATCCCGAGGATCAGCAGGATCATCCCGGGGAGAACTCCCCGCGTCCTGTTTTTACCAGCGGCCGGCGCTCCCCCCTTCGCAGGCGCGGCGTTCCCCTCGGTTGTATTTTGTTCGGTTGCTCTTCTTACCACCGGTGCGGGGGGTGTCAACAGGGCGAAGGCCAGCCCGGTAAGGATGGAGACGGCACCCGGGACAATGAAGGCCGCTCTCCAATGCACGAAGTCGATCAAAGCGCCCGCCGTGACCGCCGCCGCCGCCACTCCCAGATTTCCGGCCACGCCGTTGATTCCCAGCCGCCGCCCCACGTCCGGCACGCCCTGCACCACCAACGCCACTCCCACCGGGTGATAGATGGAAGCGAAGATGCCGATGGCAGTCAACCCCACCGCCATTCCGATGGGACCGCTGGAAAATCCCGTGGCGATGGACGCAAATCCGATTCCGATGAAGAACACGGTGAGAAGGTGCTTGCGGTTCCAGCGGTCCCCCAGCCACCCGGACGGCAGCGCTCCGGCCCCGAAGGCGATCTTTCCCCCCAGCAACAACAGCAGCAACTGGTTGAAAGGGAGATTCCATTCATGCTCCAAGGTCAGCAGCACCGTGGGAAACAGCAGCATGAACATGTGATCGTAGGCATGCCCCAGGTTGAGAAAGAGGAAGCGCACCTTGCTTGGATTCATGGAGAGTCAACTCAATGTGAATATCGCGGTGCATTTTTGTTGCAGGGCCGGGCCCGAAAATAATGCCCAATAGCAAAAAGTTCCGCCAGTGTACCAGATGGGTCCTTGTTGACGAAGCGGGGACGAAATGTTACCCACTATTTCGCTGTTCCGATTGGCGGTATTTCCATTCATCGGATTGGATCGGTGTCGTCTTATCGGCAAATGGGGATTGGAATTCGAATCGTCAAGGGAATAGGCCGTTCCTGGTTGTGGGAAGATGGGGCCGGCCCATGCAAAAAAATAATTTGTCGTTCACCCGGGAACCTTCCGGCTCGCCAGAGGGATTTCCCTCTTCACGGTGAATCGGATCAAGGGAAGCAGCGGGATTTATGGCGGGTACTCAGCATAGCGATACCGATGGCCCCCGGCTCACGGTGGAAACCATGGCCAAGTCCTTCGGGGGCGTACTGGCCCTCAATGGCGTGAGCCTGCAGGCCAGGCCGAGGAAAATCCTATCCATCATCGGGCCCAACGGCGCCGGGAAGACCACACTCATCAACGGAATCAGCGGCGTGTATCCGCCGGATCAGGGCCGGGTGGTGCTGGGAGGAGCCGATATCACCGGGCTTGCGCCCTACACCATCGCGGAGAAGGGGATTGCCCGCACCTTCCAGAACGTGGCCCTCTTCCGCGGGATGACCGTGCTGGACAACATCATGCTGGGCCGCAACACCCGCATGTCTGCCGGGGTGTTCTCCTGCGGCCTCTTCTGGGGCTGGGCCAAGCGCGAGGAAATCGCGCACCGGAGGGTGGTGGAGGAATTGATCGATTTCCTGGAAATCACCGATATCCGCAAGGTGCCGGCGGGTACCCTGCCCCTGGGATTGCAAAAGCGGGTGGAATTGGGCCGGGCTCTGGCCGCGGAGCCGGACGTGTTGATGCTGGACGAGCCAATGAGCGGAATGAACCTCGAGGAGAAGGAATCCATGGCCCGCTTTATCCTCGACGTGGTGGAACTGCGCGATACCGCGGTGATACTGATCGAGCACGACATGGAAGTCATCATGGATATTTCCGACCACATCATCGTATTGGACCAGGGCGAGAAAATATCCGAGGGCGCCCCCGAGGAGGTGCGCAACGATCCCGTGGTGATCGAAGCGTATCTGGGAAAACCCCATGAGGGATAGCCAATGACGAGCGAACAAACCATGCCGGCGAATGGCCCGACGCGCAAGCCTGCGCGGCGGGCTGAGGAAGACACCCTGCCCAAGTTGCTGCTGCGCAATGCGCGCATCTGGAGCAGGGAGGACGCCATGCGGGAGAAAAGCCTGGGCATCTGGGAAACCCTCACCTGGGCCGATGCCGCGGAGGTCGCCAAACGCTTTGCCCTCGGGCTGGCCTCCCTGGGATTCCGCGAGGGGGACAAGCTGGCGGTGATCGGGGACAACCGCCCGAACCTCTATCTGGCCACCCTGTCGGCCCAAGCCCTCAACGGTGTCTCCGTGGGGCTGTACCAGGACTCCATCGCCAAGGAAATGAGCTACATCATCAACCATTCCGAGGTCCGGTTCGTCCTGGCGGAAAACGAGGAACAGGTGGACAAGCTCTTAGAGTTGCGCGAGGAAATTCCCAAGGTGGAAAAAGTGATCTTCGACGATCCCAAGGGGCTGGCGCTCAAGGACGATCCCTGGCTGATCCACTTCCCGGACGCACAGAAACTCGGCGACGAATTCGGCGCGAAAAATCCCGGCTACTACGAGGACAGCATCGCCAAGGGGAATGGAGACCGACTGGCCACCCTCAGCTACACTTCCGGCACCACCGGGAACCCCAAGGGCGTCATGCTCACCCACGAAAACCTGATCTTCGCTTTCTCGCAATACGCCAAGGCGGAAGGGTGGAACCAGAAGGACGAGGTGATCGCCTATCTTCCCATGGCCTGGATCGGGGATTATGGCTTTGTATTGTTAGGCAGCCTCATCACGGGATATACCGTCAACTGCATCGAGTCGGCGGAAACCTACCGCCGTGATTTCCGCGAGATCGGCCCCACCCTTTTCCTGGGGCCGCCCCGGCAATGGGAGGTCTCGACCACCACCATGCAGGTGCGCATGGCCGAAGCCGATTGGCTCAAGCGGGGGTTGTTCAATGTATTCATTGCCCTCGGCCAGCGCATCGAGGAACGCAGGATGAACAGAGAGCCGGTGCCATTCTGGTGGAAGGCGCTTTGGAAACTGGGGGACTTCCTGGTATTCATGCCCCTGCGGGACGTGATGGGGGGGCGGCGGGTGCGCAAGGCCTATTCGGGCGGAGCGCCCTTGAGTCCGGATCTGATGATTTTCGCGCGATCGTTCGGCATGAACCTCAAGCAGCTTTACGGCCTCACGGAATCCTCGGCGGCGGCCACCCTTCAACCCGATGGAGAGGGCGACTCGGACAGCATGGGCAAGCCCCTTCCCGGCATCGAGGTCAGGATCGGGGACAACGGGGAAGTACTCCTCCGCGGCAAGAACGTCTTCAACAGCTATTACAAGAACGAGGAAGCCACCCGGGAAACCAGGGACAAGGACGGCTGGTTTTATACCGGGGATGCCGGATTCATCGACGCAATCGGCCACCTGAAAATCATCGACCGCGCCAAGGACGTCGGCAAGCTCAACGACGGCACCCTCTTCGCCCCGCAGTTCCTGGAAAACAAGCTCAAGTTTTCCCCCTACATCGCCCAGGCGGTGGTGCTGGGCAGCCGGAAGGACTACGCCGCCGCCATGATCAACATCGATCTGGAATCCCTGGAAAACTGGGCGGAGCGCACCAACCTGGCCTACACCAATTACCAGGATCTCTCCCAGAAAATCGAGGTGTACACCCTGATCCGGGACGAGATCGTCAGGATCAACGCCAACCTGGCCCGGGACAAGGAACTGGAAGGGGCGCGGATACGCCGCTTCCTGATCCTCAACAAGGAGCTGGACGCCGACGACGGGGAAATCACCCGCACCCGCAAGCTGCGCCGCAACGTGATCGGCGAACGCTATGCAAACCTGATCGAAGGGTTGTACAACAACGCCACACAGGCCGCGGACGAGGTGGTCGTCACCTATGAGGACGG
>CAZOXD010000222.1:0-6732 GCA_964583525.1 uncultured Pseudomonadota bacterium
CGAAGAATCTTGAGGGTGCGATGATTTCTCCAACCCCAAGTAGATGCTTCACTCCGTTCAGCATGACAGGTGATTTTTATTATTGAATCCCCCCAGGAAAATTCAAATTGATGTACTACCTGGCTTTTTCCATGGTTTCCTGAAGATACGCAAGCGGTTATGATGAGAGCCACCGGCATGGGTGTGCGGACCGCATATCCATTATAGGAGAAGGCGCAATGGCAGGGAGCAAACCCACGGAAGCAAATCCAGAGAAAAGCAGGCGGCGCGGCAAGCCATGCTCCCGGCCCGGGAGGCTGGCCCTGGTTCTGGTGCTTGTGGCCTCCCTGCTTATCCCCGCCGCTTCCGCCTTTGGGGAGCGCACCGTGTTGCGGCTGCCGATGATGGGGGAGATTCCCACCCTCGATCCCGGACTGGCGGAGGACTCGGCCTCCATCGAAGTAATCGAGCAGTTGTTCCTGGGGCTGACCGACTTCGACGACGATACGTCCGCAGTGAAAAAGGAACTCGCGGCATCGTGGCAAGTAGGAAAGAACGGGCTCACCTACACCTTCCGGCTGCGCAAGGCGCGCTGGAGCGACGGCCGTCCGGTCACGGCACATGATCTGGTGTGGGCGGCGCGCCGCAACATCGACCCCGCCACGGCTTCGCCCTACGCCTACATGATGTACGGCATCCGCAATGCCGAAGGAATCAATACCGGGAAAATCAAGGGGGTATCCACCCTGGGTGTGGAGGCCCTCGACGGCCGCTCCGTGCGCTTTACGTTGCGCCAGCCCGCGGCATATTTTCCCGCCATCGCGGGGATGTGGATGCTGCGCCCCCTGCCCCGGCAGGCTATCGAGGCCCACGGCAACCGCTGGACCGACCCCGCCCATATGGTCAGCAACGGCCCGTACCTGCTGGCTTCCTGGAAGCGGGGGGACATACTGGTGCTCAAGCGCAATTCCGGGTACTTCGATGCGGCCAGGGTACGGATTCCAGAGGTGCGGTATTTGATCATCCCGGAAAGCACCACCGGCATGGCCATGTACGAGAACGGGGAGTTGGATATGCTGGGCGGGGGCTATCTGCCGCTTCCCTCCCCCGACATGCCCCGCATCAAGGCCGATCCCGTGCTGGGGAAAGAACTGCGCATCCAACCCGCCATGTGTACCTATTACTACGCCTTCAACAACGCCCGCCCGCCCTTCGACGATGCGCGGGTGCGCAAGGCCTTCAGCGCGGCGATTCATCGCAAGTTACTGATCGACCGCATCGTGCGGGGCGACCAGCAGCCGGCCACCACCCTGGTGCCCCCCCGGGTGTTCGGCGCGGTGCCGCCCGATGCCGCGGTCGGGGTCGCCCATGATCCCAAAGCCGCGCGGAAATGGCTGGCCGATGCCGGGTATCCGGGTGGGAAGGGTTTTCCCCTCGTCGTGCTGATGTACAACACCTCCGAAGGCCACGCCCGCATCGCCCAGGCCATCCAGCAGATGTGGCGCAAGGTGCTGGGGGTGCGGGTGCGGGTGGAAAACCAGGAATGGAAGGTCTACCTGAAAACCATCCGCCGCATCGACGGTCCCCACATCTTCCGCATGGCCTGGTGCGCCGATTACCCGGACGCCAACAACTTCCTGATGGAGGTCTTCCACCCCACCAAGTCGGCCAATCCCGTGCACTGGAAGAATGCCGAATTCGCCAGGCTGACGGAAAAGGCCCAGGCCATCGCAGACGGGGCCGAGCGCAAGCGGCTCTACGCCCGCGCCGAGCGCATTCTCACCGGGGAGCAGGCCGTAATCGCGCCCATCTATTTCTACACCTCGGTCTCCCTGGCCAAGCCCTACCTGAAGATGAAGGTGGCGCCCATGGGAGGGAACCATATCCGGGACTGGTTTTTCAGGTAAGGGCACGCTATGGCGTTCCCGAGCTGTGATTGAATGGTTCTTTTGAATGCCTCCTTCGAGACGCCCCGCGGGTTTTTGCCATTAAGTACCAGCGGGGCTCCTCAGGAAGGCTGTATAAATCATCAAACCGCGTCACTGAGGAGAGCCCGATAGGGCTCGTCTCGAAGTGCGCATTCTGGGTTTTCAACCAGAGCCCAGTCCCATCGTAAAATCCACTTGAACCCGCATCCGTCATGGCCGCATTTATCGTCCGCCGCTTGATCAACATGATGGTGGCCCTGTTCGTCCTGGCAACGCTGATCTTCTTCATGACACGGGCGCTGCCGGGCGGGCCGTTCGACCGGGAAAAACCGCTGCCCCCGGAGATCGTGAAGAACCTGGAAGCCCATTACGGGCTGGACCAGTCCCTGGGCCGGCAATACCTGGATTTCCTCTGGGGCGCGGTGCGCGGCGATTTCGGGCCGTCTTATTCCTCCCGCAATGACAGCGTGATGGCCCTGATCGCCCGCCACCTGCCCGTCTCGGCGGAACTGGGGGTGTGGTCGCTGCTCTTCGCCGTGGCGCTGGGAATCCCCCTGGGCGTGGTGGCGGCCTACTATCACAATTCCCCGTTGGACATGGCCGCGACCTTTTTCGCCGTGGCGGGGCGAAGCATTCCGCCATTGACCCTGGCGCCGCTGCTGATCCTGGTGTTCGGGTTGCAGTTGCGCTGGCTGCCCATCGCCCGCTTCGACACGCCCGCCCACCGCGTGCTCCCCACCCTGGCGCTGGGATTGGGGATGGCCTCCCTGATCGCGCGGCTGGCCCGCTCCTCCATGCTGCAAGTGATCCGGGAGGATTACATCCGCACGGCCCGCGCCAAGGGGCTGGGGGAATGGAGCGTGGTGTTCGTGCACGCCCTGCGCAACGCCCTGATTCCCGTGGTGACGCTGCTGGGGCCGCTATTGGCCGCGGTTGTCACCGGCACCTTCATCGTCGAGATGTTCTTCGCCGTGCCCGGGCTGGGGCGCTACTACATCACGAGCATCGGCAACCGGGATTATCCGGTGATCATGGGCACGTCTCTGCTGTTCGGCGCGATGATCATGGTGATGAATCTGGCCGTGGACCTGATCTATTCCTGGGTCGACCCGCGCATCCGGTTGGAGTAGGGGGGGAAGAGGAAACTCAACCATGACCGCATCGGGAAACATCCCATCCAGGCCAGCGAATGGAGCAAGCGCCGGGCCGCATAGCAGCGAAAGCCTGGCCCGGCTGGCGGCGCGGCGCTTCCTGCGTAACCGGCCCGCGGTGATCTCGCTGATCTTCCTGATCCTGTTGGGGATCTCCGCCCTGGCCGCGCCCTGGCTGGCCCCTCATCACTATGCTACGGACGATCTGCTGGCCGCCTACGAGCAGCCGGGGGGTGACTACCTGTTGGGTGCGGACTTCATGGGACGGGACATCCTCAGCCGTCTGTTGTACGGGGCCCGGGTTTCCCTGGCGGTGGCCCTGGCCGGCGCAACCATCAGCTTCGTGGTGGGCATGGGCTACGGAATGACCTCGGGTTACCTGGGGGGACGCAGGGACAATCTGATGATGCGCGCCGTGGACGTGCTCTATGCCATGCCTTCGCTGGTGGTGATAATCCTGATCATGGTCTATTTCCGGGCCGGGCAGCCCGAGCAGTTCACCGGGATCAAGGCCTTGCTCTACCGGTGGGACAGCGCACTGGGGGGGCTGCTGTTCATCTTCGTGGGAATCGGAATCACCTCCTGGCTGCAAATGGCGCGGGTGGCGAGGGGAGAAACCCTGGCTATGAAACAACGCGACTTCGTGGAAAGCGCGGTGGCCCTGGGCATCGGAAATTCGGGCCTGATCCTCCGCCACATCCTGCCCAATATCCTGGGGCCGTGCATCGTGATGGAAACGGCGACCATCCCGGGATACATCCTCACCGAGGCCTTCCTCAGCTTTATCGGGCTGGGGGTCAATCCACCCACTCCCAGTTGGGGGTCGATGATCAACGAGGGATACCAGGCCATGCGCTCCTACCCCCACGTGATTCTGTGGCCGGTGGTGATCCTGACGGCCACGGTGCTGGCCTTCAACTTCGCGGGAGATGGCCTGCGCGACGCCCTGGACCCGCGCCTTTCGGACGGGTAGGGGACGGCGGTGTATTTGGTGGTGGTTTCTGGCAGGTGGAGCGGGCAACCGAACCGTGGTTTGACTTCTGCATATCATCAAAATATGGTAAATTGTTCGTGAGATCGGGAAACTGGTGCGAATACGCTTTTGACTTGGGATTGTGACACTATGAAAATCATCCGGATTGAAAGTCAAGGGGGTCTGCCTGTCAGTGTGATTAGGGGGCGGGGTGGTAACTGGATTGCCATGTGCGAACCCCTTGCCCTGACCGTTCAATCGGAGACGTGGGCTTTTCTGATGGAGGACTTAGCCCAGGCGCTCAACCTCCTTTTTACCGATCTGCTGGAAGGTGGTGAACTTGACAAATTCATGAAAGACCGTGGATTTCGTGTGTTGAATGCGCTCCCGCCGGAACCCGATGACACATGGTTCGATGTCCCCTTTAGTCCGACCATGAGGACGGAAGTTGATTCCACGGCAACACTTTATTAATAAAATCCGCACCCTCCAATACGTATTTAAGCGCCAGGCGAAGCGTGTTTACCTGTACCGGAAGCAGGGGGGCACACATTACATTGCTGTTCCCATGGCCAATCATCTTGAGGATGAATTCGTTAAATCGGCCCTCAAGCAGGCCGGTTGCAACGACGAAGAAATCAAGGCGTTTATTGGTGCAAGCAAGTTATAAGACTCTCCATACCCTCTCACACCCCCCCGCACACCACCACATCCTTCTCCCTGTCGAAGGATTGCAGGTCCATTCGTATCAACTTCAATGAATCGTGTGAATTCTCGCGATTCACCCAACCCTCCACCACACTGGGGCTCCCTCATTCCCCGCACGCAGGGAAAACCGCCCTGGACCCGCGCCTTTCGGAAGGGTAGGGGGCGCGGGATGTCAGGTGGTTGTTTGCGGAGACGGGCGCCGGAGGAAGCCTGGGGCCGAAGTGCCGTACCGGAGGGTGGCCGGTGCGGGTGAGGAATGGATGCCCGTCATTTCTTGAATTTCATCTTCAACTTGTCCAGGGAGGACTTTGCCTTGTCCAGTTGTTTCTCGGACTTCTGCAATTCCTCCTTGGATTTTTTCACGGTTTCCACGGATTCCATAGCTTTCTTGGCCGTCTCCTTGGCGCCAGCGGTTTTTTCGATCAGCTTATCGGCGTAGACCTGCGCATTTTTCACCATATCGGCGGCCCTGCCCACCATTTCAATGGCGCTGTCCATGCGCTCCAGGGCGACTTCCAGGCTTTCCTTGGCCTGAACGGATTCCTGTTGGGCCCTCAGCACAATCTCCTGGGTCTGCTTGAGTTTACTCGCCAACCCGGCCTCGTCGGGTTCCGATTCCGCTGACAAGCCTGGGAAAGGGAGAGCCAGCATCATCCCGGCCAAAAGCAACCAACCTTTGTTCATGTTCCTCCATCCCGTGAAGTTGGAGAGCGCAAGGAAACAGCGCCGCCTGTTATTTTCCGAATCCGCTGTTATTTTCCAAACCTCCGCCCCCCGCCTCCAAAGAAGCTGCGGCTGCTGCCGCGCCCGAACCCCCCGAAGCCCCGGGAGGTGGAGCGTTGGGAGGCATAACGGCTGGTGGGTCTAAATTGCCGCGATCCGGAGCCGGAGCGGCCCCGGCCGAACCCTCCAGCGGCAGTGGAACCACCCTGGCGGCGCGAAAAGGAGCGCGAGGAACGCAGTTGATTCAACGATTTGGGCGGGGTTTTGGAATAAGCCCGGGAGTACGCGCTTCGGGGAGCGGCCCCCGAGCGGCTCCGCACTGCCGAAGTGCGGGAGGATGCGGCCCGGCTGTACCCGCGGCTGCTGTACACGCCGCCCCGGCCGCCGCGGATTCGGCCCACCCCATAGGGGCGGTACCCCCCATAGCCATATCCCGCCCCGTAAAATCCATAGTAGCGGGGGTAGAACATCCAGCTCATCATGCGCAATGTAAGATACGTCCGCAGGAAACTGCCGGAGCGGTCGTGGGCGTAGTAATGGTTCCCGTAGCTGTTGGGATACATATGCCGATTGCCCTGGGCCTGTACCGTCAGTTCCTTCTCGTTGAGGGCCACGGTCATGGTGGCTACTTCCAGGGTTTCCACCTTCTTCCACGCCGCCTGGTCGCCCGCGGAGGGCAGCGGGTAGGCGCCCGGGGCCGGAACCTCCAGCGAAAGCAGCACGTAGCCCTCGTCTCCCGCGGGCTCGGGCTTGATCAGGATGGGATCGGCCGTGCCGTCGCTGTTCAGGTCGATGGTGCTGATTTCCTGCACCCGGTTGCTCACTCCCTTCATCACGTGTTGCAGGAAGGCCTGCTCCTTCAGCCCCGCCTTCGCGGCTTCCCGGATGGATTGCTTGCCGATGTCCGGCAGGAGGGAAACGTTGAGGTCCTTTTCCAGGTCCAGACCCCGCGCCTCCGCCGTCATTCTATCGGACACGGCCACCGTGTCATAATTGATCCGCGCCGAGCGCTGGTACTTGTCGTCCCCACCCTTGAAGAAGACGTACAGAATCGCAACCGCCGCGATGATGAGAAACCAGTGGGAATATTTCATGATGGAGTGGGGGTTTGAGTCATGCCGGTTTCCATGCAGGGAGGAACCAGACGGGTCCGCCTGCCGATTCAGGTTCGGGAGATACCGGCGCAATGCCGCGCCCATGAGTGATGGATGCGGCGTGCAAAATATATTGTGCCTTCAAACGCTACCGGGCTTCCAAATCGAATGCAAGG
>CAZOXD010000223.1:0-4915 GCA_964583525.1 uncultured Pseudomonadota bacterium
CTGGACGCCGCGCTGCCTCCGGTGTGGCGCGTGTTCTTCCATATGCCGATGATGCACAGCGAGGAACTGGCCATCCAGCAGCGGGCGCTGCAAACCTTCACCCGGCTCAGGGAAGATGCGGACGGGGAATCCAACCCGGATCTGGCGGAGTACTTCGACAAGACCCTGGAATCCGCCCAGCGCCACCACGGCATCGTCGAGCGCTTCGGGCGCTTTCCCCACCGCAACCAGGTACTGGGCCGGGAAAGCACGGCGGAGGAAACCGAGTTCCTCAAGCAACACGGCTCACGGTTTTGAGGACAATTTTCCAGTGGCCGCATGGAACCGGGATCCGGTTGAATACCCCACGTGGAAAGGCCATAATGTGATTATGGAGTCCATCAAAGAGAAGAACATATCCGGCGCCAGCACCTCCCTGGGGCTGGAACAATACCGGGAACGCATTCGGCGTTTTCTGCTGAAGCGGGTGGGAAACCCATCCGAAGCGGAGGACCTGACGCAGGAAACGTTTCTGCGGGCACATGCCCGCATTGCCACTCTGCGCCACCAAAAGGCGGCGGTAAGCTGGCTACACCGCATTGCGGAACGGGTTTTTCAGGACTACCTCCGTTCTCCGTTTCAGCGCAAGGTGAGGCCAATGGATGAAAAAACCTTTGAGGAAGAATCCGCAACTTTTCATCCGCAAGCCGATCCTCCATCAGGGATTCACGAAGTCCTCGAACGGACCGAAATGAGCACCTGCGTTCGGGACTATTTACAAGAAATACCAGCACTCTACCGCGAAGTTCTCCACCTTCACGACCAACTGGGCCTGTCCTCCCCGGAAATTGCAAAGCGCCTCGGCTGCACGGTGGGGGCCGTGAAAATCCGTTTGCACCGCGCCCGGCGCATGATGAAGTCCCGCCTCTCCTCGGGCTGCGAGTTCTCCTTGGACCGTCGCGGAATTTTCGTTTGCGACCAGAAACCTGCCTGAACCCAATCGTCACACATCCCTGACTTCGCCCGGTCCGGTGCGCGGGATTTGTATTTCCCGGACTGTATCCTTTTCCCCCATGTTTCCGTCTCTTCATTGGGTCGTACCCGCGCGCGGGACTTTGCCTCGCCGGCATTCCAACCGGTCGTGTGGAAAGCCCCGCGGGGGCAACCCATGGCGCTGCTCCGCCCGATCAAGCGGGCGGAGATAATTTCAATCCAATTGGCAGGGAGGTATGAGGATGACCAAAACAACCCAGGAAAAAAACCGGCCGGGCCATGAGGCCGCCGGAAGCGAAAAATGTGGAGATAACGAGGCATTTCCCTTCGATCCAGAAATGATGAAAACCTTCATGGCGGAAGGTTGCTGCGCACCTTTCATGGCCCGGTTCATGGCCTGCTGCGGAAAAGACCCGGCTCCGGAAGATTCGGGCGATTCCGTGTCCAAACCATAAAAATCGCTTCCTTGGCGGAGCATTCCGCCATTATTTCCATCCCGCCCCATCTTCATTGGGCCGGGAAGTTGCCACGGGATCGCGGAAAACCCGGTTTCGTGGAAGACAAATAGCTGCAGAGGTGATCATGAACGAATCTGAAATTGAATTTACGCTCCAGGTTGCGGGCACCAGGGGAACCTGCCCAGCCGGAGACGGTTATGCGGCCAGGAATGAGGCGGAAGGCAAAATTCCCGTGTTTTCCTGCGAAGGCCCTTGCATCCGGGGAGAAATCGCACGCGTTGCGGCCAACCTGGTGGCCAAGGAGGAGCCCTACCGGAGAGCCTGTCATGCCGAGGTGTTCACAGTGCCCCAATCCGGCATGGCGAGTTGGGCGAAATCGGCCAGGGAAGCCATTGTTATCGACGGCTGCTTCCTCCGCTGCCACGGCCGCATCCTGCGTCACCTGATCGGAAAAGGGCGGCTGGTGGAATTCGATGCGCATCCCTTCTACAAGCGATATACCGATGTGTTCGAGATCGATGCCGTGCCTGAGCCGGAACGGATGGAAACCGCGCGTTTGGTGGCGCGGCGGGTGTTGGATTCCCTGGCCGAAACCGGGAAGATGGCGGGCAGGGGTTGAACGCGGGCCGCTTTCTTGACGTGTTGAAGGGGGGCGGTGGATGATGGGGCCAGGCGTCCCCACGTGTCCTCCGCCCTGTGCGTTTTGCGGCGGATTATTTACCGCAATCGTGCGTGGCGGAATCGAGATCCGCCGGTCTGAATATCACGTTTTTTTTGCTTTTTCCGAGAATCTTCCATGACCGCCCCAAACCCCATCGATCCCCTGACCCTGGCCGTGGTGCGGGGCTCCCTGGAGCAGATCACCGAGGAGATGGACCTCACCCTGAAGCGCACGGCTTTTTCCCCGGTGATTTCCGAGGGCAACGACCTGGCCAACGGCTTCTATCACCGGGACACGGGCGAGGTGATCGTGCAGGGCAAATGGGGCTTGGCGATCTTCATCGGCATCATGCAGTTCACCTGCGAGGCGGTCATCCGCGAGGCCGGGCGGCGGGGCGTGGAGGAGGGGGACGTGTTCCTGGTCAACGATCCCTATTCCGGCGGCACCCATCTGATGGACATGGGGATGGTCAAGCCGTTCTATTACAAGGGGGAACGCCTGTTCTGGATGGCCAACCGGGGGCACTGGCCGGACATGGGGGGGATGGTGCCCGGGGGCTTCGGAGCCTATTCCACCGAGGTCTACCAGGAAGGGTTGCGCATCCCGCCGGTGAAGCTCTACCGCGCCGGAGAGTTGAACGAGGACATCCTGACCATCCTCATGACCAACATCCGGGTGGCCGAGGAACGCCATGGCGATTTGAAGGCGCACCTGGCGGCCTTTTCCGTTGGCGAGCGCCGCCTGACGGCCCTGCTGGACCGCTACGGCAAGGAGACCGTGCAGGCCTGCATGGAGGAACTCAAGGCGCGCTCGGAACGGCAGATGCGCTCGTACCTGGAGGAGATTCCCGACGGCACCTACGAGTACGAGGACTGGCTGGACAGCGACGGCGTGGTCAACGAGCCGGTGCGCCTGCACCTGGCGCTCACCATCGCGGGCAGCGGCGCGCACCTGGACTTCGCCGGAAGCTCCCCCCCGTTGCGGGGCCCCATGAACAGCGTCATTTCCACCACCAAGTCCGCCAGCTATCTGGGGTTCAAGCACATCTTCCCGGACATTCCGGTCAATTCCGGCTGCTTCGCGCCCTTGAGCTTCCACGTGCCGGAATCCACCTTTCTCAACGCCCAGGCGCCGCGGCCGGTGGCCGGGTGCGCGGCGGAGGTCTCCCAGCGCATCGCCGACGTGGTGATGGGCGCCCTGGGCCGCGCGGCGCCGGAACGGGCCCAGGCCGGCATCTTCGGCACGGTCAACAACGCCTCCTTCGGCGGAACCGATCCCGAGCGGGGCGAGTACGTGGCCTACATGTTCAACGGTGGCGGGTACGGCGGCTTCGAGGGCGGGGACGGACTCAACTACGGCAGCCCCGTGATCTCCGTGGCGCGCTCCCAACCCGCCGAACTCTACGAACAGCGCTACCCCGTGCGCATCCGCCGCTTCGCCCTGCGCAATGGCTCCGGCGGGGCGGGGCAATACCGCGGGGGACTGGGCGCGGAAATCGAGGTGGAGTTCCTGGGGGAGGAGGGGCGGCTCTCCTTCATCGCCGAGCGGGGACGCTTCGGGCCCAAGGGCCTGGAGGGTGGCGCTCCCGGCGCCATGACCGAGCTGTCCGTGCTGGAGGGCGAACGGCGCTACGTGCCCGAGCACCTCACCAAGGACGCCAACATCCCCATGCGCGCCGGCATGATCTTCCGCCAACTCACCCCCGGCGGCGGCGGCTTTGGCGACCCCCTGCGGCGCGATCCGGCGGCCGTGGCCGGGGACGTGCGCGAGGAATACGTATCGCGGCAGGATGCCCGCGGCCTCTACGGCGTGGTCTTCCGGGGGAATTCACTGGAGGTGGACGGGGCGGCCACGGAACGGCTGCGCGGGGAGAAGAAAAAAGGCGGGGACGGCGATTAACCGAAGGGCGGGGGTAGGGGACGGGATAGAAGAATATCCCATCACCCCGTTTTCTTCATGGCCTTGCGCAATGCCGCATTGATGCGGCTCTGCCAGCCCTTCCCCTTTCCCTTGAAATGCTCCACTACATCGTGATCGATCCGCAATGTGATTTGATCCTTGGTGGGTTTCTTTTGCGGTCCGCGCCGACCCGGTTTCCGCTTGGGTAGCAGGGCATTCAATTCGGCGGGCAGGGCCTCCGGCGCGGATCGGAATTTCTTCAGATCCTCCCTCGTCAATTCTCTGACTTCCCCGGATTTATTGGTCAGAGGTTTCTTTTTCATGATTTCTCACCTCTCGTTTATTTGCCCTGGGCAGACTGATTACGCGCACACCATCCGATGTCGGCGTAAAACAAAGGACATGAAGCCGGCCGTCCAAATCTCCCACGGCCACAAGTCGCCGTTCGGGGTATTCCCGCCGGTCGTCCTCCAGATAGAGTGCGTTTTCCCAATCGAATTCCTCGGCCCTATGGAAAGGAAGATTGCACTCTCGAGCATTCTTTTCGCTTTTGACCGAATCGAATTCGATTTTCACAATCACATTGTAGCTACAATTAAATCAATGTCAACCTATCGCATCCCTCACTCCAACACCGGGCGCAGAAAGGTGCGCTCGTCGCGGACGATGCAGCGCGTTTTTTCCGCGAATTGGTAGGCGGCATGGCACTGCGGATCGTCCCGGGATTGCTTACCGGTACGTGTCTTCCCGGCGCAGCCCGGCGTAGTGGAGCACCACCTCGTTCCCGAAAATGTCGTAGCGAAACCGCCAGCGGCCCTGGCGGAGGCGATATTGGCCATCACCCTCGGCTACGCCCTGGAGCTTCCGGATGGGATGATGGCCGGTGCGGTTGTACGGGTCTTCCCCGAGGATGGCGAGCGCGGAT
>CAZOXD010000223.1:5015-6719 GCA_964583525.1 uncultured Pseudomonadota bacterium
GAGATCCCGCTTCACCTTGGGGTCCTGCAGTTCGAGGTAGTCCTCGAATTCGTCAATATCCATCAGGCCCGCCACCGGGAGCCCGTCCTTCTCCAGGATGATGTATTCCTTGTCGATGCGGACGCGCTTGATCACGTCGCCCAGGTTGATGCGGGCTTTGGTGAGCGGAAGATGGCGGACGGTGCGGGGGGTCGATTTGGCGGTGCGGGCCATGGCTGCTCCATTCAATGCAGGGAAAATATTAATCAATGCTGCTTAACGTTAATCAATGTTGAGGAGTCCGTCAAGGCATTGCGGTGGTCCTTATTCCCCGGCTAAGCGCAGTGGGGGTGGTCCGGCCAATGGTATACTCCGCGAGGGCAATGATTATCTCCGCGTCATATGCGGAGATAAAACCCGCTATTCTCCGCACGCGCCTCGTTCGCGGTAGCGGTTCGCTGTTTAATCCGCGTTTATCCGCGCCTTGTCCTGAGCCCGTCAAAGGGTTTATCTGCGGTTCCAATGCCGTTGCGGTTCCCCTCACACCAGCGCGATGGGGCGGATGGGGCAGCCTGTGGCGCCCTTGAACTTGACGGGGAGCAGGATCATGCAGAACGTGGACAGTCCGGCGGCCACGATTTCATCCAGCCGCAGGTTTTCGATCAGGTAGACCCCCGCTTCCACCAGGGTGTGCTGGTGGACGGGCATGGAGATCTCCATTTCGGTGCAGGGCAGCACCTCCACCGCCATGTTGTCGGCCCCGATGGCGCAGACATCCTGGCCGGTCAGCCAGCGCGCGGCTTCGGCGTCGATGCCCGGCTCGCCGTCCAGGTAGCGCGGGTTATCCGCCATGTAGAAACGTCCCCAGCCGGTGTAGAGGCACACCACGTCGCCGGGCTCCAGGGTCACTCCGCCCGCCCGCGCCGTCTGCTCCAGATCGGCCGCGCTCAGCGCCCGCCCGCTTTCCAGAAAGTCCCCGCCGTCCAGGCGGGACACATCCAGGCACACCCCGCGGGCGATCATGGGGGGCGCGTGCTCGATGCCCAGGTTGACCAGCCCCCAGTCCCGCACGGAGTCCTCGGCGCTAAAGCCGTTGTACATGGCGTCGCCCTTGGTAAAGTGCCCCAGGGCGTCGATGTGGGTGCCCACGTGCATGGTCATCCCGACGCGCTCCAGGTTGGAGCCGGCGTCGTTGGTGGCGCCGTTGGCCCTCCGGGTGCGGATGCCGTCACGCCAGGCGGGGCCGGCGTGAATCACGTAGGGGCTTTGCACGTGCTCGTAACGCGGGGCGCCGGTCTCGATGACCTGCGAGAGGTCATGGATGCGCCCCTCCTTTACCAGTGCCAGGGCGGCCAGCCGCCGTTCCGGGGTCAGCAGATTGGCCGCGCCCTGCTGGTCCCCCGCGCCCCAGCGGGAATGATCGTGAATGGTGTTGCCCATGGTGCCCTCCCCAGGGAAGATCCGGCGCTGGTCGAGGAATTCTGCGATAGCTCGGGGCCGGTGCGCCCCGTGCCCCGCATTCGGTAGCACGGAGGGCGGGACCGGGACAACCGGGTACCAGAAGTCTGCTTAGGGTTGGACCGAGGGTGTGATCCGCACTCCCCGGCAGGAGGCCGGGGAGTGGTGGGGAGGGGGATTTCCGTCCCCGTCCCCATTCCTAATTCGGAACCATTGCGGTTCCTGCCAGAAAAGGACCTTTCCCGTCGGGAAATTTCCGCTGCTAGT
>CAZOXD010000224.1:0-6711 GCA_964583525.1 uncultured Pseudomonadota bacterium
TCAACGTCAACGACTCGGTCACCAAGAGCAAGTTCGACAACCTCTACGGCATCCGGGAGTCCCTGCTGGACGGCATCAAGCGGGCCACCGACGTGATGGTGGCCGGCAAGGTCTGCGTGGTGGCGGGCTATGGCGAGGTGGGCAAGGGCTGCGCCCAGGCCTTCAAGGGCATGGGAGCGCGGGTGCTGGTGACCGAGGTGGACCCCATCTGCGCCCTCCAGGCGGCCATGGAGGGCTTCGAGGTAGTGCGCATGGAGGATGCTGCGCCCATCGGGGAAATCTTCGTCACCTCCACCGGCTGCGTGTCCGTCATCACCCGGGCACACGTCGAGCAAATGAAGGATCAGGCCATTGTCTGCAACATCGGCCACTTCGACTCGGAAATCGAGGTGGGGAACCTATTCAACGACGAAACCCTGAAGCGCATCGAGATCAAGCCCCAGGTGGACCAAATCGTCTTCCCGGACGGGCGCCGCATCACCGTGCTGGCCGAAGGGCGGCTGGTGAACCTGGGCTGCGCGACGGGACACCCCAGCTTCGTCATGTCCACCAGTTTTACCAACCAGGTGATCGCCCAGATGGAACTGTGGGCCAACCACGAAAAGTACGAGAACAAGGTCTACGTGCTTCCCAAGCACCTGGACGAGAAGGTGGCGCGGCTGCACCTGGACAAGCTGGGCGTGAAGCTTGAAACGCTGACCGACGTGCAGGCGGAATACCTGGGCATCCCCAAGGAAGGTCCCTACAAGCCGGAGCACTACCGGTATTAGAACTGCCCGAACGCCGGAAACCGCTGGTGGATGGTGACCGGGAGGAAATCCCTCCGGGTTTCATTCTCCGCCGGCGGGCGCCCCTCGCTGCCTTCGCGATGTTAAGTGATAACAGTATCCATGCTCCCCCATGTTAAGATAGCATCGGCCCTGCCGGTGTTTGATTCCATTAATAATTCTGTAGGGGGAAAACGATGGAATGCCCAAGCTGTAGCCGGGAAAATCCGGAACGGCAAAATTTTTGCGGAAATTGCGGAGACCCTCTCGTTCTTATTTGTCCCGGCTGCGATCATGCAAATCCCCCCGGGCAAAAGTATTGCGGTGAATGCGGGGCCGGTCTCGCCCAGCCCGGGGCCGATTCTCCACCCGAAGCCCACCCCACCCCCCAGGAGCAGCACCCGGAAGGCGAGCGCCGCCAGGCCACGGTGGTCTTCTCCGACCTCTCCGGCTTTACCGCCATGTCCGAGCGGATGGACCCGGAGGAGGTGGAAGGGATCATGAGCCGGATCAAGGCGGATGCGGCGAAAATCGTCGAACGCCACGGCGGCACCGTCACCCAATTCGTGGGGGATGAAGTGCTGGCCCTGTTCGGCATTCCTTCGGCCCATGAGAACGATCCCGTGCAGGCGGTGCGGGCCGCGTTTGACATGCATGCCATGGTGCGGAGTTCCGGTTCTGGCGTGGAGGACGTGATCGGCAGGCCTCTCCAGTTGCATACCGGCATCCATTCCGGATTGGTGGTAACCAGCTTCAAGGACGTTAGAGACGGGAAAATCGGCGTGACGGGCGATACCGTCAACACCGCCGCCCGGTTGAAGGGGCTGGCCGGTGAGGACGAAATCCTGGTCAGTTCGGACACCCGCACCCGCATCGCCCCTTTTTTCCAAACGGATAAACTTCCCGTCCCGGAGTTGAAAGGCAAGGCGGAAACGGTGACACCCTTCCGGGTTGTGGGGAAGTCCGACGTCGAAACCCGCTTCGAAGCCTCCCAAACGAGGGGCCTGAGCCGGCACGTGGGCCGGGACCGGGAACTGGAAACCCTGCGGGAATGCTTCCAAACGGCGGAAAGCGGACAGGGGCAGCTTGTCACCGTGGTGGGAGAGGCGGGGCTGGGCAAATCCCGCGTCATCTACGAGTTCCGCAAGGAGTTGGACCTGGATCGGGTCAACCTCGTGATCGGGCGCTGCACCGCCACGGGGGAGAATCTCAGTTATTTCCCGATCCAGGACATGCTCAAGCGCCTCTATGGGATCACGGATACCGACGGACCGTCCCACATGGAGGACAAGGTGCGCGGCAGCGCCCTGACCATGGATGCCGAATTGGAACCGCATCTGCCGGCCATTTTTCACCTGCTGTCCATTCCCAGCGAACAGGGCTTTCCGCCCCACATGGCGGGAGAGGTGATTCAACGCAGAATTCTGGCGGCGCTGAGGACCTACATGCTGGCGGCCTGCCGGGAAAAACCCCTGGTGATGATCTTCGAGGACCTGCACTGGGCGGACCGGGCCTCGCAGGAAGTGCTGCTGCGATACATCGAGGCCATCCAGACCCAAAAAGCGCTGCTGGTGCTCAGCTATCGCCCGGAATACCAACCCGGTTGGGGCAACCCCAGCCACCTCACCCCCCTTATGCTGAAACCCCTGGCCGAGGATTCCACGGGGGAAATCGTCGCCTCCACCCTCAAGGCAGGACACCTGCCCACGGGCCTGGCCGCATTCGTCCATGCCAAATCGGCGGGCAATCCTTTTTTCACCGAGGAACTGGCCCTGACCCTGGAGGAGGAGGGCGCCATCGCCAGGGAAAACGGCCGGGCCACGCTGGCCCGCGAACTGAAGGAGATCCGCTTCCCCGATACCGTACAGGCCATCGTCCGCGCGCGCATGGACCGCCTGCCCGATGAAACCCGCAATACCCTCCGGCTGGCGGCGGTGGTGGGGCGGGAGTTCACGGAGAACCTGGTGGCGCGCCTCGGCGAACGGAGGGATGCCATCCCGGATCACCTCCAGGAGTTGCGCACCCTGGAAATGATCCTGGAAAAACGGTTTCATCCGGAACTGGAGTTCATGTTCAAGCACGCCATCACCCATCAGGTCGCCTACGAATCCCTGCTGATCCAGCGGCGGAAGGCGTTGCACAAGCTGGTGGGACTGAGCATCGAGGAATTGTATGCCGACAGGTTGCCCGAATTTTCCGAGATGCTGGCCTATCACTTCCACCTGGGCGAGGTCTGGGACAAGGCCGTGGAATATCAGTTCAAAGCGGGGCTAAAATCCCGGCAAAATTACGCCCTACAACCCGCAATGGAATATTTCGAGCGGGCCGGCGAAATCCTGGCGAAGCATTCGCCCGAAGTCCCCGCGTCCCTCCGCTACGATCTGGCTTTTACCAGCGGGCTGACCCTGGGTGAACTGGGAAGGTGGAAGGAGGCCAAGGCGGCCTTCCTATCGGCTGAAGAAATGGCCCGGGGAGAGAATGACAATCCGCGCTACCTGCAAGCCCTCATGCCCCGGGTCAATGCCAGCAGATACGTCGATCCCCAGATGGAGGAGATGGACTTGTTGAGGGAAGCGGAACGGTTGACCGGTGGCGATCCCTCCTTGCTGATTGGACTCAAGACCACCCAGCTTCAGGTGGAATGGCATAACAGGAATTCCGGCCCTTACGATTCCGGCGGGACCCTGGAAAAACTGGAACGGGAAGTCCGGGAATTGTACCAGACCGCGCCTCCCTCCTTCTATAAGGGAATTGCCGCACTGTTCCTCGGGGCCCACTATCGATTTCGCGGGGATGGAAAAAATGCGGCGGAGATGCTGGGACCCTATTTGCCCATCCTCCGCGATGGCGCTTCCTCGGGCATCTACCTCGCCGTTGCCTTCATGTATTCCGTGACCCTGGCGGAAATAGGGCGGTTTCAGGAAGCGCTCGACCATCTCACGGAAGCGCGGCGCTTCGGCGAAGAGGCGGGGGAAATCACGCAGACCCCCCGGGTCATCAATTCCCTGGGCTTCGTTCATCACGAACTGGGAATGTACGAGCAGGCGCTGGCCCTCAATACCGAAGCGCAACAATACACAATAAACCTGTCAGGGGAGGAAAATCCCGGCAATTTGGAAACCAACCGCATGACCCAGGTCAACCTGGGCGAGAATCACTTGCGGCTGGGAAGGATGGAAACGGCCCGGGAAATCTTCGCAGAGGTGATCGCGAGCGCCCAATTGCAGCAAACGTTCTGGGCTCGGGCTCGCTGGCTGCCGCGGGCCTGGATGGCATTGGGAGAACTGGAGCTGGCCGAGGGCCGGCCGGATTCGGCACAAAACCTAGTGGATGCTATTGTGGCCCATAAATGGACCGAGGGGAATCCTTTCAAAAAGTACCAGGTGCGGCTGGGCCGGTTGCGGGGAGCGATTCATGCTGCGGGGGGAAAAGAAAAGGAAGCCGAAGCCGAGCTGAAGCGGACGCTCAAGCTGGCCAAGGAATTGGGATTTCCCATCGAGCTATGGCGCACTCACCGCGCAATGGGGGATTTGTATCAAATGCTGGGGAAGAAATCCCAGGCTGCAACCCGGTATGACAGCGCCTGGAAAATCGTCGGCAAAATCGCCGGCGGCCTGAGCGACCCTGAGTTGAAGGAAGGTTTCATGAACTCGCCCCCCGTACTCGAGTTGCAGCAAAAGGTCCATTCATCCTGAATGGAATTCAAACCACTGATATTTCCCCCCTTTCCCTGCCGATTGATTTCCGTTAGTTTGGTGCAGCCCAAAATCTAAATTATTCCCTATATTTCCAAAGGGTTCATCCATTCACGCCTTTCCGGTCTCTCCATGAAACGCATTCTGCTCATCGTCCTGGCCGTACTTATGCTGATTGTAGCCGTCGCCATCGGCGCCGGGTTCTATCTCTGGCGGCGGGCGCTGCCGGATGTGGAGGGGGATGCGGTGGCCGCGGGAATCTCCAACCCGGTGGAAATCATCCGGGACCGCTGGGGAATCCCGCACATCTTCGCAGGCAGTGACCGGGACGCCTATTTTGCCCTGGGATGGACCATGGCCCAGGAGCGGTTGTTCCAGATGGACCTGGTGCGCCGTGTGTCCAACGGACGCTTGGCGGAAATGATGGGACCGGATGTGATCGAGGTGGACCGATTGTTCCGCACCGTAAATATTCCCGGACACGCCAGGCGCATGGCCACCACCGCGGAACCGAAGGTGCGCGAGGCCCTGGAAGCCTACCGCGATGGCGTGAACGCCTCCGCGGCGGCCCTGGGCAGCGCCCTGCCCATCGAATACACCCTGCTGGGGATCGGTTGGGAGCCCGTGACCATTCCGGAACTGGCCGCCGTGATTGGCTTCATGACCTGGGACCTCAACCCGGCCTGGAAGATGGACCGGCTCTATGAGCGGATCGTGAACAAGGTGGGGAGGAAGAGAGCCGCCCAAATTTTCCCCCATGCCCTGGGGGGGAAGCCCGCAGTGTTTCCCGCCATTTCCGGACTGGCTGGGTTTCCCTCCCTGGAGGTCGCGCCCGCGCTGCGGCTCACGGCGGAGCAGGAAGCGTTGCTGGCGGGGCTTTCCGGCCTCAAATCGAGCAATACATGGGTGGTGGGGCCCGCAAAAAGCGCATCCGGCGCCCCCATCCTGGCCAACGACCCCCACCTGGCCCTGCGTTTGCCTTCCATCTGGTTCCAGGCGCACCTGAAAACCCCGTCCCTGGACGTGGCCGGCATGATTCTTCCCGGATCGCCGTTCGTGACCATCGGACGCAATCGGGATATCGCCTGGGGGCTCACCAACCTGATGGCGGACGCGGGGGATTTCTTCGTGGAGAAATTGCATCCCGACGACCCGGAGCAGGTGATGTACAAGGGGCAGTGGGTGCCGGTGAAAACCCGCACAGAAGTAATCCGCATCAAGGGCGGCGAAACCGAGATACTGAAGGTGCGGGAGACCCCCCACGGACCCATCGTCAGCGAATTGCTGAAGGAGACGGATCAGGTTCTTTCCTATCAGTGGGTGTATGCGGTGGCGGAAGACGCCAACGAACTGGACGGAATCCATGCTCTCAACCGCGCCCGCGATTGGCGGGAATTCCGCCAGGCCCTGAGCCGTTTTGGGACTGCGGGGCAAAACATCTCCTTCGCCGGGCGGGACGGGCACATCGGCCTGCAGGCGGCCGGGCGGGTTCCCAAGCTGCGCACGGGGGATACCGGAAACCGGTTCCGCATCGGCTGGAACGGGCTGGACGAGTGGGAGGGCTTCGTGCCCTTCGAGGAAATGCCCAAGGTCTTCGACCCCCCGGAAGGATTCGCCGCCGCGGCCAACAATCCCACCTTCCCATCCTCGGGGCCGTTCTACATTTCGGCCTATTGGGAGCCCAGGGACCGCATCCTGCGCATCCGGGAACTGATCGCGGCGCAGGAGCGCCTTTCCGCCGAGGACATGGCCCGCATGCAGTTGGACATCCTCTGGATCACCGCCCGGGAGGAGGCCCCGCGCATTCTCCAGGCCTACGAGGCCGCCCCGGCCCCCACTGCCAACGTGCGGGCGGCCCTGGAGCTCCTGCGCGGCTGGGATGGGAGCATGGAGGCGGACAGCCGGGCCGCCACGGTGTTCGCGGCCTTCTTCAAGCACCTGTTCCACGAACTATTCGCCGACGAGTTGGGCCAGGAACTGGCCGCCGACATGCGCCGCGACGGCAATTACTCGGCGGGAATGATCCACGCGGTGCTGGATGGCGGGCTGGATGACTGGTACGACCGCAGCGATACGCCGGAAAAGGAAACCCGGGGCGAGGTGTTCCGGGCCGCCTTCGAAGCCGGCGTAGCCGAATTGGAATCCCGGATGGGGAAGGACCCCGCCTCCTGGCAATGGGGGAAGCTGCACGGCTTCACGCTCAGTCACCCTCTGGGCAAGGTGGAAATGCTGGCCCCGCTCTTCAACGC
>CAZOXD010000225.1:0-6696 GCA_964583525.1 uncultured Pseudomonadota bacterium
CAGCGCCCTGAACCGCATTTTCTCGTACTCCGATCTTCTGGTCATATTCCCTGCTATCACGACCCGGAATTGATAATAATGAAGAAGCGCATCGATCATGCGGGCCCTGCTTTCCTCGTCATGGGGGGAGGCGCTTAGGGCTTCCAACTTGCTGTAATCTTCCGCGATTTCACCAACGGCGTCCCGTTGCCCATCGGTGAGTTGCTGCATGGCCTGTTTGAGGCGGCCTTGCCGGGAGGGGATGTAAGTGCGCTTGCGAAACAACGGCCCTCCGTTGATGGTGGTTTCCTGCATCCGGTGGAAGACGTCCACCGGCAACTGCCAGAGCACGAACTGGGAGGTGATATCGCCGGGAACCGCCAACTCGATCAGTTCGGCCATTCGGTACGCGCAATTTTCCTTAAGGAAATAGTATTGGAATTTCACCTGCACCAGTTCCCAGAGGTGGTAAATGATCCTCCTTTGCTGGGGTTTGGTGAAATTCAACTCGTATTCCCACAGGTCGCGCAATTCGTTTTCCCCGTACACTTGATTGAGTTGGAAAAATAAATTCTCCGAAAACGCCGCCTCAAATCCCCCGAACAATCCCTGGAGCACGTAGAAAAACCCGTTGGTACCCGGAGGGATGAGCGCTCCATAGTTGGAGGATTGGTCCAACAATTCGGCGCCGCTCCTTTCCCCGCTGTGATTCAGTTTGAACAGGATATGACCGAACAGGGAGGCCGGATTCCCGAACAGCCCGTTCACGAAAATCAGGCTGACCGATTCCACCTCGTCGATTCTGGACCAGGTGAGGAATTTTTCGCAGGTGGGATTGGGGAGGGAAGCCTTGGAGAAATTCAGATGTTCCTGCAGCCAATGGAAACGGCCGATAAAGAGACACTGCGGGTGTTTGTTGGGGTCTTCGGGGATTTCCCGGAACATGGCGGCAATGGTGGCTTCCAATTCCGCCTGGGGGTTTTCCTGCCCCCGGGGAGAGAGGAAAAATTCCGGAGAAATGATGCGGCTTTCCCAGGAGAATCCGAAGCCGGCCGATTCATAATGGAGGAGCTTGTGCCAGTAGGTGTGCTGGCTTAGTTTTTTGGCGCGCGCCTCCTCCTGCAGGCGGAGGATTTCCCCTCCAACCCCGTGGGTGGAGGCATGCACAGCTCCCGGTAATTGCCAAAATAGGGGCCAAAAAAGGAGCAGCATGGAACCCGCGAGAATGCAAAACGACCGAACAGGCATATTCACGGTACGGCGAAACGGATTGAAGAAGAAATATCCAGGCGGTGCGGGACTGAAGCGGCTACACAGGTGCGGCGGCACGGGTGGATCAATTCCTTGCAGGGTGCGGATGGATGGTCCCCCTTATCATTCCCCGCAGGTACCAATCAACCCGCCCATCCTCCCCCGGAAATGCTGAATGATGAACGTTTCGGAAGTTACAACCGGAAAGCCGGATTATAATCCGGCCTTCCGATCGAATAAAAACACAGAATCAGGTGCTGATTTGGCAGGATGAGGATGCCCCCACCTGTTTCTGGAAGATATTGTAATAATTTTCGGACTTGGAAAAACGGGTCTTTCCGTAATAGTCCTTTTCCATCAGAGACTTGGAGAACTCGCTGCGGATGGATTGAATCAACATGGGGCGCGCCGATTCCTGGCATCCGGCAATGGAGAGCAGGGCCTGAAGATGGGTTCCATCGCCCTGGACCGTCTCCTCTTCCAGGTTGACATAGGAGTCATAGATGAAATCCGCCAACTTGGCCGAATCTGTGGCGCAGCCAGTATTGGAAACATTCGAGGAAGTCGCGGTGGTTCCCAAATCCCAAGTGATGTTGGAGATTATCCCCACGATGGGATAATCCGTCTCGTAAAAAATCAGGCCTCCCAACCCGCACTCTTCATACATCTTCCCAAAGCTCCGCTCCGCCATGCTGACTCCGGGGATCATCACGACCAGAGCCGACAGGACGATGAGAATTTTTAACTTTTTCATATTCCACTCTCCGAGATTATTCTGCGACCTGTTGAATGTCCCTCAGGAATTAGAGGGAGCGACACAACTCAAACAAACTGATGGAGAATATCTATCCCCGTCCAGCCACATATAGGATTATGAATTAAACTCTCCCTTGTCAAGAAAATGGTGGCATTCAATCCAGGAGGCATTCCTGATCGGGATCAGGACCCAGGCGTGGATTTCGGGGCTGGAAATCCAATGCGGGCGGGTTGGAGGAGGCGTTCCGATTTCTGCGAACCCGGCCGGCGATCCTCCCTTCTTCAATCAAATCCATCCACTTATTACGAGGGATTTCCTTTAATGAAGGTGGAGGGCGTATGCGTTTCCCCCCCCGTGTTTCCGCGAATGAGTCCCCTCCCGGGGTAGGGCGGTGAGGGAAATCCCCCTCCCTTTCCACCTGCACCCGTCATGGTTGTTAATTTCCCAAATCCATTGCAAATAGGAAATAGGGTGCTACATTCTGTTCTACAAACCCCGGCATCCGACACCACCCCCACCCTCGATCCCCATCCATGTTGAAAATCCTCTACCGGCTTGTGTTCAGCTTCACGCTGCGCTGCCCCCATTGCCGCCAGGAATTGATGCCCCGCACCCTGTACGGGTTTCACCATCAGTGTTCCCATTGCAAGCTGGTCTATCAGGGGGATTCGGGGGATTTCTGGGGCGGGGTGGTGATCAGCTACACCTTCGCGGGCATCACGGGGATGGCGATCGGGCTGGTGATGACCCTGATCGGGGGATTCGGATGGGAGGCCACGATCTACACCAGCGCCCTGTCCGGCCTGGCGTCGATTCTGGTGTTTTTTCCCTTCGCGAAATCCCTGTGGATTCATCTGCTCTATCACACCCGCGGCCAGTACGAGGAATACCGGCCCCCGGAATAAACTCATCCCCGCAGGCTTGCGGGGATGAGCAGCGATGTAGCCGATCGCTCCCGATTGCGGGCTTGGCGGTGTGGTGAAGGGTAAATCTCAAAAATAATTCGTTAAGCCTCCGGCGGGCGGTGTTTCCCTGAAGGATTCCTTCCTGGGGGTCATGCCCTTCCTGGCATCCGATGCCGTGCGGGTGGCCCTGCTGATCCTCTTTCCCCCGCTCACCCTCTGGTTCGTACATTTCCTGAAGTGACCCCCACCGGGCCGCCCATTCGTGACCCGGACGGGTAGCCTCCCTCGCGCCCTTTATCCGCTGTATAGCCTGGAAGCCGGGGCATTCCAACCGCCGCAATGGCCAGGGGAATCCGTGCTACGCTCGATGGATCACACGGTCGCCCTCGTGCTTCGCCAGGGCCTTCCCGTAGCGGGCCGTCATTTTCGGGATCCAGTCGTCCGGTTCCGTGCGCTCCAATCCAAAAACGGTGCGGGTAAAATCCAGTGGTTCCATGAGCGACCAATACCGTTCACGCTCATGGGGGGGCAGGATTTCCGCCGGATCACCAACGGCGATCCATCCGATGGGAACGACGCTGCCGGGCGGGAGTGTGGAACGGATGTGTACGACCCCATTGATGCGGACCATCGATCCCGACCCTATCTTCGCACCGTTGAATACCGTTGCGCCGGTGGCTACGAAAACATTGTCCTCTATCGTGCAACCGGACAGGCAGGAACGCGGGCCGAGCAGCACATTGTTGCCGATCCTTGCCGGGTGACGTGCGGTGCCGCGGATCAATGCGTTTTCCATCACGATGCAGTTGCCGCCTATTGCGATTGGTCCGCCCTCGGACGTTAGAACCGCGCCGAATAATATGCGTGATCCGGCGCCAATCGTCACGTTGCCGGAGATGACCGCGTTGGGGGCCACGTAGGCCGATGGATCGATTTGGGGTGCCGCCCCGTCATGCTCGATGATCATGGGTATCTCCCTTCAATAAGATCGGCCGCTTTCCCGGCGGGACAGACGGCATTGCTGCACAATCCATGGTCACACATCCTGCATATTTGCCGCGCATGACGCCGGTCCTTCACAAGGACGCCCAGAAGATGGGAGATAATGCGGTCAAAATCAGCCGCCTCGTCTCTTGGCAACCGTTCCAAGGCCGAGGACAACCCTTCCAAACGCTTCGACTGGATGGCGTGGGCCTTCTTCCGGCCCTTCGCGGAGAGGACGAGATGCACCTTTCGTCCGTCCTTCTGTTTCCGGCGCACCAGTTGGACCTGTTCCAGCCGGTCCGCAACGCGCACGGTGGCCGCGTGGGAAAGCCGGATGATCTCCGCAAGCCCTCCAATGGATATGGGCCCCCGGTACAAAACCGTTACCAGGGCCGTTGCGTCCGTTTGACCCTGTTCCCCCAATGCGGAGGAAACGAGATCCTGCAAGGCCATGGACAACGCGCCAAGTTTATTCGCTGTCAATTGTATATGCATGATGCATACATATAATGAAGAAATGGAAAATGCAAGCATTTTTTCAACATTGATCCGGACTCGCGGCGCGGCTTTTATCGCTTGACCCCACAAGCGTCACCCGGATAGAAGTATGGATTGATTTTATGAGAGGGGAGGATTTCCCTGAGCCGGCCAAATCCCCAAAGACGCAGTTCAAAGGGGGGGGGGGCGGCAATTTGAAGGCGGGAAAAGTTCGGCGAGGGTTGCGTGTTTTCCAGGAGCGTTTTCATCGAGGCGTCGGAAAATCCGCGGCACAAGAGGTTCAACATCGATCCGAGAGAAAACATCATGGCAACTTCGCAACGGGGTAGTCGCAAAATCGCCGTCCTTGCCGCAATGGCAATGCTCCTGGCGCTCTTCGCGGCCACAGTGGCCACTGTGGCCACTGTGGCCACCGAGGCTCGCGCTGCCGAGAAAATCAATGTCGGGGCGCTGCGCTTCACCTCCCATGCCGCCAGTTTCGTGGCATTCGAGCGGGGATATTTCAAGGAGCAGGGGTTGGAGGTGGAATTCAAATTTTTCCAGGCGGCCCAGCCGATGGCCGTGGCCATCGCCTCCGGAGACGTCGATTTCGGTGTAACGGCGATCAGCGGCGGCCTGATCAACCTGGCGGGAAAAGGCGCCATCAAGGTGATCGGGGGGGCGCTGCAGGAGGAGCCGGGCATCGACGGGCAAAAGATCCTGGTTTCGCAAAAAGCGTATGAAGAAGGGGTGACCTCCCCTGCAAAATTGGCGGGACGCACGTTCGGCATAACCCAGGCCGGTTCCTCCTTCCATTACATGGCGCACAAGATCGCGCAAAAGGAAGGCTTCTCCGGGAGTGAGATCAAGGTCAAACCGCTCCATAAGGTCGGAGTGATCATCGGCGCGCTGAAATCCGGACAGATCGACGCCTGGTCCATCGTCCCCCACATCGCCAAGGCGCTGGCCAAAAGTCCCAAGGTGAAAATCATCGGCGATATCGCCGACTATATTCCGAACTACCAGGTGACCACGGTCTTCACCTCCTCCGACAACGCCACCCATAACAAGCGCCTGGTGAAGCGTTTTCTCGCCGCGTTTTCGCGGGGGGCCGAAGACTTCAATGCCGCCCTGGTCGACAAAACAGCGGGCGGGGATGCCGCGGAGGCGATGGTCAAGCTGATCCACAAATATGTCTATACATCGCGCCCCTATGAAAAGGCCGCGCCCTCCATTCGCAACGGGGCGATGCGAATCAACCGCAACGCCAAACTGAACCTGACCAGCGTCCGGGACCAGTTGGCCTGGTTCCATTCCGAAGGTTTGGTGGCGCGCTCCATCACCATCGACACGCTGGTGGACCAGAGTTTCGTGGAAACCTTCTGAGCACCCGCTCCAATGCTCATCCCCGCAGGCTTGCGGGGATGAGGGTATATCGCTGCTCATCCCCGCAGGCTTGCGGGGATGAGGGTATATCGCTACTCCCCGCAGGCTTGCGGGGAGGGGATAACGGCGCTACTGCTTCCGGGCGGATTCCGGGCGGTGGAATCCGCCCTGTCTCTCGCTGATCCCTACAATGCGCGCCTGAATGGCCGGGACTTATAGTCATGGACCTTGAACTGTCGCACATCACCCATTTCTACGATGATTTCGAGGTACTCCACGATATCGACCTGAAGATCCGGCACGGTGAGATCGTCAGCATCATCGGACCCAGCGGATGCGGGAAATCCACTTTGCTGCGCTTTATCGGCGGGCTGGAACGGCCGAGCGCCGGGCAGGTGCTTCAGGTCGGCGACCCGCCGGAGAACTCGCTCAATCCGCTCACCTACATCTTCCAGGACTTCGCCCTGCTGCCCTGGCGGACGGTAGAGGGCAACGTGAGCCTCGCGCTCGAGGATCATCCCCTCGGCCGGGCCAGGCGCGCACAAATCATCGCCGACGTCCTCCGCCGCACCAATCTGACGGATTTCAGAAAGGCGCTGCCCCGGCAACTGTCCGGGGGCATGAAGCAGCGGGTGGCGATCGCCCGCGCGCTGAGCGTCAACCCCGCGGTCATGCTCATGGACGAGCCCCTCTCCGCGCTCGATGCCCAAACCCGCGAGATCCTGATGGACGACCTCATCGATCTCTGGAGCAGGGAGCCCTTCACCGCGTGTTACGTCACCCACAACCTGGCCGAGGCGGTGCGGCTGGGGCATCGGATCGTAGTGCTGTCCCGGCGGCCCGGGCGCATCCGGACCATCGTCGAGATCGATATGCCCCACGCCGACCGGAAGGATCACTTGGCCGAATTGGAGCGACACCAGGCCCATCTGTGGGAACTGATGCGCGAGGAAGCGC
>CAZOXD010000226.1:0-6689 GCA_964583525.1 uncultured Pseudomonadota bacterium
TTGCAGGAGTTGTACCGCCAGTGGCCCTTTTTCCGCACCACCCTGGACCTGGTGGAAATGGTGCTGGCCAAGGCCGATGGGGGGATCTTTTCCCTCTACAACCAAGTGCTGGTTCCCGAAGAGCACCGCGGGATGGGCCGGGAACTGATGGAGCAGCTGGAACGGTTGCGGGAATTGATTCTCCTAATAACCGGGAAGGATCGTCTTTTGCAGGACAATTCCATGTTGCGGCGTTCCATCGAGGTGCGCAATCCCTACGTGGATCCGATCAACCTGATTCAGGTCGAGTTGCTGCGCCGGTTCCGCTCCGGTGACGATTCCCCCGCCACACGCAATGCGCTATTGGTGACCATCAACGGCATTGCGGCCGGCATGCGCAATACCGGATGATGGAGAGCCAATGCTCGCGGAAGGGGCCGCACGGCATTGAGACGCCTGGAAGCAGTCCTGAAATAACGGATCGGCGCGTGCTTCGAGACGCGCCCGTGGCGCGCTCCTCAGCAACTCGGCTTATAGAGCCCGATTCCCTGAGATCCAGGGCCGGACAGGCTTGTCCGGCCCGTCATAGAGGATTCCGGAGGAATCCGTCTCGAAGGGTCGGGTTCGATCCGTAGATCCATTTTTTTTAAACTGCTTGAAATAAATTTCTTCCATCCCAACTGCCCTTCCAACCCGGCCATGACCGACGTCACGCCACCGAACCTGCCCTACGATTCTTCCGACGGGGAAGCCGCGGTCATTTACCGGCGCGCGGGAACGGTTACGTTTTTCAATCTGCTCTCCCGCATTCTGGGCATGGTGCGGGACCTGACGATCGCCCACAAATTCGGAGCCACCGGAGTCACCGATGCCTGGGTGCAGGCCTTCCGCATTCCCAACGCCCTGCGCCGGCTGACGGGGGAGGGCTCCATGACCATCGCCTTCGTCCCCATCTACGTGGGAGTGTCCACCGAAAAAGGGAAGGCGGCCGCGGTCGTCTTTGCCCGCAAGGTGCTGGGAATCGTCCTGCTGGCGACGATCGTCCTGGCGGCCCTGGGGATGACCTTCAACGAGTTGCTGACCCTGGCCACCTCCCCGGGATTTGCGGACGAGCCCGAGAAATTCGCCTTGAGCGCGCGCCTGCTGGCCTGGACGTTTCCGTTCCTGGTGCTGGTCTCCATCGTGGCCTGGGCGATGGGAGTGCTCAACTCCGAGCACCGGTTTGCCGCGCCGGCCGCGGCTTCCGGCCTGCTCAACCTGGGTATCATCGGATCGGTGCTGGGATTGTCCGGGTACTTCGACGTGCCGGTTATGTCCATTGCCGCCGGGGTGCTGATGGGAGGGGTGGCCCAGGTGTTGTTGCAGGTGCCATCTCTGCGGGCAGTCGGGTGTCCCCCGCTTCCCCTGGGCGGGTGGAACGATCCCGACGTGCGGCGGTTGTTCCGGCTCCTGCTGCCCTCGCTGTTCGGGGTGGCGGTCTACGAGATCAACGTGATCGGCCTGGGAATCATCGGCAGTTTTCTTCCATCGGGGCAGATATTCCATTTCAACAACGCCACCCGCCTGGAGGAACTGGTAATGGGGCTGTTCACCTTCGCCTTCACCATGGCGGGACTGCCCACGCTGAGCGAGCATCACGCCAAGGGGAATTGGCGCAAGATGGGGGATACCCTCCGGCTCACGTTTTCCGCCACCTTTTACATCGTCCTGCCTGCCATGGCGGGGCTCGCGGTCGCCGGCAACGCCGTGGTGGCCATGCTCTATCTGCACGGGGCCTTCGGGTACGCCGATGTGCTCTCCACGGCGGGAACCCTGCGGGTGCTGGTGCTGGGAATGCCGGCGGTGGCCGCCGTGCGGGTGATGGTGCCCGTGTTCTACGCCATGGGAAACGCCCGCAAGCCGGTGATCGCCTCCACCCTGACCATGTTGGTCACCATTGCCCTGGGGTGGTATCTGAGCGGCACCTATCAGGTGCGGGGATTGGCGGCCGGATTGGCCCTGGGAACCTGGTTTCAATGCGCGCTGCTGGTCATCTTTCTGCGTCCCCTGGCAAAAAAGCTGGCGCCCTGGTTTTCCTGGAGTTCCATGCTGCGGCAGATGGTTGCCGCGCTGGTGGTGGCTGGCGGGGCCTACTGGGTGCAGGGCCATGGGGTCTGGGAACGAGGCGGGGCCTCCCTGGGCAACTGGGGCGTTTTGTTGGCCACGGTGGGCGGCGGGATGGTTGTGTACCTGGGGATCACCCTGGCCCTGCGCGAACCGGAGGCCCGCAACTGGCTGGCCCTGGTCCTACGCATCGTGGGACGCAGCGCTTCTCCCGCATCCAAATCCACCGCCTCTAAATCCACCTCATCTAAATCCAAGTAGCCCGGCCTGCCGCGCATGACCCGATCCCAATCGCAATTTCAATCCCGATCCCAAAACCGATCCCAAAACCTCGTGCCCGCCGGATTCATCTTCGACCTGGATGGCACGTTGGCCGATTCCTTCGCCGATATCGCCGCGTCCCTCAACCGCACCCGGGAATTCTTCGGGCATCCGCCACTTCCCCAGCCGGAGATCGTCCGCCACGTGGGCAACGGGCCGGAATATCTGGTGCGCACCCTGGTGCCCGTGCCCGAAACCCGGTGTGCCGAGGCATTCCGCTTCTACCTGAAGCGCTATGAGGAAAACGCGCTGGAGCAGACCCGGCTCTTTCCCGGTGTCTCGGAGGTGCTGGCGCACTATGCCCGGTTTCCGCTGGCCGTGGTCACCAACAAGACCCAGCGCCTGAGCGACCATATTCTACAGGGACTGGGCGTCCGCAACCGGTTCCGGGTGGTGCTGGGCGGGGATGCCCTGGAAAGAAAAAAACCCGATCCATTGCCCCTCCTTCATGCGCTGGAAGTGTTCGGGCTGGCCCCGGAACAGGCGGCCATGGTCGGGGACGGGCTCCATGACCTGCATGCGGGGCGCGCTGCCGGCGTCATCACCGTCGCGGTCACCACGGGTGTGGAAGACCGGGATACCCTGGCCGCGGAAAATCCTGATCACCTCATCGATTCCATGGCGGAGCTTCCGGGATGCTTCCAATCGGCGCCAGACGCCCGCTAGCTGCAATGCTGTCCAGTTAAGGCAAGATCATTGTGGAAAAGCCACGTCCTTCGAGACACTCGCTTCGCTCGTTCCTCAGGAGCGCGGCTGTTTTCCGTGTTCGGAGAGGAGAGCGCCTCAAGCGCCTGTCTCGCAGGGCACGAAAAAAAATATGAACTTCATGCTCCCATTCTTAACAGAACCTTATTGCCGCAAGCTGGGCCGTGGCAATCCAGAATGGGTGGAAATTCTCCCTGCTTTCCGGGAAAATACTTGCGGTATGGGATGGCTTCGGGTAATCTTTAAGGTCATAGTTGAAGCAGGGCTGCTGGGAGGTTGAAACTGCATGGTAGCCACCGGCAGTTATGGGCCTATAGCTCAGCTGGTTAGAGCGTCCGGCTCATAACCGGATGGTCCCTGGTTCGAACCCAGGTGGGCCCATCGACAATCCGGAGCGGCGTTCGGAACCCGAACGGTATCAGTGCGGGAAATAATCTTTGCAGGGAAAAATCTTAGCAGGAACATATCAGGGCATAATGAGGACTCGGGAAACATTCAAGTTAGATTCGCAGGAGACAAACTCCATAAAGGGACACGGCAAGATTGCCCCCTGCCTCCCTCCCGCCGGGACCATCGGCGGAACACTGGAGGCGGCAGACGCATACCAGAGAAAGGTGCATCCGAGCGATGCGCCTTTTTTTTTGACCTGCGCCCCCCTGGAGGAATCTCCCCGGCATTCGGAAATTTCGATTGGCAAGAACTTTGAGGGACAGGCAGACCGGAACCCAACAACCGAAAGCAGCACATCCAGGTGGAGTTATCATGACTGAAGGAAACCAAAACGGAATGAGCAATCTGGTCGCCATCGGGGAAACCGACGCGCGCATCTTTAACCTGCAACTCAAACTGCGGCGCATTCCGGCCAGGATCGGAGATGCGAGCCGGCAACTGGAGGCCGAAAAGAAACTCCTGGACGAGGTGCTGATTCCCTGGATGGAACTGGAACACGAGATCGACGAGCGGGAGGCCACCATCAAGATCGCCCTGGATACCATCGATAAATTCGAGGCGCACATGAAGAAGGTGACCACACAAAAAGAATACGTCGCCGCCCGCAAGCAGGTGGACGAAGCGCGCCGGCTCAATCAGCGCCTCCAGGATGAGATTCTGGAACGGCGCATCAATCAGGATGAGCTGACTCCCCGGCTGAAAGAACGGCGCGAAACCCACCGCAAGGTCGATGAGTCCTTCCAGGGCGAAGAATCCATCATCCTCAAGGAACAGGCGAAGTTGGAAAAGGAAATCAAGTCCCTTACCAAGGGGATCGAGGAAAATCTGCAGAAAATCGGCGGCAATGCTTTCAAGATCTACCAAAAGCTGATTCAGGGGAATAAAATGCCGGCCGTGGTTCCCGTGGTCGCGGGATCGTGCAACGGCTGCAACATGGCCCTGCCCCCCCAGGATTACAACCTGCTCCTGGCCGGGAACGGAAACCTGTTTACCTGCCCCACCTGCTCACGGATCATCTATCCGGAACAACAGGTGGAAGCCGAGCCGCAGTCCGACGCTGCCGCCAGTTGAGGGAATCCTCCCGGCCGGACGCAGGCGGCTAGCGCTTGCAGCTATGATATCGCAGACATGATATCGTCTTTGAGGGTTCGGGCATCGATCCTGGGGGGACCACACAGAATACCAGAGCCGAATTCGCCACAGTTGAATTCGATAGCCCCCTCCAGCATCTCTCTATCCCATGTACCCACTCCCATGTAGTCACTTTTGCCCGCGTTGTGGAATAACGGGGCGCATTGGCTCAATCCTCCTGAATTCCGATGAGAGTCGGTCCCCAGCGCCTTCAATTCCCGGTGGTTCAATCCCCGGTAGTTCAATCAACCGAGCAAACCACGGGTCAATCGGCGGGGAAATGACGGCTGTGTGACATTCGCACCGACGCGGATTTTAGCCGTATTTATATTGTCTGGAACCGAAACAGGGCCATTCCGAACGGATGACCACAACCCTGTAACCGGAAGGGGCGACCACCCACACGTCCATCAAGGCCTGGGCAAATGCGATCAGATGCATGATCATCCAGGCCCGTGGGGGAGATAAAGCAGCACCGGAGAGGCTCGGGGAGGGTCAATGAATTACGGATTCGTCATCGACAATCGGAAGTGCATCGGTTGTCATGCGTGCACCGTGGCTTGCAAGGCCGAACACGGCACCCCCATCGGAGTCAACCGCACCTGGGTGAAATACGTCGAAAAGGGGATTTTCCCCGATACCCGGCGCCTATTCACCGTTCACCGTTGCAATCACTGCGAAGACGCCCCCTGCGTGGAAATCTGCCCGGTGACTTGTCTCCATATCCGGGTGGACGGGATCGTCGATTTCAACCGGGAGCGCTGCATCGGCTGCAAGGCCTGCATGCAGGCTTGTCCCTACGACGCCCTGCACATCGACCCGGACACCCAAACCTCCTCCAAGTGCAATTACTGTGCGCATCGCACGGACCGCGGCCTGGAGCCGGCCTGTGTGATCGTCTGCCCCGTGCGGGCCATCATTCCCGGAGACATGGACGATCCGGGCAGCGAAATCTCCCGCACTCTGAGCCGTCACCAGGTAAGCGTGCGCAAGCCGGAGAAGAACACCCGGCCCAAGTTGTTCTATATCGATGCCGATGCCGCGGCCCTGCGCCCGGACATGGCCCCGGCCCAGCCGCAATACATGGGCAGCGAACAAGCCGCCGGCGTAGGCCACTTCGCCGCCCCAGCAGAGAACAGCAACCACGAAAGCAATGGCCACATTGCGGGCGCGGCCGATTTGCCCAACCAACATTTCGCGCCCTCCGCCTTCCTCAAGAGTGACCTGGAGGAGCGGTTCGGGGAATCCCAGCCCAACATCCGCCGCACCTACGACATTCCGCAGCGCGGGGTGCTCTGGGGCTGGGAGGTCAGCGGGTACCTGTGGACCAAATCCATCGCCACCGGCGGCTTGTTCCTGCCCCTGCTGCTGCAACTGACCGGATTGCTGGAGATCCGCCCGCGGTTGGGCGTCACCCTGGGTGTGCTCTCGCTGGTGTTCCTGGGCCTGACGGGCGCACTGTTGGTTGCGGATCTGGACAAGCCCTCCCGCTTCCTATACGTGCTTTTGCGCCCCCAATGGAAGTCGTGGCTGGTGCGGGGCGCCTATATCATCAACGTATTCGGCGCGCTGGCCACCCTGTGGCTACTGCTGCAATTTCTGGGATTCCGGGATATCCCCTGGGTGGAAGCGCCCCTGGCGTTGGCGGGGGTGATGGGTGGAATCTATACCGCCTTCCTCTTTGGCCAGGCCAAGGGGCGCGATCTCTGGCAGAGCCCCCTGCTGCCCCTGCGGATGCTGCTCACCTGCCTCATGACAGGCGGGGCGGTGGTGTTGCTGTTGGGACTGGTTACGGACCAGGGAATTTTAGCCGCGCCGCTGATTGCGCTGGAGGCGGCCATCGCCGCGCACCTGGTGCTGATCGTGCTGGAACTGGCCATGCCCCATGGCACCCCGGATGCGGAATTGGCCATGTCCATCGCCATGCGCGGCTCGTTGTGGGTACCCTTCTGGAGCTCGATCGTACTGGGCAACGTGGCGCCGCTGGCCATGCTGCTGTT
>CAZOXD010000227.1:0-5120 GCA_964583525.1 uncultured Pseudomonadota bacterium
CTACTCCCCCCACCCTTCCACCGAATACCCGCGCCGTTCCACGAACTCGTGGAAGGAAATGTCCGGGTGGCTGGTGGCGTAGAGCAGCTTGAAGGCGTCCGTGACGATCCCGGGCGGGTACTTGCGGATGGAAAACCCGGTGGCCTCGGGCCCCAGGGCCGGCGCCAGCACCTTGGCGTGAGGAAGCTCCACCTCGGGATGCCGGGCCCGTAATTCCAGCAACTCCCCGGCCAGGCGGTCGAAGGCCTCGTCGCCGATGACGGAATCGCCCAGCTTGTAGTAGAGGAAGCAATGCACCAGGTACTGGCGCGCCCTGCGCCGCAACAGGGCCGCCTCGGCGGACCCCTGGCCGCTCATGCCCCGGGTTCCCCGGATTCCCCGGAAGGAGGGAGAGCCTGCGGTGCTCCTCCCTGCACGTAACTCACGACCGCATCGATCATCCCTTCCAGGTCCTGGCGCGCCGGGACGACGGAGACGTGCAGCCCGGCTTCCTCCGCGGCCCTGGCGGTCACGGCGCCGATGCAGGCCACCTGCGGCATGCGCTGCCGGAGCGCGGTGGCGGTTTCCTCGTCCAGCAAATCGAAGAAATGCCGCACGGTGGACGAGGAGGTGAACATCATCCAGTCGATCTTTCCGGCCCGCAGGGCCTCGGCGGCAACGCCCAACCCTCCTTGAGGCATCACCGTGCGGTAAACCGGGGTCACCTCCACGGAATAGCCCTCCTCCCGGAGACCGTCCACCAGTTCCTCGCGGGCCTCCTGGGCGCGGGGTATCCACACCTTGTTGCGGCGGTGCAGGGTATCGAGCATCACGGCCAGCAGCGCCTCCTGCTGCGCCAGACCGGGCATCAGGTCCACTTTGATTTTCCGGGCGGCAAGGACATTGGCGGTGCCCAGCCCGATCACGGCGATGTTGGCCCGGGAAAGCGTGGCCGGTGGGCGGTTCAGCTCCCACAGGCGTTCCAGGGTGGCGCGCACGGCATTGGCGCTGGTGAACACGATCCAGTCGTCGGGGGTGATCTTTTCCAGACGCCGGTCGAAGGGCACCCAACTTTCAGGGGGGATGAACTCGATGGCCGGAGCTTCCACGACCTCCGCCCCCCGTTCGGCCAGAATTTCGGTCAGTTGGGGAGCGCTGCGGGAATCGCGGGTGTTGAGAAAGGTCAGACCTTCCAGGGCGGGCTTACCATCCATGGCGGGCTCCTATAGCCGTCCGAAACACAGAAATTCGGGGGAGCGGGCGGCCATTATCCCTGCCCTTTCGACCCGAAGTCGTACTGAACGACTTTTTCCCCCTTGCCGGATTCTTGCGCGGATGGCGCACCCTCCGGTTCCGGGTTCAGCCCGAAGGCGCGGGCAACCGCCTGTGCATGGAGGAGGCGGTCGTCCACATCCTCCAGTTGCTTGAGATGCGTGGAGGGGGCGTGAAGCAGCTTTTTCAGCAGCCCGTCCACCATCTTCCGCACGGCGGCGGCGTCGCTCTCGGGCAGGTGCTTGAGCCTGCCCAGCGTTTTTTCCACCTCGGACGCGCCCGTTTCCTGGAAATGCCCCCGCAGGGCCGTGATCACCGGGGCCACGGAATCCGCCTCCCTCCAACGCAGGAAGCGTTTTACTTCCTCCTCCACGATTTGCTGGGCCTTGAAGGCCTCCTCCTCGCGTTCCCGGTGGTTGGCGGTGGCGGCGGCCTGCAGATCGTCCACATCGTAGCAATAAACGTTGGCCAATTCGTTTACGTCCGGATGGACATCCCTGGGCACGGCGATATCGATGAAGAACATGGGCTTGCCCTTGCGGGCCTTTTGCGCGGCGCGGGCCTCTTCCTCACCGATGATGAAGCCCTGGGCGCCGGTGGAACTGATCACGATATCCGCCGCCGCCAGATTGCTCTCCAGGTGCTCGAAGCGCACGGCGTCCCCCTGGAAGCGCTCGGCCAGAGCCACGGCGTTGGCGAAGGTGCGGTTGGTGATGAGCAGCCGCCGCACGCCCGCCTTTTGCAGATGCCTGATTACCAGTTCGGCCATTTCGCCGGCCCCGATCACCATCACGGTGCGCTCCGTGAGGGAGTCGAAGATCTGCCCGGCCAGATCGGCGGCCACCTGGCTGATGGATACAGGGAAGCGGGCGATTCCCGTTTCCGTGCGCACCCGCTTGGCGGCGTGGAAGACCTTGGGCATCAATCCGTTGATATAGGGCCCCACCGAGCCATGTTCCCGGGCGGCACGATAGCCCTCCTTGACCTGGCCGAGAATCTGGGGCTCCCCGATCACCATCGACTCCAGGGAGCACCCCACCCGGAAGAGGTGCATCAGGGCGGCCTGATCGGACAAGGCGACCGCGCATTCCTCCAGTTCGCGTTCCAGGCCGGCGTGGCGGCGCTTCACCCAATCCAGCACGGCGGGCGAAGAATCTCCTGAATCGGCTTGCAATTGATAGAATTCCACCCGGTTGCAGGTGGAAACCACCATCAACTCGGCCAATCCGCAGTCGGATCGCAGGGCGTCCAATATTTCGGACATTTCCGCGTCAGGAATGGCCAGCCGTTCCCGCAGAGCGAGGGGGGCATGCTTGTAATTGATACTGACCAGGGAAAAAGTCATGGCAAACCGGGAATTGATTTCAAGTTTCGGTGTGCGAAAAACCGCCTCCCGGATCATTCATCCCGGTTACAGGCTGAAATGAGTTGCGGTTTCTCCCTTTTCTTTTATTGTACACCATTCAATTTCGCAAATGTAGACCTGGATCAATTCCCGGAAATGTCTCTCCACTTGTTGGCGGGTGGCGCCAAGTGTGCGAAGCCGATATTATTGACTCAATACCCCGCGTTCGTTTGGGTTGCGAAAATCCTGCGGCGGGGAGATACCCCAGGAATTCTCCCGGCCGATCAAATTTCAGTGGGCCCACGAGGCGGCCCCCACCCCTCCCCGGAAAGAAGTCCCCATGGGATACGGCTTGTTGAAATGGGTCACACCCAATCAATTGACGATGGCCCGCATTATCACTGCCCCGGTGTTGATGGTGCTGGTGTACCTGGACCGCCCCCTGACAAACGTGATTGCCGCGGCCCTGTTCCTGCTGGCGGGATTGACCGATTACGTGGACGGAAACCTGGCCCGGTTCCGGGGAGAGGTGACCCAACTGGGCCGGATGCTGGACCCCACCGCGGACAAGGTGCTGGTCTCCGCCTCCCTGGTGATGCTGGTGGGCGCCGGGCATGTGAGCGCCGTGCCGGCCATTATCATCATCGTGCGGGAATTCGCGGTCTCCGGCCTGCGTCAGGTAGCCTCCCTGGACGGCGTGGAAATTCATGTGGGCAAGGCCGCCAAGTGGAAAACCACCTTCCAGATGACGGCCACGGGACTGTTGCTGCTCAATCACGATCCCCTCGGGCTGCCCCTCAAATTCATCGGCACCTGGCTGCTCTGGGTGGCCGTGGCCTTCACCCTGTGGACGGGATATGAATATTTCGCGTCCTTCTTCCGGAGACAAGGCGGGGAGGAGGATTCCAACGGGGAATAACCGATTTTCCCCGTACCGGATGCCGGTTCAGCCCAGGCTCGCTTTCCTCCCCCCCACATTTCCTCATTCTCCACCGGTCGCCTCCAGCCGAGCCGCCTCTGCCGGCGATACCAGGGCACCCCCGGTTTCCTTCATGCTCATGGCGTGTCCCCCGGGTAGGTACTCCGGCGGCCAGGGATGACCGATCGTGAAATGCCGCTCGCCCGCGCCCGCCTTTCCCCCCGCGCCTAGACCCCCCCACGTCCTTGTGTTAATGCAGGCCATGTATCACAAAGAAACAGGCGATCGGAACGGGGGGGAGAAAAAACCAGGCGCTTGAAAATCGAGACAGGGAACACACCATGAGAGGATTATCCGGCAAGGTGGCCATCGTAACCGGCGGCGCCAGCGGCATCGGCAAGGCCATATCGCATCGGCTGGCCGAGGAAGGATGCAAGGTCGGCATCTTTGACCTCAACGGCGAAGGCGCGGAAGCGGTGGCCGCGGAAATCCGCGGCAAGGGCGGGGAAGCCTTTCACCATACCGTGGACGTTACCGATTACCAGGCGGTCGCCGGGGCGGTAACCGCCTTCGAGGGCGAAACCGGCGTGGCCGACATTCTCATCAACAACGCCGGCTGGGACCGCATCGTGCCCTTCCTCGATACCGATCTGGACTTCTGGGAACAGGTGATCGCCATCAATCTGCGCGGCCCGCTCAATCTCCATCACGTGGTGCTGCCCCGTATGCAGGAGCGGGGCGAGGGCGGCAAGGTGGTCAACATCGCCTCGGACGCCGGGCGGGTGGGTTCCTCCGGCGAGGCGGTCTATTCCGCATGCAAGGGGGGGTTGATTTCCTTCACCAAGACCATGGCCCGGGAAATGGCCCGGCACCGCATCAACCTCAATGCGGTGTGTCCCGGCCCCACCGATACGCCTCTCTTCCAGGCCAGCATGGCCGGCAGCGAGGCCGGCGCGAAAATCGCCGAAGGGTTGAAGCGCGCCATTCCCTTCCGCAGGCTGGGAACCCCGGAGGACCTGGCCGGCACGGTGGCCTACCTGGCCAGCGCGGACGCGGACTATATCACCGGACAGGTCATGAGCGTATCGGGGGGACTGACAATGGTAGGGTAGGCGGGGCGCTGGAATCGCTGAATCGCGGAGCCGCAGAAAAACAGAAACACAAAAACACGGAATCACAGAAACGCGGGATCATGGCCCGGGTGGAACCCGGAGGGAGGGGCGGGGAAGGTGTGCAAGCCTCCTTCATTTCTCCCGCTCCACCTCCTCCTGATTTTTCACGGTGATTCCCAGTTCCTCGTCATTGTCGTCCTCTGCATCGTCTTCCAGGGAATCCCGGAAGACGAAGCCGGTCTGGTTGCTTTCGATCTCTTCGAAGATATCCGGATCGGGCGATTCCACCTCGCTCCCGCAGCGCTTGCAGTAGAGACGGTTTTCCTCCACATACACCTCGCTGCCTGGAATATCCTCGACGCATTCCTCGCAATACACGGTTTGTTCGGTCATATCGGCCTGTCCTTTCCCCCGGGAGGTTGACCTGCTGCGAGTTCCCGGCCGCGAAATGCCTATGCAACGATGCCAACCCTACAATGCCCAGGCAACGATG
>CAZOXD010000227.1:5220-6686 GCA_964583525.1 uncultured Pseudomonadota bacterium
ATGCCGGCCCGGCAATGCCGACGCCACTATCCACCGCGCATTAAAATCAACACGCCGGTAAAGGAGTATACGTGCATGGCTCCGTGGGTGGTCGCCAACTCGAATCCGCCGAACATGCCCAGCAACGGGAACTCTCCCAGATGCCCGTGGATGACGGCGGAATCCACCCCGCCCCGCCCGTAGAAGCGTTCTCCCCGGGCCGCGCAGTCGAAATAGAGCCCGAAGTCAGGCGGCCCGTCCAACTGCTCCGCCAGTTCGTCCACCATGCGGCGCAGGTCCATTTCCGCATTGGCGGGGGAACGGTGCATGAATCCCATGGTCATTTTATCGTTCATCGGGTACGGGATTACCAGCCCCTTGGTTTTCTGGTCAAAGCCGGCCAGGGGGCGCACCAGGCAGGATTCTCCCAGGAATGCGGGACGCTCCCGATCCAGGGGAAATCCGAACAACAATTGCTCGGCCGCCTGTTGCATATCCTCCAGGCCCAGCAGTTCCCCCTGTTCCATGAATGTCTGCAGGGCGGGCCGGCTGTCCAGTTCCATCAGCAAGAAGTCCTTGGCCGCGGTGATGAAATGGGGTTCGCCCACGGCCGCGCAGGACTGGGTGATCCCCGTCACGGCCTGATATTTGCCATGGAAACCCAGGGTGGATATGGAAGCCGAGCGCACCCCTTCCATTCCCAGTTGCAGTGCGATACCCATGCTTCCGTCATCGGTGGCTCCCGCGCCGAACAGGGAGATTCCGGGCAACTCCCTGCCCACGATCCGTTCCAGGCGCAGGTTGTCCACCCGGTAGGAATCCGGCAGGGCGATCACGATGTTCCGCTCCGCGGTAGTCTCGGTGGTCTCGCAGCCACCTCCATCCCCATTTTTCTGTGCGAATCGGGCCAGGCCCTTTCCGTTTTCCGGCAGGAGGGCGCTACGGGTGAGGATTCCCGGAGAACGCCCCACCATCACGGCCACGCCGGGCTTGCCCTCCACCTCCTTTCCGGCGGCGATCACGCCCATGGCGCTGCATCCGCACAGGGAGAGGCACCCGGTTTCCTCCAGCACGGTTTCCCGCAACTGGTCCGCGCCGGGAAGATGGTCGGATGTGAAGTAGCAGATGGCCCAATCGGCGCGCTTCACCCCGGCTTGCTCCATGGCCTCCCGGGCCGCATGGCGGGCGGCGGCAGCGGTGTCCGTTTCCACGGAAAGACCCACCCCTGCCTGGATTCCGGAATTTTTCATTGCCGCCTTCTCCCTTTTCCCGCTGCGCTACTCGGGAAGCAACGCTTCCAGGGCGATTCCCGTCAGTTCCCGCAGCCTGCGGGCGTTGGTCATGGGATCGAGCAACCCGGTGGTCACGGCCACGCAGGCCAACCCCGTGGCCGGATCCCCCAGGCCCACGGTGGAGACCATGCCCGAATGGCCGAAGAGCCGCCGCGAATACCCGCGGTGATTGTCGGCATTCCCGTGCAGCCCGAA
>CAZOXD010000228.1:0-6660 GCA_964583525.1 uncultured Pseudomonadota bacterium
GTGGTGCCTTGGGGGAATACATTGTAAATGGCAGCCCCCAATAGCAGATTTCCGATATTCACCTGGAGGGTGGTGGTATTCATCTTGACTCCACCGCCGGCGGTGACGCCCAGCACCGTGAAGTCCTCCAGGTCGATCACGTCATGGGCCGCATACCATTGCCAATCGCCATCGCTACGAAACGCCACGCCAAACATGGTTCCTTCCCGTTCCAGGTTTGGAACATTGATCTTTTCCTCTTCCTGTACCAGGGCCGCCCCCACATAGAACATCTCGTTGAAGGCCAGGGAGACTCCGGCGGTCAGGCGATCGACCTTGGCATTGCCGTTCAGGTTTTTAATCTCTTCGGTGGCCACGCCCAGCGCCAGGAAATCACCCAAACGAATTGCGGCGTGGATATTGGTCGATTCATCATGGATGGCATTAATGCCATCGCTGTCTTCCACATCATGGGTTTCCGCGGCCAGCGAGATGAATTCGCCTACCCAGCGGAACCCCAGGTATTGCCCATCGAAATCCTGTGTGCTGGGCACCGTATTGTCGGAATAGGTGCCCTGAATGAGACCCCCTCCCACCATGGAGGCTTTTCCCCAGGCCAAGGCGGCGGGATTGTCAGGGGTGAAGGTCACCGAGTTCAGGCCCAAGGCGTTCGGATGAATAAACCGCGCCGTCCCCGGCAGCAGATCGGTGGTGGCTACCTGGGCGTGCAGAATGGCGGGCAGAATGGCAGCGCCAAGCAGTAGAATCGTGATTTTTCGGTACATGGGAACCCCTTTTGCCAGGGAAAAAACAGGCGTTCAAGAAAGCCCATTTTGCGAATTTCCAAACTTTTGAAACTTTTACAAAGTATGCAAAGCGCATTCCTGGACGGACTTATCCCGCAGGTTCCCTTGGAAAAACTTATGGGGACGGCTTGGACGATCGAATCGGGTTTTCCCTACCGGTTTTTGAATTCCGGTGGGCGCTTCTCGTTGAAGGCGTTGACGCCCTCGTGGCGGTCTTCGGAGGGCACGCAGATGTTGTAGGCCTGAATCTCGAAATCGAGCGCCTCGGCCAGGGGAAGTTCGATGCCGCGGTCCACCGATTTCTTGGCTTGGCGCACCGCGATGGGGCCGTTATTGGCGATCATCCGCGCCAATTCCATGGTTTTTTCCATCAGTTGCTCCGCCGGGACCACGTGGTTCACCAAGCCCCATTCCGCGGCTTCGTTTGCGTCGATGAGGCGGCCCGTGAAGAGCAGTTCCTTGCCGCGCCCGATGCCGATACGGCGGGGCAGGCGCTGGGTTCCCCCGGCGCCGGGCATGATGCCCAGCTTGACCTCCGGCTGCCCGAAGCGGGCGTGGTCGGCGGCCACGATGAAGTCGCAGGCCAGCGCCTTTTCGCAACCCCCGCCCAGGGCCAGTCCGTTCACCGCCGCGATCACGGGCACGGGAAACCGCCACAGGGCTTCCACCGCTTCTTCGAAGATGACGTGCTGGCGCCGCCAGGTTTCCTCGGTCATGCCCTTCCTTTCCTTGAGGTCCCCCCCGGCGCAAAAGGCTTTTTCCCCGGCTCCGGTGAGGATCACCACCCGGATGTCCGGCTGCTGGTAATGGTCGAAGTCCCGGAACAACACCCGCATCTCCTCGCCCATCCGGGTGTTCATGGCGTTCATGGATTCCGGCCGGTTGAGAGTGACCCGCAGAATATGGGGCTCGGGCGATTCGACCAGCAGGGTTTCGTATGCGTCATGGGCTTTTGCTTCGGCTTCCATCGTGTCTCCAGGCATGGATGGATTTTCGGGATAAGCGGACTCCCGGGTGATTTCAACGAAACTTCCCATCGGGGCGTTCAAGGTGCGGCGTACCGGGTTTCCTGGCCGGATTGGAAATTTCCCTGAAAATGAGGGATAAACGCTTTTGCAGGTAACTATTACCGTTATCTATTGCAGTTATCTTTCCCGAATTCCGTGACCTCATGCAAGCGCATTCGGGAAATCCGGAATGTTTCCGCAACCTTTGCAATTCCCCTTTCAAGAGTGGATCCCCCATGGCCAACATTCGACTCGATCCCCCAGCCAAGTTGAACACGAACCTTGGCGAAGCCATGTTTTCGCAGCGGGCCATCCGCAGGCTCAAGCCCGATCCCATCAGCGACGAGGATCTGAAGATCATCCTGGACGCCGCCTCCAAGGCCCCCAACGGCGGCAACCGGCAGCCGGGACGGTTTCTGGTGATCCGCAGCCGCGAGAAAATCGAGGCCTTCGGCAAGCTCTACCGGGAAGCCTGGTGGGCCAAGCGCGCCGGCGAAAACAAGCCCTGGAAGTCCAGGGAGGAAATTCCCGCCGAGGACGTGGTGCACCAGTCCGCGGCCCTGCTGGCCGATGAGATCAAGGACGCGCCGGTCATCATCCTGGCTTTCGCCATGGCGAAGGGGATGGGCAGCTCGATCTTTCCGCCGGTGCAGAATCTGCTGCTCTCGGCGCGGGCGCTGGGGATCGGTTCCACCCTGACCACGCTCCATCCCACCGTGATGGAGCGGGTCTATGAAATGTTCGGGATCCCGGCGGAGATGGAATTCCATTGCTGCCTGCCCCTGGGGTACCCCCGGGGACGCTTCGGCCCCACTTCGCGCCTCTCCACCGCGGAGACGACTTCCTGGGATGAGTGGGGACAATCCCCTCCCTGGAATTGATCCGAATCCTTTCCTTCCGGGCGCAATCGGGGAATCATGGAGGGAATAGCGCAGTAAATCCGGGAGAACCACCGCAAGGCAGCGATCGCTAGGCAGCGATCGGGCTGCCAATCCGATCGCACTGCTGAGCCGATTGGGGAGGCGGCCCCGGCGGGGAAATCGAACCCCATACCGAAAGGACAATCCCATCATGGCGGAACATACCGTGACGTTGATCGGCCAGGAGGCCCCCATCTCAGTGGGCAAGATCGTCTGCATGGGCCGCAATTACGTGGCCCATATCGAGGAGTTGAACAATCCCCGGCCCGACCGTCCGATGTTCTTCATCAAGCCGGCCACGTCCCTGTGTCCTTTGGAAGATCCGATTCGGATTCCACCCTATTCCAAAAAGGTGCGCCACGAGTTGGAACTGGCGGCCCTCATCGGCAAGACCCTCAAGGATGCCTCACAGGACGAGGTCTATCCCGCCATTTCCGGCTGGGCGGTGGCGCTGGACGTCACCCTGCAGGATATCCAGGAGGAGGTGAAGAAGAAGAGCCACCCCTGGGAAATCGCCAAGGGTTTCGACGGCGCCTGCCCCATCTCCCCATTCGTCCCGGCCTCCCGGGTGCCCGATCCCCAGGACGTTCTGGTGCATATGAAAGTCAACGGGGAAGTCCGCCACAATGACAGCACCAAGCTGATGATCTGGAAAATTCCCGAACTGATCGCGGACGCCTCGCGCTATTTTACGCTGGAGCCGGGGGATATCGTGCTCACGGGCACACCGGCGGGTGTGGGTCCATTGGAACCCGGGGACGAGTTGGAAATGGAAATCGCCCAGGTGGGCAAATATCGTTCCAGCGTCGCCCGCTGATCCACCCCATCCCTGCCGGCGCCTGCGACCGGCGTGACCTTTTAATTAAAAAGCCTTTTACAAAATCAATGAGAGTAAAAGATATTGCAGATTGAAATTTTAATTATGTTCTCGGTAGAACCCCACCCTTCCGCGCCTAACGGCGCTCCCTCCCTCCCCGCACGCGGAGAGGGAAAACTGCCTCCCGCCGTTGTTAGCAAGCTCCCCTCCACGTGCACGGGGAGGGGAAACACCGCGCTAGCGGTGAGGGGAGGGGTTTCGCCGTTTGTGCCCCTCCGCGCAAGCCTGCGCGGAGGGGTTATGAGATACAATATCCATTCATTGAATTAATTCATCATATGTTTGGAAGTTCAATTTTAAGATTTTGTTAGAGGCTCTTAAACAGAGGAAATAACAATGCAGTTTAGCGAGCATGGCCTGACGCCCGAGCAAAAAGCGCTCTGCCAATCCGTGCGGGATTTCTGCACGCAGTTTCCGGGCCTCTACTGGCGGGAGAAGGATGCCAAGGGGGAATACCCCACGGAATTCATCGACGCCTTGACCGAAGGCGGGTATCTGGCGGCGCTGATCCCCGAAGAATACGGCGGGATGGGCCTGGGAGTGACCGATGGGGGGCTGATCCTGGAGGAGATCAACCGCTCCGGGTGCAACTCCGCCGCCGGACACGCCCAGATGTACATCATGGGCACCCTGCTCCGTCATGGCAGTCAGGAACAAAAAGAGGCCTATCTGCCTGAAATCGCCAGGGGAAACCTGCGCCTGCAGGCCTTCGGGGTAACGGAACCCGACGCCGGGTCGGATACCACCAGCATCACCACCCGCGCCGAGCGCCAGGGCGGCAAATACATCGTCAACGGTCGCAAGGTGTTTATCTCGCGGGTGTTGCAATCGGATCTGATGCTCCTGCTCTGCCGCACCACGCCCAAGGAGGAGTGCGCCAAGCGCACCGAGGGTTTGAGCGTGTTGCTGGTGGACCTGCGACGGGCCATCGGGAACGGGCTGGAGGTGCGCCCCATCGATACCATGATCAACCATCATGCCAACGAGTTGATCTTCGAAAACCTGGAGGTGCCAGGCGAAAACCTGATCGGCGAGGAAGGGATGGGGTTCCGCTACATCCTCTCCTCCATGAACGCCGAGCGGGTGCTGGTTTCATCGGAGAGCATCGGTGATGGCCGCTATTTTGTGGAAAAGGCCATCCAGTACGCCAACGAGCGCATCGTATTCGGCAAGCCCATCGGCCAGAACCAGGGTGTGCAATATCCCATCTCCCGGGCCTACACCGCGGTGGAAGCCGCCCGCCTGATGCGCGACAAGGCCGCCCGCTTATTCGACGAGGGGCACAACCCGGGCGAGGAGGCCAACATGGCGAAATTACTGAGTTCGGAGGCGGCCTGGCAGGCGGCCAACATGTGCATGGATACCCACGGTGGTTACGGCTACGCCCGGGAATACGATGTGGAGCGCAAATTCCGCGAATGCCGCCTGGGCATGGTGGCGCCCGTCACCAACAACATGGTGCTCAATTACCTGGGACAAAACGTATTAGGCTTGCCGCGCTCCTAAAGCGTAGTCCGCGGGCGGAGTGCCGATTCCAGGGGGAGGCAATGGAAAATCCCACCATTATCCGATTCTACAAAGAGGTGATCTGGGGAGGCTACCCACCGCGGCTCAAGGAGCGCTGGGCCACCGTGGAGGAACTGCTCCCTTGCCCTTCGGGCATCCCCTCCCTGCTGCATTTTGCACGGCCGCGTGGAGGGAGAAATCGCGCCTGCCGAAAACGATTGCGAATCGGTGGCAGGGATGAGGTTTTTTCCGGTTTGATTTTATTCGGTTTTTCCTCTGGTCCCCTTTCCAGGGCGAAAAGTTATTTTCGCGGGTTCAACCGTACATAAAAGTGAAGAGCGGTCAAAACGCAGGGCAAACGCATTCCGAAAATGTTTCCGGTCACTAACCTTGTCAAAAAGAATTATCGGAGCGGGGACGGGCCTCCGTGCCCGCCCCGCCGCAGGCAGGGACGCCTGCGCCACTCATATTTTTTCCAGAAATGAATGATTGATTCAGAATTTCCTAGTGTCCTGACTTAGATGTTCGTTTCTGAAGTACGATTTGTATGATCGTCCAGGATTCGGTTGCAATAGCGCTTGATATTCTCGAGGATTTCATCGGCTGATTTTGTCCATACAAAGGGTTTTGGATTCTCGTTGCTGACATCGATGAACTCCCGGATAGCCCTTTCCAGGGCCACTGTGCTGCGATGAGTGCCGCGCTTTAATTGACGTTGCGAAAGCAGGGCGAACCACCGCTCCACCTGATTGATCCACGAGGCGGAGGTTGGCGTGAAGTGGATATGGTAGCGCGGGTGTTTGGCAAACCAACTCTTGATGGCGGGTGTCTTGTGTGTCGCGTAGATATCGCAAATGAGATGGATGTCGAGATCGGCCGGCATGGCCGCATCAATGGTATCGAGAAACTTCTTGAACTCCTTGGCCCGGTGACGGCGGAAATACTTACCTATGACCTTGCCGGTAGCGACATCCAGTGCGGCAAACAGCGAGGTCGTCCCGTGGCGGACGTAGTCATGAGTGCGCTGTTCAGGATAACCGAGACTCATGGGCAAAAGAGGCTGGGTGCGGTCGAGCGCCTGAATCTGGCTCTTCTCATCCACGGACAACACAAGCGCCCGCTCCGGCGGGTTGAGGTACAGACCCACAATGTCACGAACCTTCTCGATGAACAGTGGATCGGTAGACAGCTTGAAGGTTTCGGCCCGATGGGGCTGCAAGCCGAAGGCCCGCCAGATGCGGTTGATCGTGGAATGCGAAAGGCTCACATGCCCTGCCATCTCCCGGGTGCTCCAGTGGGTGCCTCTTCTGGGCGTCGATTCAAGGGTCAAGGTCACCACCCGTTCCACCTGCTCATCGCTCACTGTTCTCGGTGCGCCGGGGCGAGGCTCGTCCAACAACCCATCAAGCCGGCGCTCCACAAAACGGGAACGCCATTTGCCGGCCGTGGGTCTGCTGATTCCAAGTTCCTCGGCTACCGTCTTGTTCGCGAGCCCATCGGCACAGCGAAGCACTATGCGAGCGCGCAGGGCCAAGTGCTGCGCGGTCTTGAGCCGCCTAACGTAT
>CAZOXD010000229.1:0-3024 GCA_964583525.1 uncultured Pseudomonadota bacterium
CGGCAATCGGCTCCACATGTGTGTCTCCCGCGTTCAGCAGCAGGCAGCGGCCTTCCCCCTCCGCGCTTCTGGCGGGAATCACGAGCGGGGCGTTTGGGTCGATGTGGATGAGGGCCGGGTCGTGGGCGTCCTTGAGCAAGGCCTCCACCGGCCCGGCGCGCCAGGCGCCATCCTTGCCGATGGCCACCAGCAGCGGGTCGAAGCGAGCGCGGTCCAGGGACCGGTAGATTCCGTCCGCGGAGCGCAGGGAGACCTCGTGCTCGCCGCTGCGCCCTCCGCAGAGTATGCCCAGCTTCACCTTCGTCATCGCGCGTTCCTTGGTGAAATGTCCGGGATTCCGGGGTCTCCGGGTTCCCTTCCCGCACGGTACGGGGAAACGGGGCGGGGAAACAAGGGAGGATTCATCCGGCGCCTTGAGAATCCCCTTTCCCCCGGGCCGCCACCATTTCCAGCGCCCGGCGGCCCAGGCGGCCCATGGGCAGGGCAGCCACCCCGCCCGGCTCGACCCACCGCAGGCCGGCGGGAAGCCGCCCCCTGCCGTTGCGGTTCATTCCCCGGGCCGAAAAGCACTGCAATTGCAGTTGAAAATGGGTCAGCCCGTGGCTCAGTTCCCCCACGGGTGCGAGGGTATCCACCTCCCAGCCCATCTCTTCAAGCCATCTCTTCGCACCCTGGAGCGCATTGGCCCGGCTTATCTCCCCCTCCAACTCCAGCCAGGGAGGCTCCCATAACCCTCCCCACAGGCCGCTCGAAGGCCGCTTGCGGAGCAGGATGCGCTGCCCGGCATCTTCCAGCACCACCATCACGCCCCGCCGCAAGGGCCGCTCCCGGCGTGGCATGGGAGGTGGATAACGCTCCGGATCGCCGCTGCGGAAGGCCTCGCAATGGGATTGCAGCGGGCACCGCGGGCAGCGGGGCGACTTGGCCAGGCAGACCAGCGCGCCCAGTTCCATCAATCCCTCGTTGACGGCGCGGGGCGGCCCGCGGTTCACCAGGGCCGCGGCGGTCTCCCAGAGAAAGGATTGTCCCCGCGGGGAGCGGATGGGCATTTCCAGGGCGAAGAGGCGTCCCAGCACCCGGCTCACGTTGCCGTCCAAGATGGGCGCGGGCAGCCCATGGGCGATGCTGGCGATGGCCCCCGCCGTGTAGCGTCCGACGCCGGGGAGCGCCAGCAATTCCGCCAGGTGCGCCGGCACCTGCCCGCCGTGGCGGGCCACCATGTCCCGGGCGGCGTGGTGCAGGTTGCGGGCGCGGCTGTAATATCCCAACCCCTCCCAGGCCTTGAGCACTTCTTCCTGCGATGCGGCGGCCACTGCGGCCACATCCGCGAAGCGTTCCATCCAGCGTTGGAAATAGGGCACCATCGTTTCGACCCGGGTCTGCTGGAGCATGATTTCCGAGATCCATACCCGGTAGGGTTCGTATCCTTCCCGCCAGGGCAGCTGGCGGCCGGTCCGGGCGAACCAATCGGCAATCGAGGCTGCAATTCCGGTAAAATTTTCTGTGACGATGGGGGCCGGATCCGGCCCGGGTGCCCTGGGAACCGGGATCATCGGGAACCTTCCCCGGCTGCGCGCCGCAGGAAACGCTGGGGGGAGGGGGCAAGGAGAAACAAGACAACCGCGCCCAGGCACATGGCGATGGACAACTGAAAAAATTCCTCGTAGTTCCCGTTGCGGTCGTACATGTAGCCTCCCAGCCAGGGGCCCAGGGAGGAGGCCACCACGATCGCCGGGAGCACCGAACCGTAGATGCGGGTGATGGATTGCCGCCCGAAGTATTCCGCCCACACCATGGCCAGCAGTTGCAGGAAGGGCCCGTGGCCCAGCCCGTTGATGACCGCGTAGGTGAACAGGGCGGCGGGCGAGCGGGCGGTCATCAGCAGGTACAATCCACCCGCCTCCGCCAGAAAGAGGAAGACCAACCCCCGCTTCACCCCGATCCGCTCGATAATGAACCCCCACATGAACTTGGCGAAGACCCCCGTGACGAAGAAAGAGCTCCATACCGAGGAGGCCAGCTTCCGGGAAAATCCCAGCGATTCCATGTGAGGGATGGCGTGGATGAAATACCCCTGCACGGAGAACCCGCCCATCATGATACCTGTCAGGATCAGCCAGAACATCCGCGTGCCCGCCACCTCCCGCAGTCCCCACACCTTATCTCGGTTTTCCCGGATTTCTCCGTGCGCCGCTGGTTCCACCGAGCCTCTCCCGGTGCCGGCCAGTTCGGGGTGGCTCCCCAATCCCAGTTGCTCCGGCTGATTGATGAGCAGCAGGAACGCGGGCACTGAAATCAGCAGGAAGGCCATCACTCCCAGTACCTGGTAGGCCCCCCGCCAACCCACCTCCGCGATGAGCCAAGTGCTGGCCGGGATGAAGATCACCGACCCGGTGGAAGCGCCCATCATCACGGCGCCCATGGCGCGGCCCCGCCGCCGGACGAACCAGCGGTTGATGTTGATGGAGCCCATCATCTGGCCCACACCGGTCACCGAAAGGGCGAAGATGATCCCCACCATCAGGTTGAACTGCCAGATGCGCTCCGTCCGGGAGAGCAACAGGTAGCCCGCCGCTGCGCCGATCCCGAACAACACCGTCAGGCGGCGCGTGCCGAACCGGTCAATGAGAAATCCCAGCAGCGGCGCCAGCACCGCTCCCATGATGGTGCCCAGGGTCAGGCTGCGGGCAATCATCCCCCGGTCCCAGCCCAGTTCCGTCTCCAGCGGCGTGATGAACAACCCGAAGGTGGGATTGAAGGAGAACACACTCAGGTTGGCGCAGAACACCACCCCCATCACGACCCATCCGTAATAGAACCATCCGGATAGGGGACGCGCGATCTGGAAGTTGATATCGAGGCGCATGGCCGGGGCGGACTCCGCTGATCGGTGGGGAGAGGAAACCCCTTATGCCCCAAGTGAAAAGCAACGGCAACCGCGAACCCCACACCCGCCGCTGGCGTTGAAATTCCACGGCGAAATTCAACGAGGACTGCCAAGGGAACCGCAGATGAACGCGGATT
>CAZOXD010000229.1:3124-6640 GCA_964583525.1 uncultured Pseudomonadota bacterium
GTTGCTCCGGAGACCTGCGGCGGATAGGGTGAACCCATGGGCCTGAAGGCGGGCTGGATGAAGCCGGATGCCGCTGGATGCCTGATCTTGGCTTTGCACCAACAAGGGCTTTGCGCCAACAGGGCCCCGATCAACGATGGGAGTGACGCATGTTCACGGGAATCGTGGAGGAAATGGGCGCCGTGTGCAGCTTGGCCGAGGTGGAGGGCGGCTGGCGGCTGGTGCTGGCGGCGCCCCTGACCTGCCAGGGTACGAAGCTGGGGGACAGCATTGCCGTCAACGGCGCCTGCCTCACGGTGACTCGCATGGAGGCGGAGGAACTGACCTTCGGTCTGGCGCCGGAAACGCTCTCCCGCACCAACCTGGGGGGTCTGGAGCCCGGGGGGCGGGTCAACCTGGAGCGCTCCCTGCCCGCGGACGGGCGCATCGGGGGGCACTTCCTGCAGGGGCATGTGGATGGAACGGGCATCGTCGCGGAGAAGACGCCCGACGGAGACTCTCTGCGGATGGCCATCCAGGCCCCGCCGGAAGTGCTGCACTATCTGGTGCCCAAGGGATACGTGGCTGTGAACGGGGCCAGCCTCACCGTGATCGACGTGCTGGAAGACCGCTTCACCTTCATGCTGGTGGCCTACACCCAGGCGAACATCGTGCTGCCCGGGTTGCCAGCCGGAGCGCGAGTCAACCTGGAGGCGGATGTGCTGGCCAAGTACGCCGAGAAGTTCATGGCGGGACGGTGAGGGGAGCGTTTCCAACGTTCCCGCTACATTTTCCTGGCAAGTTTGATGCCCATCTCATGGCCCGGGGAGAGCCGGTTGATGGCGGCCAGGGCGGCGGCGGCCCGGTCCTTGTTCTTCTTCTTGAGGAACCCCAATCCGGCCTTGTAATACCACTTGATGGCCTTGCCCTTGTTTTTCTTGACGCCCTTGCCCTGCTCGTAGGACACGGCCAGGGAGAACTTCTTCTCGGGTCCGCCCTTGGCGGCCTGATCCGCCAGTATGCTTTCCTTGGAGGGTGCGGCCTTTTTCAACTTCTTGTGGGAAAACGCCTGGAGATCACTGGCGGGCAGGGCCAGCAATCCTCCCAGCAGCAGCAGGGCGAAAATCGCAGAGAGCATGGATAGAGTGTGCATGGATACAACGCGGGATCGTGATTTCATGACGAATCTCCTTAGATATGCTGCGCGGCCCCCCGACTGTATTCTCCTTGAATCCATCACACCTAACGCCGTGGGCTGAAAATCGCAATCCTGGCGCGAAGTTCTGCCATAAAGCACCAGTACGGCCCGAACCATTAGAATCCTCGCGCCCGTTCATGGTAGCGTGCCCCAATGAACGTGCCCTAAAGAACGATAGCCGATCTCAACATTCCCCTGAAGAATTTCCATGACCGATCCCATCTGGACCCCAGACCCGGCGCGTGTCCGCGGGTCGAACCTGTATGCCTTCCACGAATCGCTGCGGGAGAAGTACGGTGGCCCGGATTTCCCCAACAGCGGAGATTCCCCCGGCGCGGATTCCCCTGGCAAGCTTGGGGACTACGCCGCCCTGCACCGCTGGAGCGTGACGCACCGGAACGCGTTCTGGGAGGAAGCCTGGCGGGATGCGGGGGTGGAGGTAAGCGCACCCCATGGCGCCGTGTTGACCGACGACGCGATGCCACCGATGTCTCCGATGCGCCAGATGTCTGCGTTGCGAACCGCCCCCAACGAGGTGTGGTTTCCTGGCGCGCGGTTCAACTTCGCGGCGCACCTGCTGCGCTACCGGGACGAACGGCCCGCCCTGATCGCGGCAGGGGAAGATGCAGGGGAAGACGGCTCCCGCCGCACGGTGAGTTACCGCGAACTGTATGCGCTGGTTTCCCGCTGCGCGGAAGCCCTCAAACGGGCCGGGGTTGGTCCAGGCGACCGGGTGGCCGGGTTTCTCCCCAATGCCGTGGAAACCGTGGTGGCCATGCTGGGGGCCACGGCGCTGGGGGCGATCTGGTCCTCCACCTCCCCGGACTTCGGCTTCCAGGGCGTGCTGGACCGCTTCGGGCAGATCGATCCCAAGATACTCTTCTGCGCCGACGGCTACCGCTATGGCGGCAAGGCCCATGACAGCCTGGAGCGGGGCGGGCAGATCCTGGCAGCCATTCCCTCCATCGAAAAGCTGGTGGTGGCGCCTTTCCTGGGGGAAGGGTATGGCGGCAAATTGCCTCCCGGTTCGGTTTCCGGTTCTGTGGCCTGGGAGGACTTCCTGGGTGCGGAGAATGCGCCGGAGCCGGAGTTTCCGCAATTTCCCTTCGATCACCCGGTGTATATCCTCTATTCATCCGGCACCACCGGCGTGCCTAAATGCATCGTCCACGGGGCGGGAGGAACGATTCTCAAGCACCACACGGAGCAGCGCTTCCATACCGATCTGGGCCGCGACGACGTGCTGTTCTATTTCACCACCTGCGGCTGGATGATGTGGAACTGGCTGGTGAGCGGACTGGCGCAGGGATGCGCCCTGGTGCTCTACGACGGCAGCCCGGCCCATCCGGGTGCGGAGCGGCTGTTCCGGCTGGCCCAGTCAACAGGGATCACGGTCTTCGGCACCAGTCCCAAGTTCCTCGCCTCCTGCGCCAAGGCGGGGCTGGTTCCCCGGGAGGATTTCCCGCTGGAGACGCTGCGCACCATCCTCTCCACGGGCGCGCCCCTGGAGCCGGGCCAGTTTCACTACGTCCACGAGGCCATCAAGAGCGACGTGCAATTGGCCTCCATCGCCGGGGGCACCGACCTGATCGGCTGCTTCATGCTGGGCAATCCCTACGCGCCCGTGTACGCGGGGGAAATCCAGGGCCCGGCGCTGGGCATGGACATCGCCGCCTTTGACGAGAGAGGCCGGCCCCTGCGGGGAGAGCAGGGAGAGCTGGTGTGCCGCCAGCCCTTCCCCTCCATGCCGGTGTCGTTCTGGAAGGACCCCGACGGCGCCAAGTACCGCCAAGCCTACTTCGAGCACTTTCCCGGCGTGTGGCGGCACGGGGATTTCGTCACCCTGACCCCAGCGGGCGGGGTGACCATGCAGGGCCGCTCGGACGCCACCCTCAATCCCGGCGGGGTGCGCATCGGCACGGCGGAAATCTACCGCATCGTGGAGGACCTGCCGTTCGTGCTGGACAGCATCGTGGTGGGATACCGCACTCCCGAGGAACCCGCGGAGGACAAGGTGGCGCTGTTCGTCGTGCTGCGCGAGGGGGAATCCCTTGGTGAAGGTCAGGAGGGGGAAATTCGCACCGCGATCCGCACCGCCATCCGCGCCACGGCCACCGCCCGCCACGTTCCCGCCGCCATCCGCCAGATCAGCGAGGTGCCGGTCACCATCAACGGGAAGAAGGTGGAACTGGCCGTGGCCGCCACCCTGCGCGGCGAGACCGTGAAGAACCTGGATTCCCTGGCCAATCCCGGCTCCCTGGAACAGTTCCGGGGGCTGGAAATGTGAAAAATCCGTTCCCAATCGGCCCTGGTGGCCGTGATCGCGTTGATTTCGGCCC
>CAZOXD010000230.1:0-6639 GCA_964583525.1 uncultured Pseudomonadota bacterium
AGCTGATGGGCGTTGTGGCTCTGAATGGTGTGCATGCCCAGCTTGCGCGCGCATTCCAGGTTGAGAGCGCGGTCGTCGATGAAGCAGCACTGCTCCTCCGGGGTCTGGATCAGCTCCAACGCCAACCTGTAGATGCCTTCCTCCGGCTTGCGCAAGCCCACGAAGCAGGAGCTCACGAACACGCGGAAAAGGTCGCGCAGGCCGAAGCGTTCGATGCGATACAGATTCAGTTCGCGGGACTCGTTGTTGATGGTCGCCATCGGGTATGTCGCCGCCAGTTGCCTGGCAAGGTCGAGAGCGTCCGGGTCGGGCTGGGACAATGTGAAGATGTAGTCCTTCAGCGCCTGCCGCTCAATATGGCGGGAGCGGTAGAAGATGGTGCGGTCGAGGTATTGGTCGAGAGTGATGTGTCCGCGTTCGAATGAGGAAACCACCAGTTCGTGACGTTCGTCGAATTCCTCCCAGTCCAGGGCAAAGTGCTTGATCGCGGCACGCCGTTGGTTTTGGTCCCAGGCATTACTCAGCAGTACGCCGCCGATATCCCACAACAGAACTTTGATCTCCGGCATGGCTTACCTCCTTGAACTCTCGCCGGTTATCGGTTCGATCCCGCGCACTTTTGGCAGAACCAGGGCGCATTCCCGGCCTGGACCTGTTCACGGGCGCGGTTCAGATCGGTGCCGTGCAGGGCCAAGCGGCGGATGGCCTCCAACAAGCTGATCCAGCCTGACCAAGGCCCGTAGCAGGGTCATCGCGGCTTTCAACACTCCCGCACTATAAGCTGGTATGGGCCCACGCGATCAAAACCTCAAAGAGCATTCCTCAAGTTCAAATGAACAACCTCCCGGGCCCCCAAGGTTCTGACCGCCAGCGGATACGCATCAAATGCGCACTTTCATTGTTTGAAGCTTGCCCGTGACCTTTCAAAATTAAACCCGAAAAAGTCAACGGAATCAATACGGACGAGGTTTACGATAGGGACAGGGTATTGACCTGATCCCCGATTCCTGCTCCAAAATGAGTGAGAAAATTTCCATTTACGCTGGATCAAGAATCGGGGATCAGACCAGGTTCCATCGCTTCCGAGCCTTCCAGGTCTCGCCGTCGTTTCGTTTTGCCACTCCCTACACAGATACCTTCTTACGGCCCCCTGTGAGAACGTTCAGCGAATAGCCATAGGTTTTGTCCAACTCCAGATCACGAACGATATCCAATCCCACTTGCAGCGCTTCGTTCGTCAACGGACGCAGCGGTTTACGCAGGGGTCCGGCAGGCAAACCGATGGCACGCATCAAACTTTTGATCGGCACTGGATTAATTTCCGAATAGGCAAAGTGAAGCATCGGCAGGTTTCGCAGCCATGCCTTCCGGCAGGCCATGGCATCACCGTCGTTGTGCCACGGCGTAGAGATTACCGCCATTTCCCGTGGAATCACGTTGCCGGTCATGTTGGCTGTCCCGTGGCCACCAAGCGCCATCAACGGCACCACCAGGCCCAAGTTCGGCGAACAGCAGCACATGAGGGAAAGGTCCGGTTGGGCGGCGCAAAGTTGCGCGATCTGCCCGACACGAGGTGTCGACTCCTTGTTGATGACTATGTTGGGGTGCTCCGAAAGGCGGATAATGTCGGCTGCCGTCAGATCGGTTTTGACGCGAGGCGGATTGTTGTAGATGCCGATCGGTATTTCCGCGGAATCGGCCACCTCAAGGAAGAACTGAACGATGTCTTCGTTGGAAGCGCAGATGTAAGGCGGGGCGGCGATGATCGCGCCATCAGCACCTTCCGCTGCGGCTTGGCGCACATAGTCGATGGACGCTTCGGTCGTCGGTCCCGAACAGCCGTAGTAAAACAGCATCTTGCCCGTTTTGAACTTTGCCGTTTCACTGACGATTTGATGCCTTTCTTCCCGGGAAAGCATTGAAACCTCACCAGTGGAACCCATGATTAATACTGCTTTGGTACCGTTGTCCCCGTGAAACATGAGCAGCGTGCGGAAACCGTCGAAATCGATCGTCCCGTCATTGTTGAATGGTGTGATCAAAGCGACAAATGAACCTTCAATTCTTGGTTTAGCCATGTTGTCATTTCCTTCCGCAAGAAAGGGTGCGATTCAACTTCAGAAGGGTACTGTCAAGTTAGCTGAACGTAGTTGCGATCGTAGCCCAGAGGATGGCAAATTTCACGGATGAAACCAAATAAGCCGACATTTCCCAGTTGGAGCCGCCAACACGGCCCAACCGAACTGTCCTTACCAAAACCTAACTCGAACACTCGCAGGGTTCTGACCTTGTGGGATTACCGTCTGTGGTGAAGCCAAATCGACGGAGTCAGGCAGGCTCTGGCTCGAGGCAGTGCGGGATGTCGCCGGCCAAAACCCGTACCGGGAGCCGGTATTGAATCTGAGGGCAGAAGAGTCAGCGCTGAGAGGGCCGACCAAACTGTGAAACAGGGATCGTGACGTTTTCCGATTGGTCGGGCGACACGCCGGTCCTCGTGATGAAGACCGCCAATGTGCGGGAATGCGATGATCTTTCCTCACTCTCGTCTCTCGATGAGGCGCGGTTGCGGGCACTGCTTGTCCAGAGCGAGATGGGTTCGTGCCGTGTGGCAGTAAGCGAAGTAGGAGCGCAGGAGCCTCTTCAGGTGGCTGTCGTTGTAGACGATGACGTGATTGAGGCACTTTCGCCGAATCGAGCCGATCAGGCGCTCGACGCAGGGATTCTGCCAGGGTGAGTGTGGGGCGGTAAGTACTTCTTCGATGGCGAGGCTGCGCACCCGGCGCCGGAATTCAGCGCCATAGAGGCTGTCGCGGTCGCGCAGCAGGTAGCGCGGTGACTCCTCCCAGGGAAACGCCTCAACCACCTGCTGTGCCGTCCACCGGCTGGTGGGGTGTCCGGCTTGTGGGGGGGATTTCCACCCTCCGCCTGATGAAGGTTGCGCGAAATTCGGCCAAACCGCGGCTGCTTCCGATTGCAACGATATCGTTGGGCCATCGCCACGGAAGACTGTTGCCGGCCTTGATTCATGCGGTGCGATGAAGCACGATGGCGCCATGCTTGGAGAAAACGAGCCCTCACTGGAGGAGCGTTTGCTTGTCTATCTGGGTGGGAAGTATGACCGCCCGGTGACCGTGGACAACCTGACACGTCTGGCCGGTGGCGTTTCGCGGGAGACATGGGCCTTCGACTTGACCGGGGCCACCGGGGGAGGCCGGGGAGGTCAGCGCCATCTGGAACTGGTGCTGCGGATGGATACGGAGCGGCCCTTCATCGACAGTTCCCGAACGGCCGAGTTCGAACTGATCGCGCTGGCCGGGCGCCACGGCGTTCCGGTACCGCGTGTGCTCTGGTGCGAGGAGGAACCGGCAATGCTGGGCGCGCCGTTCCTGATCATGGATCGGGTGGCCGGCGAATCCCTTGTGAGCCGCCTGCACAACGACCCACGGTACGCGCACACCCGCGAAGTATTGCTGGAACAGATGGCCGAAGCCCTGGCGCGAATTCACCGCATCACCCCCGGCGCCGATCCGGAAGCCGCCACAGGCCTGCAGCGGCTACCTGGGCACCAGGCAGTGGTTCATCTGGAGGCGCTCTACCGGGAATGCGCCGTCGATTCCCACCCGGTGATTGAGTTGGCTTTGCGCTGGCTGCACGGGCACCTGCCCCCGGAGACTCCGCTGGCCCTGGTGCACGGGGACTTCCGTCCAGGGAACATGCTGTTCGACGAGCAGGGCCTGCGGGCCGTCCTGGATTGGGAACTGGCCTACTGGGGCGATCCACTGGCGGACGTGGCCTGGGTGGCACTGCGTTCCTGGCGCGGGGGACGGGACAGGCAGGCCGTGGGCGGGCTTGGTTCACGCGAGAACTTCCACCGGGCATACCAGCAGGCCGGCGGGCGCACCATCGAGCCGGGTCTGATGCGGTTCTGGGATGTATTCTCCCTGGCGCGCTGGGCCATTGTAACCGTGATGGAACTGGGGGGCTTTCTGGCCGGGTTGCCCAATGTGGAACTGGCCAGCCTGGGCCGCCGCACGGCTGAGATCGAATGGGATCTCCTAAGCCTTTTGGAACAGATCCAACCCTGATCAAGGGAGGTGTGTTTATGCAGGACCGGCCGACCGCCGACGAGTTGATGGGGGCCATCGAGGACTTCCTGCGAGGCGACGTGTTGCCGCGGATTTCCGGCCGCGTGCGCTACCATCTGCTCGTGGCGTTGAACATGCTGGGCATCGTTCGCCGCGAACTGGATCAAGAGTCCCTCCACTTGCGCAGGGAATGGGACGGACTGCGGGAGTTGGATTTGGCCGGCAACGAACCGAAGGATTTCCCCTCTGCCCTTCGATCCGTCAATGAGCGGCTTTGTGCGGCGATCCGTACGGGGGAATTTGATACCGGCGCACGGCGCAAGGTGCTGTTTTCGCACCTGCGCACGGTCGTGGAAGACAAGCTTCGCGTGGCCAACCCGGCCTTTCTTGAGCGCGTTCGCGGCCCCGGAGGGCCGGATGTCCCGTCCTAGAGAATGGCCTCGTTGACCTGCACCACCGGCTCGATGTCCGTGAAGTTGGGGAGGTCCTCGACGAGTTGCGGGCCGTGAATGCGAAAGCCTTCCTTATAGCCATCCATGGTTTCGAAAGTGAGCGTGGCGATGCACACGTATACCGGGGGGCTCTTGGGTATGGTGCCCACGAATCCCTTGTCCACGCGAATATCCAGCAACCCATGCTCCTTCATCGCCGCGCGCGTCATATCCATGTGCTGATTAGCATAATACTGGACATCGAAACGCGCGCCTTCCCGGTACGGGTACATCACGCTTACACGAATCATGGGTCGGCTCCAGGTAATAGGTGGTCGGGTAAACTGCCGTAATAAATCAGGTGAGGGGCATTCTGCCAAGCCGGGAGGCGTCTCCGCAATCCCGGGGCGGCGGCAAGCAAGGCGCGGCAAAGCCCCCTTTGCCCTCCTGAATCCAATCCGGTAAGTCAGGGATAATGTAACCCGCCGCTTGTTCGCGGTTGAGGAAGGCGATGGCACACCCTTTCCCGGAGACTTGGCATGCTCTCTCCCAATCGTTTGAAGGCCCGCCTCAAGGCGGGGAAACCCACCGTCGGCTGCTGGGTGTTTCTCTCGGACGCCGATTCCATCGAACTGCTTTCGATGTGCGATTTCGACGCCTTCATCATCGACCATGAGCATATCGGGGCCGACTTGCGAACACTGGTGGGGCAACTGCGCGGGGCGCGGGCCGGAGACACCGCCTGCCTGGTGCGCGTTCCCTCCCATGACCCGGTCTACATCAAGCGCGTGCTGGACGCCGGAGTGGACGGCTTGGTGGTGCCCACGGTGGAGTCCGCGCAGGAGGCCCAAGCGATCGTCGCCGCCACCCGTTACCGCCCCCATGGCGGCAACCGGGGCGTGGGCTATCCGGAGTCCCGCGCGGCGCGTTGGGGGCTGGCCGAGATGGAATACCCCGCCACCTACCGCGAGGAACTGGTCATCACGGTAATCGTGGAAACCCGCCGGGGCTTCGAAAACGTGGAGGAGATCGCCGCCGTAAAGGGCATCGACATCGTCTTCCTGGGACCGGGCGATTTGGCTGCCGACATCATCGACGACTTCGCGCAGCTAACCCGGCTGGGCAGTTACGATATCCCGGAACTGGAACGGCTGATGACCGAAGCGGAGCGCATCGTGAAGGGCCGCGACGACTGCTGGATGGCGGGGCTGGCCCGCGACGCGGCAGGGGGGCGGGCCTTGCTGCAAAAAGGCTACGACTTCGTCACCCCCACCGCCGACATCTGGCTTCTCGCCGACGGGGCCAAGGCCATGCTGGACGATTGCTCGGCTGAAGCCCTGTAAAGCTGAAACCCCGCAAGGCCATGGGCGCAATCCTTTTTTTGGAGAGATTGTAAGCCGTCAGACCTTGTGAGACAGATTTGAGCTGTGAGTTAAAAAGACACTCCGGGGTACAGTCGAAGGATCCTGGGAGCAACTGGATCAGGCCGGGACGCTATTCCGGGATATGGGCATGCACTGGTGGACCGAGCAGGCCGAAGGGCTGAGGGGGCGGTCGATCTGCCACATGGGTTCCCCACTTCCTTCCTAATACTAAAATTCCAAGACACAAGGAGCAAGGTTGAGCCCATCGTCTGCAGAGCTTGTGAGGGTCTTCTGGATGTCGCGCCGCGGAACGAAAGTCATTAAGGAAAGGGGATTCGGATGGCCATTGAAAAACAATAAACAATCATCGCCGGTGAGCCCGATGACTTTTGCGAGGCAAGGCATTTCCGCTTGAAAGAAACCAACCGCGAAATCGGCAGGGCACTCGCTGAAATTGCCCGGGACCAGTATGGCGCCCGTCCCATGCGCAGTCCCGATACCTCGCTAATGCGCGCTAGTCGCAAATATTTACAGCAGCACTACCCCATTTTCGCAGAGCGAATTCCGGGCGCGGCGGATGCCTTTGGCCACGAAGAAGGCGACGATGCCGCCTATATGATTGGCGTACCGTTTCTGTTGCCCCTGCCGGGTTGTTCGGCGATGTATATCCCTCCGAAAAACTCGGCCGACGGAGGGGCACGGCTGAGCAAAAACGGTAGCAACCTTGCCGATTTCGGGGAGGGATTACTGTGTCCGCTG
>CAZOXD010000231.1:0-1965 GCA_964583525.1 uncultured Pseudomonadota bacterium
GATTTCTCCCGCCATCGTTGCTCCCCTGCTTCGAATCCCGTTGCCCGCCCTGCCGGAGGGGGTTGCTCTCTTTATAGGGCAACTGTCACCCGATATTTCCCATATTGCACTGCTATCGGCTACTGAAAACGAGTATCATCTCCTGGTATTCGAATTCCCGGTTGAAATCCATTCATACCAGCCATTACGACTCTTGCCGGCCTCCATTCTTTCCCACATTATCCCCCGGAAGCACGTCTTCCGCCCAGCAGTTCATTCACGGCAGTGTTCAGGGCCGCCCAGGCCGCCCAAGCCAGCGCCGCGGCCAGCAGGAGCACCCACAGGCGGTTCACTCCATCCCCGTGACGGGTATAGAACGGCGTCTCGTTTGGCACCTGTACCCGCTCCGCGAAGATGGCTCTCTGGTATTGCGGCAGCCGGGGAGAGGCTTCCCGCCCGGTGGAGTCGAGCAGGAAGCTTTCCCCGTTCTGGGATAGGACGAGGATCGGCATGCGGTTTTCGATGGCGCGGAAGGCCGCTGCATATCCGAACTGCGAGGCAACGCTGGTGCGCCCAAACCAGGCCAGGTTGGCCAGCACCACTCCCACCCGGGCCCCGTTGCGGGCCATGCCCCGGGCCACCGTCTCGTTCGCGGCATCGAAGCAGATCATGGGCGCGATCTTCACCCCGTTGTCCAGGGTGAACACCGTGTGCTCGGTGCCGGGTGTGAACTGCGCGATGCGGGGCACCAGGGCCTTGAGGAGCCTCCGGTAGGCGGGAAACCAGTCTCCGAAGGGAATGGTCTCTCCAAACGGGATCAGCGCCATCTTGCGGTACACCCCCCGCATTTTCCCTTCCGGCCCGAGGTGCAGCGACACCCCATAGGAATGCCATTGCCGGGAGCCATCGGGAGCGGGCAGGTATTCCCCGTCCACGCTGGCCAGCACCAGATGCACTTTGGCCCGGCGCACCCAGTCCTCCACCTGGGCCCGCATTCCGCCCGACATCCGGAATGCGCGGGGATACACCGATTCCGGCCACAGCAGGACGGTGGGAACCCCCGGCTTGCGCAGGGACTCCCCCACGGCTTCCAGGGAATCGATCAGCAGCGCCTGCAAGGACTGCTCCCGCTCCGAATGGGCCAGGGCGGGGTTGGATGCCAATCGGGCCAGGGTGAAATTGGGCTGGATGCCCAGCAGTTCCACTTCCCGCCCTCGCGCTTCCCGCTCCTTCCAGCGATCCATGGAAACGGATCCGTATCCATAAGCCACGGCGAACCCCAGGATAAGGATTCCGGTGGCCACCCCCAAATGCCTGCGCGGAAAATCCCCCGGAAACAGCCCGTGGCGGATCCACAGGTATCCCGCCAAATGGGCCGGCAGCAGGAGCAGGTTCAATGCGCCCGACCCGCCCACGTCCGCGAATTGCACCAACTCCGGCACGGAGAGCATGGTCTGGCCGAAGGTGAAGAAGAGGAAACGCGGCAGATGCATCTGGAACACCGTGCACCACAGCGGCACCAGCGCCAGGGCCAGCCAGGGCCGGCGCCAGGACAGGGCGAAGGGCACCCCCAGGAAGAAGAAAATTTCCAGGCCGATCAATCCTCCGAACCCGAACCAGGTGGTCGCCAGGGCCACCGGGAGGGGCATGCCGCCGAAGACGTGGGCGGTGTTGGTGACCCAATCCCCCGCGATGGCGGCGAATACCACCCCGGCGGGAAAGGTGCACGCCAGCACCTTCCCCCAAAGGGCTGCCCGGCCTCCGGCATGGTGGCGGAGGGTCAGATCCAGCGCCAGAAAGAGGGGAATCCCGAACAGCGCCCAGGCCACGGGCGTCATCCAGTGGGGGGAGGCCATGGCCAATAGCACACCGCCCAGCGCCACCAGCAGCGGCGTCACCCAGCGCCGCTGGCGGAGAATCGCCACGGAGGCCACCGAGGCCGCTCCCATCGGCTGATCGGTGGAGGTGGAAGCGGCGGAGGTGGAA
>CAZOXD010000231.1:2065-6631 GCA_964583525.1 uncultured Pseudomonadota bacterium
GGGCGGGATTTCTTCCGCCGGGGGGATTTTGGAGGAGATTTGCTCACGGGCGACAGGAGAGGGTGGAGAGAAAAGGTTCGGACATGACGGCAGGCATGGCGGAGGCTCCTTCCCGGCTACTCGTCCGCGATCCGGATCACCTGCTTGCCGGTGTTGCCGCCGCGCATCATGCCGATGAAGGCGGCGGGAATGTTCTCGAAACCCTCGCTGACCGTTTCGCGGTATTTGAGCCGGCCCTCGCGCAGCCATTGCGCCATTTGCTCCAGGCCCTCGGCATGGCGCTCGGCGAACTGGAAGACCAGGAATCCCTCGATCTTCAACTGCTGGCGAATGCAATGCCAGAGGAGCCGGGGTCCCAGTTCGGGCTTTTCCAGATTGTACTGGGAGATCTGCCCGCAGACGGACACCCGCCCCCCGGTGTTGAGCAGGGGGAAGACGGCGTCGGTAATCTCCCCGCCCACGTTGTCGAAATAGCAATCCACCCCATCGGGACAGAGCTCGGCGATCTTGGCGCCGTAATTGGGGGCGGTCTTGTAGTCGAACGCGGCGTCGAAGCCCAACTCGCCGGTAATCCACTTCACCTTGTCCTCGCTCCCCGCGATGCCCACGGCGCGGCAGTCCTTGATCCGGGCGATCTGCCCCACCAGGGAGCCCACCGCCCCCGCCGCGCCGGAGACCAGCACGGTCTCACCTGCCCGGGGTTGGCAGATTTCCAGAAAGCCGAAGTAGGCCGTCAATCCCGGCATGCCCAGCACGCCCAGGGCCGTGGAAATGGGGGCCAGGGAGGGGTCCACCTTGCGCACGCCCTTGCCGTCCGAAAGCGCATACTCCTGCCACCCGAAGCGGCTTTCCACGATATCCCCCTCGGCGAACCTGGAATTGCGGGAGGCGAGCACACGGGCCACCGTCCCGCCTTCCATCACGCCACCCACCGGCACCGGAGGCGCATAGGACTTCACATCGCGCATCCGCCCGCGCATGTAGGGATCGACCGATACCCACAGGTTGCGTACCAACATCTGCCCCCCGCCCGGCTCCGGTACGGGGGCTTCCTCCATCCGGAAATCGTCCGGTCCGGGCCATCCTTGCGGCCGGTTGGCCAATACCCACTGCCGGTTCACGCTCTCGTTCGTCATGGATTCTCCAAATCGCCTGCATGGGGGCCGGGAAGGGCCGCGCTCAAGAACCCCGCCGGATTCCCGGGCGGCCCGGGGGTGAGTGTGGAATTCCAGGCCCTGTCAGCGGCCAGTGTAATGGGTTTTCCCGGGGAGGGAAAGGACACCGGTTTAAGAGGATGCAGGAGGATTCATGGGAGTTCTTCTATCCACACCATATTCCGGGCATACTCGCTCTGCGACATTCCACTGTAGAGGACCCGATCCGCCGTGACCATCCTAGCGTTCAGGAGCACAGCCAAGGCGACATAGAGACTGTCGTATATACTTTGTCTCATTTGAACTGCGATGGCGTAGGCCGAATCGAGCAACTCGATGAAGGGGTGCCGGATGATCGGATACCGCCGCAGCATCTCCCTTATCTCATGGCTTTCGCTTGGCGTGATGATATCGCGGCCTGTCCAATTCCAGAGAATGCTGTCCATTTCCAGGAATAAAAAGTCGGGTGCCTGGAGGAGGTACCGATCCGATAAAATCGCAGCCGCGCAGCCGCTGAATTCCTCTTCGACGAACCATTTGGCGACCACACTCGCATCCACGATATAGTTGTTCATTGTTTGTCTTATCGCGTGCGGTTTTCGCGAATGAGTTCCACCGATTGAGGGAATTTCCTCCCTTTGAATTTCCGGCGAATTCTTTCGGAAAATTTTCGCGCGCTTTCCATGTCGAGGGTGGGTTCACGGGCAGCTTGTTCAAGAATCCGCCTCACCTCGGCCTGCATGGAACGCCCGCCTTGCCTGGCGCGCTCTTTGAGACGCTGAATGACCTCCTCAGCGAGATTCCTTACCAGCATTTGCGCCATAATCTTCCTCCAAGGATGGAAAGTGATATCGTTATGATATCATATTTACCATGTTCCATAAAAATATACGACGCAATTCCCCCTCCCAAATCCGGTTTCCCGTGATATGCTGCGATATACTGCACGAACGGACAGGATTCCCCGCCGAAACGGCCGGCCGGGCGCCTTTGGCGGGGGCGGAACCGCAACAACTCCCAAGGAACGGAATTCACCAGGAGCGATCATGGCGGAAGAGAACACCAGCAAGGCCTACTTCGCGGCGGGATGTTTTTGGGGCGTGGAAGCCGCATTCCGGCAGGTGGAAGGCGTGGTGGAAACCTCCGTGGGCTACATGGGCGGCCACGCGGAAAACCCAACCTACGAGGAGGTTTGCCGGGGCAACACCGGTCACGCGGAAGCCGTGGAGGTGACCTTCGACTCGTCCCGGGTATCCTATGACGATTTACTTTTGGCGTTCTGGGCCTGCCACGACCCCACCCAACTCAACCGGCAGGGGCCTGACGTGGGGACCCAGTACCGGAGCGCGATCTACACCGTGAACGGCGGCCAGAATGCCGCTGCCCGCGCCTCAAAGGAGAGCTTGGGAGCAAGCGGGAAGTTCGGGCGGCCCATCGTAACCGGGATCGAGAACGCCGGCCACTACTGGCGGGCCGAGGAGTATCACCAACAGTACTTCGAGAAAAGGATGGGAGGCGTACCCAGGGCGCTATAGGACAATCGCTGGAGCGGGAGGACAATCGGCAAAGGGGGCTGTGGGAAGGATCAGTCGATGCGGATCGAGCGGAAAATGCCGTGGGCCTGGTCCTCGCTCTCGTTGTAATGATGGTAATGGTCCACCACCTCCTCCACCCCGATGTCCTCCTCCAGCATCAGGTCGAGCAGGGAGTGGTGGGTCAGCATCTCGCCGGCAGCATTTTCCACTACGGTGACGATGGGCCGTTCGGGATGCTCCTTGGGTCCGATCATCAGCACGAACGCCAGTTCTCCGGTGTTGAGCCGCACCAGGGAGCCCACCGGGTATTTTCCGATCACCTCGAAGAACTGCCCCAGCATCTTGGGGTCGAATTCCGTCGATTCCAGTTGGGCCAGGTATTCCACGGCCTTGCCGGGCACCCAGTTCCGCTTGTAGTGCCGATTCCCGATCAGGGCTTGGTAAACGTCCACCACGGAGGCCAACCGCGTGAAGGGAAGCACCTCCTGGTAGGAAACGTCCGGGTAGCTGTTGAGGAGTGTTGTATCCATTTTCACATGGTGATAGGAGGCCACGTTCATGATGCCGTTGGACATGCCCATTTCTTCCAGGATGCGCACGCCATAGGTGGTATGGTTGCGCATGATGATCATCTCCCGGCTGTCCGGCGCATAGCGGTCCACGCTCTCCAGAATTTCCTTGGGGACCTCACTCTTTCCGATGTCGTGCAGGAACCCGGAGAGCAGGGCGAAGCGCTCGTTCTCCTTGGAGGGCGTGCGCCCGCTGCGCTGGACGATGTCCACATAGCATTCTTCCAGGATCACGGCCATGTCGGTGCAGTGGGTATAGGTCTGGTCGCTGCCCCGCAACCCGGCCAGGGCTTTGATTCCTTCGGCGCAGCCATTGCTGATGATTTCGTCGACGACCTTTTCCACGCCCTTGCTGGAATACAGCCCGCGCCGTCCCTGATCCAGCATGTCCTCCACCATGTCGGAGGCCATCTCCCGCTCGGCCATGGCGGTCTCGATGGTATCCAGGAAAAACTTGACCTGGGCCTTTTTGATTTGGTGGAGCTTCCTGGCTTCCGGCGAGGCGACCTGCACCGGTCCGCTGGGCATCAGCCCGAAGCGCATATGGGCGGGAATCCCGATGGACTGGCCCGCCTTTCCCCTGCTCATGGTGAAGGAGCGTTCCTCGCCGACCCGGAAGGAGAGCATTCCATTTTGTTCCAGGTATTGCGGGCTCCCCGGGACCACCACGGCGATGGTGAGATCAGGTGCGATACCCGTCAGGCCCTGGATCGTGTCGAAGGGCTGCAACTCTTCCACCGCAACGGCCTGGTGGCCATCCTCACCGGCCACCAGGGCCTTCGCCCCCTTGAAGGTGGTCTGGACGAACTTGAGGGTATCCGGATCGAGAGAGGCATAGTCGATGGAGAGTTCGGTCACCTCCTCGATGATCATCCCTGCTTCCAATTCATCCCATTTGACCTGGCGGGAGGTTTGGGCCATCGAAAAAAAATCCCCAATTCTGGTTTCCTGCAAAGTATTGCGGAATCACCCCCCCCTGCCGGAATCCGATTTTAAGTGGACCCACTCCCCCAGGGCAAACCGAAGGCTTGAACATCAGACCTATATCACGCGAAAAAATTGGACGGCCGGCGGTCCCAAGGGGATAACGCTCCGCAATGGGAATAGGTTCCCATTTCCCGGAGCCTGATATGGCGATATCGTCACCCTCGGGGAAAATTTGGCCGCTGGACACCCATTCCGATTCACAGGGATTGTCGCCGTTTTCCCCCTTTCCGGTCAAGTGTCTTCTGAAAAGAACCGGGGTAACCGCATTCTAAACACTGCGACTTATATAATTGCGCATTCAATTGACGATTCTTATGATTC
>CAZOXD010000232.1:0-3074 GCA_964583525.1 uncultured Pseudomonadota bacterium
GTCTTGCTGATCGGAAAACCGGGCCAGGGCGCGCCATTCGCCTGCGGCGATCTTCTTGTGGAAGGAATTGGAGGTCGTTCGGGGGGTCCAGCGAAGGGGTGCCGTACTCTACATTTTCAGCACGCGATTCCCATCGTCCTAGCTCACGATGAGTTGCAGGAATTCGAGGTCAACAAAACGCCAGTGAACCCGCACATTCCGATCGAAATCCTTCCCACGGCCGGCGGACAGCAGGGCCTGCCCCCCCCTGGTCCCGGTGTGGAATTCGAATTTCGCCTGTAACGGTGGAAGATCGCCGCCGGCGCGAATCAATCAACTGGGGCGTACCTCATTGTATCATCGCCGGGAGGGGAAGGGCCGTTTGGGTATGGCTGGGTGGGGAGGCGGGGAGCCAGGGAACCGCCGCCCCTATTATTTCTTTTTCCCTGCTCCCGGAATCGACAGCCCCAGTGCCGCCAGCATGCGGTCGGGTTGGGTTATGTCCGCCGGGAGCAGCACGTTGACATTGTCCTTAGCCAGGGAGGAAAGCTGCTCCAGGTATTTTTGGCTCAGTTGATAGGTCATGGCTTCCTCACCCCCTTTGGTTTCCACCGCGGCGGCGATTTGTTCGATGGATTTGGCCGTGGCCTCCGAGATGGTGCGGATTTCGCTGGCCAGTCCCTCGGCTTCGTTGATGCGGCGGGTGCGTTCTCCCTCGGAAAGGTTGATCAGTTCCATTTTCAACCCCTCGGAACGGTTGATGCGGCTCTGTTTATCCCCCTCCGACTTGGCGATGATGGCCCGGCGTTCCCGCTCGGCGGAGACCTGGCGTTCCATGGCGTCCTTCACGGTCTGGGGGGGGACGATATTCTTGATTTCGTAGCGGTGCACCTGAATTCCCCAGGAAATTCCGGCCTCCGTCAATACAGTGACGATGCGGGTGCTGATCACTTCCCGCTCTTCAAAGGTGCGGTCCAGATCCAGGGTGCCGATCACCGACCGGGTGGTGGTCTGGGCCAGTTGAATGGCGGCGACGCGATAGTCGGTGACGCCGTAGCAGGCGTTGATGGGGTCGGTGACGCTGATGTAGATCACGCCATCCACCTCCACCAGCACATTGTCCTTTGTGAAACATTCCTGAGGTGGAACGGAAATGGACTCCTCCTTCAAATCGACGATGTAGGAGACCCGGTCCAGGAAGGGGAGCAAGGCATGAAAGCCCGCATTCAATGTCTTGTTGTATTTCCCCAACCGTTCCACGATGTAGGCCCGTTGCGTCGGCACCATGCGGATGGAACGGATGAATTGGATGATCAACACCGCGAAGATGATTCCCCACACCCCCAGCGTGCCAATATCGATTATCTGTTCGATCGTTATCTTGTCCATCGTTTCCTCTTGACGTTATGAATGCGTGTCATGAATCCGCGCTTTGAATCCGCGCCGTGACGCTTGGATGAGTTTCGTGTGTGGGAAAGGGAGTTCCACGGCGCCGTTGCATCCCGGCAACCCGGAAACCCGGAAACCCTCCTCAGGAATCGTCCTGCTGCGAGCGGGGCACATTCGGAACATCGGGCAGGTGGCGGGTAATCTGGCCGAGTCCCTGAAAAACCGCCTGGATATTGGCCAATTCCGCCGGCACCACGGAGATATTCGCCTTTTTGAGGATGTTGCCGTATTGCTCGATGAATTGGTCGAGAATCCGCATTTTCACGGCCTGCTCCCCTCCCGGCACCTGGAGCGCCTTGGCCACCCGTTCAATGCCCTCGGCAGTGGCATCCGCCACCAGAGAAATTTCCTGGCCCCGCCCATCCGCTTCGTTGATGCGCTTTTGTTTTTCCCCTTCGGACAAGTTCACCGATTCCTGGCGTTCCCCTTCGGAGATATTGATGCGGCTTTCCTTTTCCGCAGTGGCCAGCGTGATATCCGCTCTTTTTTGCCGCTCGGCTTCCATCTGTTTTTCCATGGTTTCGATGACGCGGGGCGGGGGCGAAATGTTCTTGATTTCGTAGCGGAGCACCTTGATTCCCCAGGGGTCCGAGGCCAGATCGACTTCCCGCACGATATTCTCGTTGATGGTATCCCGCTCCGAAAAGGTGCGGTCCAGATCGATTTTCCCGATTTCCGAACGCATGGTGGTCTGGGCCAGGTTGATGGAGGCCCTCCGGTAGTTCTGGATGCCGTAACTGGCCTTTTCGGGGTCCATCACCTTGAGGTAGATAATCCCATCCACCTCCAACTGGATATTGTCGCGGGTAATGGTGGACTGGGGATCCACGTCGATCACCTGTTCCCGGATTTCATGGCGGTAGGCGGCCCGGTCCATGAAGGGAATCATGAAATGAAACCCCGGAGCGAGCACTCCGGCGAATTTCCCCAAGCGCTCCTTGACCACGGCCTCGCGCATGGGGACGATGATGATGGTCTTCATGACCAGGAACAGCAATACCAACAGTACCCCGGTAACGATGGGCAGCATGATGGATTCTCCTCGATCGGATCCCTATCTGGCGACCCGGAAGGTTGAAAGCCTTAAGGGCGGAAATGAGGCAGTCACGCCTCGGGTTCCTCTCCTTCTCCGAAAACCGGATCGTCCACCGGTGAAATGATCCAGACCAGGTTTTCCCGGTGGGATATGGTGGCATGGGCGCCCGGCGGGAGGGTTCCGTGGAGGCTGGTGGCGGACCAGGTGGTGCCCCGGAAGTGGATGCGGCCGGTGGAATCCCCCTCCCGGACGGTTTCGGCGATGGTGACCACGGTCCCATAGACGGCCAGGTCTTCATCGGGGGAATCGTATCTGGACTCTCCGGGCAGAAACCGGTTGACCACCTTTCTCATGCTCAGCAGGAGACCGAGGGAGAGGATAAACCACCAGGTGGTGGAGCTGATCCAATCGGAAAATATCCCCACCCAGTTTCCCAGCCCCACCAGCAAGGCCGCGATCCCCAGGAAGGAAACGATTCCGCCGGGAATGATGAATTCGGCCGCGATGAGGACCCCGCCGCCGATCAACCAGGCCATGGCCATGGCATCCACTGCGCACTCTCCATTTCCGGAACGGCCGCGATTCCCTCCCCATAGCGGGACGGGTAAGC
>CAZOXD010000232.1:3174-6601 GCA_964583525.1 uncultured Pseudomonadota bacterium
CTGCCCGGCCCAGCTCCCTTACTAGCGGGACGGGCAAGCCTGCCCGGCCCAGCTCCCTTACTAGCGGGACGGGCAAGCCTGCCCGGCCCAGCTCTCCCAGGGGGAAGGAGATGCGGAATCTCTCCCAATTTTCCAGGGAATCGGGTTATATCTTTATTTCATGCGGTCGTGCAACCATCTTACCACACCTCACCGGATCTTCCCGAACATGACCCAGTCCCCCTCTCCCGGCTCCCTTGATAGCGGGACGGGCAAGCCTGCCCGGCCCGGCTCCCTTGATAGCGGGACGGGCAAGCCTGCCCGGCCCGGCTCCCTTACTAGCGGGACGGGCAAGCCTGCCCGGCCCGGCGAAGCCGGAGGCGCGGCCGGCCCCTCCCACGGGACGATCCGGGGGCATTTGGTGGAGACGGCGCGCCTGGGGCTGCCGGTGATGCTGGCCCGCTCCGGCACCCTGGTCATCATCACCACCGACGTGATCATGACCGGCCGGGTGAGTGCGTTGGAACTGGCTTACTACGGCCTCGCCTTCGGATTGACACACAATCTCTATGTAATCGGCATGGGGGTGATGACCGGATGCACCGTGCTGGCCTCCCAGGCCGATGGGATGGGGAAGCGGGAGATCTGCGGCACGGTATGGAAAGTCGGGCTTTTCCATGCCCTGGCCCTGGGGCTGCTCTTTGCCGGATTGTGCCTGTTTGCCCGGGATTTTTTCAATCTGACCGGCCAGTCCGAAGAGATGAGCCGGCTGGGGGGACGGGCGGCGTGGATGTTCGCCGCGGGCATCCCCGCGGCGCTGATGTACATGGCCAGCGCCCAGTTCCTGGAGGGGGTCAGCCGCCCGATTCCCAACGTGGTGCTGATGGCGGCCGCCATCATGGTCAACCTGGGGTTGAATTGGGTGATGATCCATCCCCATGACTGGGCGGGCTGGGAGGCCGTCACCGGCCTGGGAGGCGTGGGGGCGGCTCTGGCCACCACCCTCACCCGCTGGGGGATGTTCCTGGGGTTGGGGGCCTGGGTGTGGTTCATGCCGGGGGCGGCGGAACTGGGGATTCGGGGCCCCCTGCGGCACCCGCTGGATATCGGGGCCAAGCTGCGCCGGCTGGGCCTGCCCCTGGGCGTGGCCCACGGACTGGAGACGGGCGCCTTCACGGCCCTGGTGCTGTTCGCCGGCATGCTGGGGCCGCTGCACATGGCCGTCTACCAGATCGCCAACAACCTGTTCAACGTGGTCTATATGCTGGCCATCGGGCTGGCCACCGCCACCAGCGTGCGCGTGGGCAACGCCGTGGGACGCCTGGACCGCCCCAGCCTCCAGAAAGCCGGGTGGAGCGGAGTCGGGATGGGGCTGGTGCTGCTGACCGCAATCTGCCTGGTTTTCCGCTCCGTGCCGGAATTCCTGGTGGGGCTCTACACCTCCGATCCGGCCGTGCTGGCCCTGGGGATCGCCGTCCTCCCCGCGGCGGGGCTTTTTCTCATTGTGGATGGAGGCCAGGGCATCCTGGTGGGGGCGCTGCGCGGGGCGGGGGATATCTGGGCGCCTGCGGCCATGGTCACCGCCGGGTTCTGGGGGGTCACCGTGACGCTGGGGTACTACCTGGCATTCGTGATGGGAAATGGGGTGGCGGGATTGATCTGGGCCCTGGCCGCGGGCGCCTTGACGGCCTTCCTGCTGCTGTTGCTGCGCTTTCATCTCCTTTCGCGCCGGGAAATCCAGCCCCTGTAGACCCTGGGGAATCGCCGCGGCCGCCTGGTTTCCTGCCCGCTGCAACGGAAGGATCAACCGGGACATCACCGGTGCAGGAATATTCGCCCCCCGCTGGTTTTCAACCCATTGATATGCCTGAAATATACGTATTTATATTTATCGGAACTTATTTTCCCACGGTACGTTTCAATTGCAAGCCTGCCGCTTCGTTGCGCCGCAGGGCCGTAGCCAATCAGGCGCGGCCAAAAAAAAGCGGTAGAGGGTGAGCTTACGGGGGGGGGTGGATTTCGAACTTCATCCCTTCACTCAATGAACCATCGTTAAAACGAGAGGTATCATCATGATGAAAAAAATGGGACTGAAGGGGAAGCTGGTTTTACTGCTCTCATTGCCTATCCTGGGCATCCTGTATTTCGCGGTCAGCGGAATCTTCGACCGCGCAATGGTGCTTGGCGATGCCAGGGATATCAAGGAATTAACCACGCTTTCCATCCACTCCAGCGCCTTGGTGCACGAACTCCAGAAGGAACGGGGGGCCTCCGCCGGATTCATCGGCAGCGGAGGGGCGAAATTCAAGACTCAACTGCCCAACCAGAGAACAGATACCGACATCAAGCTGGGAGAACTCAATTCCTTCCTGGAAGGGTTCGATAAAAAGGCCTTCGGGAAGGATCTGGAATCCCGCCTGAATCTGGCGCTTACGAACCTGGCCAGATTGAAAGAGACCCGCTCCGGCGTCAGCGAATTGAAAATTTCCCTGGGGGAGGCCGTCGCTTATTACACCAGACTCAATGCCAGTTTCCTCGACATCGTCGGATCGCTGGCCACCATCACGCAAATCACGGAGGTTTCCACGCAACTCTCGGGGTATGCGAACTACCTGCAAAGCAAGGAGCGGGCGGGAATCGAACGGGCCGTGCTGGCCGGGGTGTTCGCGGCCGGATCGTGGAAAGGGCGCGAAGGACTCTTCAAGCGGTTGATCGAACTGGTCAATACGCAGAACAACTACTTCGCGGTGGCCTGGACGTTTTTAAGCAGGGATCAATTCGCTTTGTACCAATCCAAGGCCTCCTCGGCGGTCTTTCAGGAAACCGAGGCCATGAGGAGCGCGGCCCTCAAGGACATTGCCGCCGAGGACCTGGGCGTCGATCCCGAGGAATGGTTTGCCAAGCAGACCCAGAAAATCAACCTCCTGAAGGAGGTGGAAGACCGGTACTCGCAGGACTTGTTGGGTATTGCCGACAGGGTCGAGAATGAGACCCTGATTTCCTTCGGGATACTGATTACGATTTCCCTGGCGCTCGTGTTCGGGACGATAATTTTCGGCTTCGTCGTCACCCGTGGTCTCGTGAAGTCGATCACCGAAATCATCGAGAATCTCTACGCCTCCTCCACCCAGACCCTGGGCGCCTCCCAGCAGCTTTCCTCCTCCTCCATGTCCCTTTCGGAAGGAGCTTCGGAGCAGGCGGCGAGCCTGGAGGAAACCTCCTCCACCGTGGAGGAGTTGAACGGCATGACCAAGAACAACGCGGAAAATTCCAATAAGGTGGAAAACCTTTCCTCCGATGCCTCCACTTCCGCCGGAAAGGGCGTGGAAGCCATGGGGCGGATGATCGAGGCCATCAACCAGATCAAGAACGCCTCGGACGAAACGGCCAAGATCATCAAGACCATTGACGAGATCGCCTTCCAGACCAACCTGCTGGCCCTCAACGC
>CAZOXD010000233.1:0-1527 GCA_964583525.1 uncultured Pseudomonadota bacterium
GGGGGGAGGGGGGGGAAGAGGTTTTCCCCCCCGATGGCCTAAAATATGAAATGATTTTTATATCGGATGTTGGTACCCTCAAATCCCTTGAAATTTTTTAGTCACCACTTTTCGGGGATATAAGGATGCGTAAAATGGTGCTGTCTTTCCAACTAGAGGTTACGGTTTCAAAAACAGAAGGCTGGTATTTGGCTTCCTGTGATGACCTGGACGTTCACAGCCAGGGGAAAACAGAGAAAAAAGCCACTGAGAACCTGCAAGAAGCCCTTCAGCTTTTTCTAAATTCCTGCATTGAACGCGGTGTTTTGAATCAGGTCCTTATAGACGCAGGCTTTGTTGGCGTCAATAAACGCATAGCGCCCCCCAGGCCTGGCGGAAAGTATATTAATGTGCCCATTCACCTAGTCGCCGACCAATCCCATGCCCAAGTTAGCTCCAGTTGATTGGAGAACACTGGTCAAAATATTTAAGGCGGATGGCTTTGCCCACGACAGAACAAAGGGCTCACATTTAATTATGGTGAAGTCGGGAATTGCTCGTCCGGTCGTCATCCCTAAATACTCCGAAATACACCCCCGCATAATTTCTTCCAACCTCAGAACCGCCGGAATGTCCCGCGATCGGTATTTTGATCTTTTAAGCAGGGTTTGAACCATCTTGTTCAAATCCCTCCTCATGACCCGCGCAGCAATCTTGTACCAAACTTTTGCCCGAAACAGCCTTTGCGCCAGCTTGTGCCAAAAAAATAGGGACTCAGCAATAAGGTAAGCCCCTGAAATAATACGCGTCCGGCAGGACTCGAACCTGCGACCCACAGCTTCGAAGGCTGTTGCTCTATCCAGCTGAGCTACGGACGCGTGAGGCAGTGAAGCCGGGGAGGCTCCAGGCGAATTGTGGAGGCGCAAACGGCGCCGGTTCCGGGCACGGATGGGCCGATACCCGACTCCAAACTATACCGTAAACTATACGGTCAGGGTGTTTCCTTTGGCAAATCATCGGGCGGGGCGGATTGCGGAAGCTCCGGAATCCCAGCCTCCCATTCCCGCCATCCCTCCAGCAGGGGGAAATATAGCCCCAGTTTGACCGGTCTCCCTGGATCGAGGCGGGCCATGATTTCCGCATACCCTTCCAGTTGTCCCCGGTAGCGCTCCTGCTCCCGGTCCAGAAAGGCCTCCTTGTCGCCTCCAACGTGAGAGCCGGTCTTGAAATCAACGATCCAGCGCACCCCCTCTTCGTCGACAAAGGTGCGGTCGATCACCGCATGCACGGGAACCCCCTCCCGCAGGCCGGTGACGGGATATTCGCTTCGCGCCCCGGCGTGGGGTTGCATCAGCCAGCGCCCTTTTTCATGGGCGAAGGTGCCTTCCACGGCCCGCAGCACTTTTTCGGCCGCCTCGCCGAGATTCTCCCTTGGCACGCCCAACCCGGCGAGCGCGCTCCGCACCTGCCCGCCCTGAAGAGCGCCTTCCCGTAAGGGCCACGCGGCGGAGCCCTGGTGCGCGATCCGGTTCAGCAGACGGTGGGTCA
>CAZOXD010000233.1:1627-6526 GCA_964583525.1 uncultured Pseudomonadota bacterium
CAGGGAATGAACGTGGGGTAACCCCGGTCCGTCCTCGGTGACCCGCGCATGTCCCAGCAGGATCAACCGGGATTTGGCCCGGGTGGCCGCCACGTAGAGCAGACGCCCGGTTTCATGGCGCTCCCGTTCCCGCTCGATGCGGGCCAGGAACCCGTAAATGGGGTCGGTTTCCCCCCCGGCTTCATGAAGGGGCGCCATCACCAGCCCCCCTCCCTCTCTGGCCGGATTGGATCGTTCCACCCAGCGCAACAGGGGAGGATCATCCGTGCGGGGGGACCGCCCCAATCCGGGGAGAATGACCGTATCGAATTCCAGGCCCTTGGCCTTGTGGATGCTCATCACCTCCACCCCGATGCCGGCGGCGGTGCCGGTATCAGTGCCGCCGGTGCCGGTGCCAGTGCGGGGTGCGGCGAACAACCCCTGCAATTTTTCCGCTAGCACGGTGGGGTCGAGCGGCTGCCGCTGTCCCTCCAACCGTTCCAGCAGATCGAAGTAGGTGTTTGCATTGGGCAGATCTTCCCGCGGCACACAGGCCGGCCCGCCCAGGGCCAGCCAGGCGCCCTCCACCCAGCGCCGCAGCGGGAGCCGCCGCCTTTGAGCCAGGGACGGACCCAGCACCTCCGCCACGCGTTGCAGGCGCTCCCGGCCATCCGCGCTGAGCGCAGCGGTCCTTGTGACGTCGGCGATGGCCTCCCAGATCGGTTGTCCCGGCGCATCCCCCGCCAGCCCCAGCAGGTCCGCCAGGGTCAACCCGCACCAGGGAGCGCGCAATACCGACAACCAGGCGACCCGGTCCCCCGGATGCAGCAACGCGCGGGTTAGTGAAAGCAAATCCTGAATCACCGGCCGCCCCGCCAACCGCTCGATTTCCACGGCCCGAAAGGGAATCCCCCGCCGATGCAGGACGGGCAGGATCTCCGCTAGATGCGTTCGCGCCCGCACCAGCACGGCCACGGTCTCTTCTGGCCGGTGTTCCAGGGCGCTGGCAATCCTATCGGCCACGGCATCCGCTTCGGCCGCTTCCGCCTGGGGACGGCCGTCTTCGCCCTCAGCCAGGAGGGGAATCACTTCCACCGCTGGTTCCCCCCCCGGCATGTCTCCCCCGCTCCCGTCATGGGCGCTTCCCTCATGAGCTTCGGCTCTGCTGAAAGTCACGGCGCCGGTCTGCACGTCCTCCTTCTCCGGAAGGATCGCGTCAAACGCGCCATTCACCCAATCCACCAGAGGGGCGCTGGAACGGAAGTTGACCGTGAGCGTGATCGGTTCGAGGCTCAGCGCGCCCATCCCCTCCCGGCGCACCCGCAGGAACAGGCCCACTTCCGCCTCACGGAAGCGGTAGATGGATTGCATGGGGTCTCCCACCAGAAACAGGGTCCGGGAGCTATCTCCGGGCCAACCGGAGATAATGCGGGAGAAAAGCTCGTATTGGCTCCGCGAGGTATCCTGAAATTCGTCCACGAGCAAATGGCGCAAGCCATCATCCGGGAAGGTTCCCTCTGCCGGGTCTCTTCCCCTCAGGGTGTTTAGGGTGTTTCCTGCTCGCGAGGCGGCCAGGGAGATCTCCACATAATCCACCTCACCCATGGATCGAAACGCCTGCCGGAGAAGATGCACGGCCCGGGGGAGCAATACCAGCAGGGCCTCCATCAGTGCCCATTGTTCCCCGCTGTATCCTTCGGGGGGAAGATTGCAGGTTTCCCTCAGGCGGTCCGCCAGTTGTGGGCCGTTGGGCAGATTGGCCAACGAGGTCAGAATCGCCTGCATTTGCGCCTTTCGCGCCCTCAGTTCCGCCACGTCTCCCGACTCCTTATCGACCGGGAACCCCTCATTTTTTGTGAGCCTGGCACGCCACTCCCCCTTGCCGGTGGTCATCAGTTCCGCCAGCCCCCTCCATTGGGGCAGGGCGCCGGGGCCGGCCGGAGGAAGTTCTTCCATGGATTCCAGCCCGGCAAGCGGGGATTCGGGGCGCACCTTGGCCACCTGACGGGCCGCCACCCGCACCAGGGCCATTGCCTCCTCGGGCGCATCCCCGCTCTGGGAGCCGTCCCCCGGATGCGGAAGGCCCAGCGCCTGTTGCAGGGATGCCCGGGTTTCCGAGAGGGATTCCGAGACCAGCGCGGACAACTCCGCCTCCAGCGCACCGCGGGAGAGGGTGGGACTCTCCGCTCCTTCCATATGGCGCAGCCACTGGTCCCGGCGGGCCAGCATCGCCACCAGCAACCCGGCCACCCGGGGTTGATGATTGTCCAGGTGCAGCAACAGGCGCCCCACGGCCTCTCCCTCCGCACCCTCGGTTTCGATCCCGGCCAGGGTGGCCTGGGCCGCTACCTGATACAGGGCCGATGGATCGCCGGATATTCCCGGATGCTCTCCCAGTCCCGAGCCCAGCGGGGATTGCCGGGCCAGGGCGGCGCAAAAGGAATCGATGGTCTGAATGCGCAGGCGCCCGGGGGATTCCAGCAGGTTCCAGCCCTGCTCGCGGTCCCGCTCCAGTACCGCCCTGGCCCTGCGCCCTTGCAGTTGGATATGCACCGGTTGTAGATGCCCGGGTTGCAGATGCCCGGTTGGCCCCTCCCCGGAATTTTCCGAAGAATCACCGGCCGCATTTTCCAAGGCTTCCAACAACCGGTGGCGCATTTCCCCCGCCGCCTTGCGCGTGAAGGTGATGGCGGCGATTTCCTCTGGTTGCTCCGCATGGGCCAGCAGCACCAGCAACCGCTGGATCAACAACTCGGTTTTTCCGGAACCGGCGGGCGCCTGGACGATGAAGGAGCGGCGAGGATCGAGGGCCTTTTCCCGCAAGGGCGTATCCGCCGCCGGCGTGCGTTCAGCCATTCCCCCCCCCTTCCTCCCCTTCTTCCCCTTTTTCCACCCCAATTCCCTCCGTGCTCTCCAAATCGAAGTCCCGGGAGGGATCCAGTTCCCCAATCCGGCACAGCCCCATCAAGCCGCAGTAGGTGCAGCTTCGGCGGGGGTCCTTTGGGTCCACCCGGGCCACTCCCCCGCGAAAATCCTCTCCCAGGTTTTCCAGAATGCGCCTCCAGTGCGCCACCAACTCCTGGAAGGAGGCCAGGGGCGGCTCCCCGGGGACGGGGATTTCCGTGATCCGTGTGGCCCCGGGAAACAGGGCGGGGTCTTCGGCGACTCCGGCGTATCCGGTGAATTTCCGGCTCACCCGGGCGAAGGCGACCCCCACCGGGTGGATGGAATCACCGGTGGCGTAGATGGGCAGTTGCGGCTCGTCCGGGCGCTCTCCCTCCCATTGCCGGATGCCTGCCTGCCCGGTCTTGTAATCGATCACCACCTCCCCCCCATCGGGAAGCCTGTCGATCCGGTCCACCCGCCCCGTGACGGATACGCCCCCAACATCCAGAGTCAGGGTTTCTTCCCTTTTTTCCACGCGGAAGGGGGTGCGCAATTTCTCCTGGTCCATGAAGGCAGACATGAGCGGGACCAGACGGGTGGTTTCCAGGGCGGCCATGCGGGGGCCGATCTTGTCCGGCCTGCGCTCCCGCATTTCCGCCAGGGCGGCCTGTGCGCTTTCGCGCAGAATGGATTCCAGTTCCTCGCCGGAAAGACCGGCCAGGGTTTTCTGGTCCTCGATGCGGCTCCACGCTTTTTCCAGTGCCGCATGGGCCAAGGTGCCCTGCTCCCCGGAGTCCAGCCCGGCCCCGGGGGTTTCCGGCGCGGACGCATGGAGCCGATGAAACGCGCAAGCGCGGAAGGGGCAGGCGGCCTGATCCCGGAATAGATCCGTACCGCCCCGGGGGTGCGCGCCCACGGGCAGCGGGGGCGCCATGAAGTCGGCCACCTGCTCCAAAACCTCCACCCGGTCCGCCCCGGGGGGGAGGATAGGAGAGGCGATCTTCTCCGCAAGCTCCGGTACGACGGCAGCCGGAAGCGAACCTTCCTCCACCCACGGCAGGTCCTCAATCAGCGGGCTGGGCCGCAGGGCACGCCCTTCCTCGCTGCGGGGGAAGCTGATCACGACATCCGGCGCGGATTGAAGCAGCCGGTGGGTTTCCTTTCGCGCCAGTTCCAACTCGCGTTCCACGGAAGCCCGGGGCATGCCGTGCCGCCGTTGCAAGGCCAGCGGCAGGAAGGTGTTGGGACGCGGCACGGGCGGCCAGTGCTCATCGTCCAGTCCCAGCACCCAGAGATGGTCGAACGCCATCCCCCCGGCTTCCAGCACGCCCATGATCTGTACCGGCGCATCCGGGCTTTTCGGCTGAAAAACCTCCTCCGCCGCCATCCGGGTCACGCAACCCAGGGCTTCGGCACGGGTGTGTCCCTCCACCACCAGATCGAGGCGGGAGTAGGCTTCCAGCAGCTCCTGCCATTTTTGCACGGTCTGATACTCATCACTGTTCCGGGCCCGCTCCCCCGGCCAACCCAGCGCCTGCAGGAGCCCGGCGAAGGCCGCGGCCCACCGGCTGGGAGATTGGCGGGGGGGCAGCGCATCGAAGGCGAGCCGCCAACGCTCCAGGACCGTTGCCAATTGCGGCGCATGCCAGGGGGGGCGTTCCCCGTTCGCCTTGTCCTGCTCCTGTTCCCCGGCCGCAAGAGCCTGCTTCGTGGCCAGGCCTTGCACGGTGGTCTGGAACTGCGCGGTGGCCAGGGTCTGTACTGCGGCCAGGGAGACCTCCATGCTCCTCCAGCGCCGGATGCGCAAGTCCAGCCGGGTGCGGGCCAGCATTTCCGTTTCGGCTCCGGAAATGAAAGGCGAGGCGAGGATCTCCGCCAGGGTCTCCAGCGGAACCCGCCCTGGAGCGAGCCCCAGCAACGTCAGCGCCATTTCGATGACCGGGTAAGCCGGAAGAGGAAGACCCAGGCTGATGTTGAAGGGCCGCGGCATTCCCTTGCTACCGGGATGGACGGCGGTGGTATGAACGGCGGTGG
>CAZOXD010000234.1:0-4596 GCA_964583525.1 uncultured Pseudomonadota bacterium
AGGGTGGTTTCCACGCCTCCCATGGGCCCCAGGTCCTCGTGAACCTCGATGCGGAGCTCCATGAATTGCGCCGGGTCCTCGTCCGCCAGCACCGCCCGCCGCGAGGTCAGCCCATGCTTGACCGCGTTCTGCGACACGCGTTCCTTCCCCTCCTCGCTACGGGGGCCGGTGGATTTTTGCGCGTTGCGCCGGTTGGCCTCGATCTGTTTTTTAGTAGCCATTTGTACACCTTTCCAAGAATAAAAAAAGAGGGATCGCAGAAGAAAGAAGCGCTGATCCCTGATTTTGTAAGTAGATCATATTATTGAGGAAATGTCAATGGAAACCTCACCCTTCCGCCCCTGCCGGGGCTCCCTCCCTCTCCAAAAACTTGGAGAGGGAGAACTGCAACTGCAAAAGCAACAGCAGGGGGAACCGCGGATGGACGCCGATGGGCGCGGATGGGAACTGCGAACGGCAACTACCAATCCGCAGATTACGCGGATTACACAGATTTGAACTGCGAACTGCGACCGCTAAGACGCAAAGACGCAAAGAACTGCGAACAGCTACTGCGGCAAAACACCCTGGCCTCCAATCACCCCCGGCTGCTCCGGCCAATTCATTTCCGGACACGGGAAATCCACCCCTTACCAACGGTGCCAACCTTTACTTGAACCGCGAAGACTGTATTAATATACAAATGTCTTTTGGCTTATGCGTGACAAGGGCTGTTTTTTGTCCAAAGGGTGGCATGAAAGGGCCATGCTGGTGGGTGGGGAATTGGCGGGAAAGCAAGATAGGAACGTGATTGAGGCGATGTTGAATGGACGAGGAATCTCCGGAATTTCGGGGGTATTTTACGGGAAGAATGTGGGGAGGCTGTGTGATTTGAGTGGCCAGCCAGCGAACATCTTCGATTGTTATCGCAACTGAGCCCAAGCCTAAGATCAAATGAAGGGAGCATTCCTGCTGGTACTTCGCAAAGCGCTACCGAGTGGACGCGAGTGTAGAAGCCCGTTTCCATCATTTGGGTGAGAGAGAGACACGGCAGATTGCCCTCCAGCCCCCTTACCTACGCGAGTGTGCAAATTGCTCAAAGACCGCATTGCCACCACCTTAGCTGGCTTCAGACTGGGCATCGGACTCGTGGAAGTCGCACTTCGAAGCAGCTATGCTATGTTGTGGCTTCGCGGAATACATTTGACTCACATTTTTAATCGTATAACGAGGCGACATGGACTTTTTGCTCTTCTGTTCTTGTATCTTCTGTTGCTGTTCTGCTCGGTGTATTTCGTTCCGAACATTCAGTTAATTCTAGAGCCATACTTCGCAAAAAAACCAAGGCTGGAGACCTTACGAGCGTTGCTCTTGACCCTTGGAGGTTCTCTCATTGGTGCAAGCGCAATAGCATTCTCTCTTATTATGTTTGCGATGCAAGTAAACATCGAGCGATTGCCACATGGATTGTTCCATAAATTTAGTTCCGATCGGAGGTTATTGACTGCGTTTGGCTCTACCTTTGTATTCGCCATTGTCATCCTCACAGGTTCCCTATTTCCCGACGAATCTTGGCTTGGAATTATATTGGTTGGTTCGGTTTGGTCCACATTCCTAATATTTCTCCTTTTTCTCTTTGCATATCGACGTGCTCTTGTCCTAGTTAATCCGTTGCAGCAGCTTCATTTCCTTTATCAGGATGCCAAACGGCAGTTGCGTATTTGGGGTCGCCGAGCTGATCGAGCAGCGACTATCCTGCAAAACTCACCAAACGTCGACCAAACGCCAATGACATCTGCAGGTCTATCGACGCATGACTCGGCCAGAATTGTATTCTTCCAATTGAACCCCTATTGGACGACTAAACCACTAAAGGCCATGGCACATGTCATCTCGTTCTCCCGACAATATGCCGAGAAAGGTGATTACGAGGTCAGCCGCGAAGCTTTGAGAACCTTGGTCGGTATCAACGCGGCGTATATTTTGACAAAGAAGGAGACATTCTTTACGCAGCACCTTATGCTCGATAATCCAATGACAACGGATGGGTTCATCAATACTACGTTGGAACATCTTCGACAGCATACGCGCATTGCGGTCTCACGAAGGGATGAACCGCAAATTGAACAGACATTCAAAACAATCGAAGAGCTAATTCAGTTGTATCTCGGAATAGACTACCAAACTGAAGGCGCACCAAAGTATCATGCAATCATTGCGGGGGGGTACCTAACAGAAGCCGTGCAGTCGGTGGCTACACACGGCATGCCAGATGTCTTGATGGAAGGTATTCGGTTGATTGGGGGGGCTGCTCGGGGCTTTCTGAGCCATGGGGATCCGACGAGTATTACTTCCCTTACTGAGAAGATAGCGATGATAGCATCCCTGGGTATTGTCAAAGAAGACCATCGCCCAGTCACAATAACTGGAATGGAGCAACTCGCGGATCTTACATTTGATTTGATCCACACAAAATCAGCCGATATTGGGTATGCGGTCCGTCAGATTCGGGGCAGCGTGTCTACAATCTCCTCACTTGTTCTAACCCTAGGGGACACAGCACTGTCGGGGGTCCATAGTGGGTGTGTTGCTCCCTATTATTCCGCAACTAGCGGCCAATCGTTGAGTTCACGACTTACAGGGCTTGTGAATGCTGTAGTTGAAATGTCTGCCGAAGACAGGAATGCAATTACTATAATAAAAAATATAGAAAAATGGGCAGACGGCTTATATAAGACAGAAAAAGAACTCCTCTTAGCTGCGATTGAAAAAAAATCCAACCTCACAACCGACATTGTTCATTGGATCATGCATGTCACGAAGATATTAGTGGCGGTTTCGAATGCCCCCGCTTGCGCGGAGCACACCCGGGGGGAGATTACGAGGCACGCCTTGTGGTTAATATCAGTGTTGTCGTGGATTCCCGGTGACAGTGATTCGGTAGCGTTTGTGCAGAACTACCATTTGGAGGAGACTTTGTTCGAAGCTGCGGCGGACGCACACGGGCGTGGTTCGGACCTTGTTTCGGGTAAGGCTCGTGATCTCCTTTTAGAATGGACCTTCAAGGCAGGAAGACATCAAACTGGTTGGTCGATATTGGAGCGAGGGCTTCTTGGGCTCATCGCACTAGCGCTCATAAAAGGTGGGCCTGAGGAGATTTCATGGCTCAAGGCAGCAGTGGAGGAAGAATTGGGAAAAGGGGTCGCGCCCGACCAAGCGGCTCGGGACTATGCAGCGAGCCAGATACGATTGTGTGAGCAAGAGATTCTTTATGGAGGCCACAGATTTTCGAGCATAGAAAGGGCCATGGAGGAGGTCGACCAAGTAGCGTTGCGATCACTCCAGGAAACCCTCGCGCAACTTTTGTCACCTGCCGTTGACTGATTCAATCTGCCGTATTCCGTGGAGGCTTAAATTTACTCCCGAACGGGGTGGAAAACGGGCGTTATTTTTCACCTTAACCGACCATGTTTTTAGCCCCCCTCCCCCATCTGGGGTGCAAGGGACCACGCTCCCTGCCGGGATTGTCAAGGGCAGCGCCCTTGCCCCGCCGTAGGCTTGCCGCAGTTAAAGTAATCAGTGTTCATCATTGTTGATCAGTGGCCGCTGTTGCAGTTCGCAGTTCAAATCCGCGCAATCTGCGAAATCTGCGGATAGGCAGTTGCAGTTCCCCCCCCCTTGCATTTTCTTTTGCAGTTATCCGCGTCCATTCGCGTTTATCGGCGGTTCCCCCGCTGTCGCCGTTGCGGTTTTCCCCTCTCCGCGTCGGAGAGGGAGGGAGCCCCGCAGGGGCGGAAGGGTGAGGTTCGCAGTTCCCCCCCCTCGCAGTTGCTTTTGCAGTTATCAGCGTCCATCGGCGTTCATCGGCGGTTCCCCTGCCTTTGCAGTTCGCAGTTCCCCTCGCCACGTTTGTGGAGAGGGGTGGCCCGCAGGGGCGGGGTGAGGCGGCAGTTCGCAGTTCTTTGCGGCTTTGCGGCTTGGCGCGATCGTGATAGAAGGAAGCAGGGAAGGGTGGTGAAAGCAGAATCCGCTGGCAGGCCCCAAACAGGAATTCCCCATGTATATCGAATCCGTTCACGCCCGCGAGATCCTCGATTCCCGGGGCAATCCCACCATCGAAGTGGAAGTGGCGCTGGAGGACGGGGGCAGCGGCCGCGCGGCGGTGCCTTCGGGCGCCTCCACCGGCGCCCACGAGGCGGTGGAGTTGCGCGACGGCGATGCGGGACGCTATGGGGGCAAGGGCGTGCTGAAGGCCGTGACCTTCGTCAACGAGACCATCGCTCCGGAGTTGGAGGGGCGGCCGGCGGACGAGCAGTTGGCGGTGGACGCGGCGCTGATCGCCCTGGACGGCACCCCCAACAAGTCCAAGCTGGGGGCCAACGCCATCCTGGGGGTTTCCCTGGCCGTGGCCCACGCCGCCGCGGACGCCTACGGGATGCCGCTGCACCGCTACCTGGGGGGCGTCCATGCCCGCACCCTGCCCGTGCCCATGATGAACATCCTCAACGGCGGGCAGCACGCGGACAACAACGTGGACATCCAGGAGTTCATGGTTGTGCCGCTGGGGGCGGACAGCTTTTCGGAAGCCCTGCGGATGGGGGTGGAAACCTTCCAGGC
>CAZOXD010000234.1:4696-6468 GCA_964583525.1 uncultured Pseudomonadota bacterium
CTGGCTGCTGGATTCGGGCTCGCAGAAGGAAACCCTGCCCCGGGCATTTTTGCTGTTTCTGCTGCTCTTCGGCACGGGGATGATCCTGATCTCCCTCATCGGGGACCAGGGACTGATCGCCTACTACCGGCTGCGCACCGAAGCCGCCCAACTGCGCGAGGACGTGGAGCGGCTGGAAAAACGGCGCACCTTCCTCGGTCACGAAATCCGGGCCCTGCTCGGCGATCCGCGCTACATCGAGCATCTGGCCCGCAGGGATCTGGGACTGGTGAAAAAGGGAGAAATCGTCGTGCAGCTTCCCGCCCCGGAGTCTCCGTGACGATCCCGGCGCCCCACCGCTTTCCCATTCCAGCCGCGGCACTCTGCCTGCTACTGGTCACCCTGAGCGGCTTCCCACCAATTCACACCGCCCACGCCGCGCCCCGTACAGGACATCCCTTCCCCCCAACGGCAGGGAAGCCCGACGGCATCCAGGCGGCCGGCATGCGCAGCCCGGGATTGCGCTCCGGAGCGCGGATTCCGCTGGGATACCCCCGGGGCCGCCCCGCCTCCGGCTACCACGCCATCCTGAAACGCCCGGTGGAAGGTGGGCAGCGTCCGCTCTTCCTGGGCCTGCTGGCCTTCTGGCGGGTCGTGATCTCCCCGGTCAACGGCTCCAACAGCGACCTGGCCCCGGTGCATTCCCTCTACGCCGTGCAGGCCATCACCGAATACGGGGTGCTGCTGGGCACCGTGCTCACCACCGAGCGGCTCCTGCACGAGGGCAGCGAGATTCCACTCGCCCCCGCCTTCCTGGACGCCGACGGGCGCACCTATCACCACGATCCCCTGGTGTGGAACGTGTTCTGGCTGCCGGACTGGATGCGGTAGGCGGATTCCGCCAAACCGTCCCGTCTCACGGCCACCCCACTACCGCTTGACCAACCCACTACTGCATGACCACCCCCCCATCGAGGGTGAGACCCTGGCCGGTCATGCTGCGGGCCTGGGGAGAGGCCAGGTAGACCGCCACCTGGGCGATTTCCTCCGGCTCCACCATGCGGCTGACGGGCGCGCCCTTGAGCATGATGCCGCGGAACTTTTCCGGGTCGGAGATTCCCATCATGGCCCCCATGTCGCGCAGCAGGGTTTCATACATGTCGGTATTGATGTAGCCCGGGCAGATGGCGTTGACCGTGATGCCCTCCCCCGCCGTCTCCATGGCCAGGCAGCGGGTGATGCCCAGCACGGCGTGCTTGGAGGCGGCATAGGCAGTGACGAACTTCGAGCCGCGCCGTCCGGCGATGGAGGAGAGGTTGACGATCCGCCCGGACTTGGCGGGCAGCATCCGCCGCAGCGCCGCCTGACAGCAGAGCATGGTGCCGGTGACGTTGACCGCCATCACCCGCTCCCAGTCCTCCAGCTTGTAGTCCAGGATGGGCGATGCGTGGAACACCCCCGCGCAGTTCACCAGCACGTCCAGGGCGCCCAGCGCTTCCTCCGCACCGGCCATGGCGCGTTCCACCGCCGTGGGATCGGTCACGTCCAGCGGCCCGTGATGCGCCTCCACCCCGGTGGCGCTCCCCAACGCAGCCGCCTCCTCCGCCACCTTCGCAATGCCGTCCGTGCGCAGATCGTACAAGTACAGGTTCGCCCCCTGCCCAGCGAACGCCCGCGCCATCGCCGCCCCGATGCCCTGGTTGGCTCCCGTAATCACCACCCCCTGCCCCTGCAAACCGTCTCCGCTCCCCATGTTGCGCGCTCCTATTGAACGGGTGAACAACCATATTACG
>CAZOXD010000235.1:0-6441 GCA_964583525.1 uncultured Pseudomonadota bacterium
CCAGGGGGACAGCAGGCTCCAGTGGAAGCCCCCGGCCTGCAACAGGTACACGGTCAAGCCGCCGCCGCAGAGGAAGGGGGCGAAGGGAAGCGGGGTATCGAGGGGTTTGCGGAGCAGCAGCAGCGCCGGCGCCCCGGCGATGATGCCGCCCGCCGCGGAGAGAATCACCACGGGCAGCAGGCCCTGCCAGCCCACGAACGCGCCGATCAGCCCCAGCAGGGCGGCGTCCCCGTCCCCCAGGCCCACCCGGCCCCGCAATTCGCGGTAGAAGAACCCCACCAGGTAGAGCAATCCCGCCCCGCCCAGCATTCCTCCCAGCATTTCCAGCGCCAGTTCCCGCTGGAAGACCAACACGGAGCCCATCCGCGCGGCGATCCCGGCGATCACCAATCCCGGTTCCACGGTGAGGGTCAGCAGATCCACCCAGGCCAGCGGGTAGAGCAGGTACAGCAACAGCAGGGCCTGGGAAAGCGCGAAATAACTGCCCAGTCCGGGGTGAAACACCAGCGCGCCTCCCACGCAGGCCAGCAGCAACCCATGCAACCACCCCAGCCGCCCGGCCAGATGGCGCGGGGTTGGGGCGGACGCCGCCACACTCCCATCTTCGGGAGCGGGGACGCCGGGGCCGCCAGGGGCGCCGGTCACTGTTCCCGTTTCTGTGGGCAATTCCGCGGGAAAATCCGTGGCCAGGGAAGCCAGCCGCAGCCGCAAAAGGCGATGCACGGCGTATCCGGTCGCCAAGCCGAGGATGAAAACAGCGATTGCCACGAATTCCACAGCGGGAAGGAGGGCCATCGAAACAGTCCATCCTAGGGGAGGGAGGCACGGCCGCCAGTTCCAATTTTGGCGGCCGGGCGATCAGAACGTCGCTGCGAGGCGAGGCGATTCAGGCGGATTTCCGGGAATTCGTCACCGCCTCGATTTTATCCTTCAGTCTCAGTTTTTCCTTTTTCAGGCGGTGCAGTTCGAGGTCTTCTTCAGGAGTCAGATAGGATTTAGTGGCCAGGTTGGTCACTTGCTCATCGAGGGATCGATGTTGGTTCATCAGGGAGCCGATATCCTTTTCGGAATTGTTTCGGGGGTCAGTCTGCTCTTGTTGCTCTAGGGTGCTTGGGGCCATTTTTACCTCCTGATGGGGATTATCCATTCCTGGATTCGGGCAGGCGTCCTGGGGAACTCCAGTTCAGGCGCCGGGAAAAAATATGGCCAGCTTTTATTATTACCGCTATCCCATGACGAAATGCAATGCCGCCTTCGTTTGGCGGATTTAATGCCAATGAATCCGGGGCTTGACGGATCATCCATCGTTGTCCGTCCTCTCCCTCCCTCTCCCCGTGCGGCGAAATCCTGCCGGGATCAGGGGCCGGGGACGGCCGGCCCAGCTCCGGCCATGCGCTTTTTCCACCTGCGGGCCCACCCGATCAACAGCAGCAGGGCGGCGTAATATGCGAAGTAGGCCTGTACCGGCCAGTCCAACTCCAGCCGGAACACCAGGCCGCTCCCCAGCCGGTCCAATCCCTCGGCCAGCCACACCCAGCCGGAAAGCACGGGCTCCAGCACGGCGAACATGGCCCGTTCCAGCCAATGTCCCGGGGCGGCGTTGAGGCAAATCAGGGTGCTGACGAGGCCCAGCAGTCCCAGGGGAAGAACGGCGAAGCTGAGGGGCGGAATCATCACCAGGTTCCCGAAAAATACCAACAGGGAGAGATTTCCGAAGACCGACGCCACCAGGGGCCACAACCCCAGGGTAATCAAGAGGGTCAACCACAGGTTGATCGACACCCCCTCCCCCACGCGGCGCAAGGCACGGAGAAGGGCAGGGCGCGGGACTGAGTGCAGGACCGGGTGCAGGATCCGCCGGGGGAGCGTGCGGCCTGCCTCCTCCCCGTCCTCCGCGCTCTCTGCGGCCTCCGCTCCTTCGGTTCCTTTTGTGGCGCCGCGTTTCCCGAGCCGGATAGCGGGCAGTTGCCCCTGGTAAATGCCCAATCCGCTGAGCAGAAAAAAATAGGCCAGGAAGGACATTTGAAAGGAAAGATCATGGAGTTGGCTGGGCGCGAAGGCCAGCATCCCCAGCCCGGCCAGGGCCAGGATGAACAGGGGCGGGGAGCGGGTGCCCCAATGGGCGTTCCACACCAGCATGGACACCATCAGCCCGGCCCGTACGGCGGAGATGGGGAACCCGATCAGGGCGATGTACACCCAGATGGCCGCCACCGCAGCGCCACGGACGGCCCCCGGAGCCCGCACCCAGCCCTGTCCGGGCAGAGATCGGCCCGCACCAGACCTTTCTCTCCCAAACCACCGCCTTCCAAGCCAGCGCCGCCCAAGCCACCACCGTCCAAGCCAGCCGGGGAGGGCCCTCCCCAGCAACCGGTTCCCCGCCCCCCGCAGCGCCGCGGCGAACATCCAGTACAGCAACCCCACATGCAGGCCGCTGATGGCGAACAGATGCGCCACCCCCACCCGCCGGAAGGCCCGGGCCACTTCCCGCGCTTCGGGTGTGGCGCGTTCCCGCATGCCCAGGACAACAGGGAGGTAGACCGCCAGGGCGCGGGGGGAAAGATAGTAGGCGGCCCGGTCCCGCAGCCTGGCGCGCAGGGATTCTCCCCGCCAAGCCGAAAGCGGTTCCCAGCGGACATGGTGCTCCGACGTTACGAAGTCCACCCGCGGCCGCCGCCAGGGGGGGCCATGGAGGAAGGAGCTTGAGGGCGCGGCGCGGCCCCCGATGCGCACCCGCCGCCGGTAGGGCACGCCCCAATGAGAAACCCCCGGCAGGCGCACTTCCAACTCCGCCCGCCGGAACTGCTCGCCGCCCCGCCAGACGCGCGCTTCCCCCAACAGCAGCCAGGCGCCACTCCTCCGGGCGCCCTCGATCATGTCCAGAGAGCCCCGCCCGCGCACGGTTCCCTCCACCCGGGTATACGCCTCCCATTCCCCGGGGGGGCGTTCCTCCAGAGGCAAAAGCGCTCCCAGCCGCAGGGAAAGTGGAGCCAGCAGCACAACCACCAGCACGGCCGGGACGTACAGGCGCCGGGCGAACAGCCAAGCCACCCCGGTCAGTCCGCACAGCCACAGGTGGAACAGGTCCACCCGCAGGCTCCCCGCCATTCCGGCGCCTGCCAGCCACAGCACCCCCAAGCCGAAAGGGAACCACCGGCCCCATTTTTTCAGAAAAATTCCCACCCTTGCTCCCTCTCCGCTCCTCCGCCATTTCATGGCCGCATCATGATTCGGGCCCGGATTCTGGCCTGTAATCCGCGTTAGGTGTCTGGATTACAGAAATTAATTTCCGCTTGGAGATAAAAAGGATTGATAAAACGGGAGAATATGAAAATATACACGTATAATATCCACAGACTTTCTTATCACACCCTTCCGTGAAAAAGGGAACATCCAGGAAATGAGCGGCCAAGCGGTCAACGACGTCAACATCTGCATTGCCACCCAGAACGGCAGTGGCAGCGCCTCCTCGAATAGCATCCTCTTCAAATCCATCTTCAAGATGGGCATTCCCTGCTCAGGAAAGAACCTCTTTCCCTCGAACATCCAGGGTCTGCCGACCTGGTTTCAGATCCGTGCTTCCGGGAAGGGATACCTGGGCCGCAAGGATGTGATCGACGTGATGGTGGTGTTCAATGACGACACCCTGCTGGAGGACATTGGCCGGGTGCGGGATGGCGGCGTGGTCATCCATGACGATTCGGCGCCCCTCCCCCGTGGGTGTGTGCGGGAGGGAATCACCTATATCGGCATCCCTGCCCGGAACCTGGTCAAGGAGCACATCAAGGTCACCCAACTGCGGACCAAGCAGCGCAACATGGTGTACGTGGGCGCGATTGCCCGGTTATTCGGGATTCCCCTGGAGACGGTGAACGCGGTGTTGAAGGATACCTTCGGCGACAAGCCGGTGGTGATCGAGTCCAACGCTCTCTGCATCGAACTGGGCTACCGGCACATCGAATCCAGCGGGGCCAGCCAGGAAATCTGCCGGCTGGAGGCGATTCCGGACGGCAACAAGAACAAGATCATGATCGAGGGGAACGCCGCCGCGGCCATGGGGGCCATCTTCGGCGGCGCTTCCGTGGTGGCCTGGTATCCCATCACCCCCAGTTCCTCCCTGGTGGAGGAAATGGCCGTACACATCTCCCGGTACCGCACGGACCCGGAAGGGAAGAACCGCTTCGCCATCCTCCAGGCCGAAGACGAGTTGGCCTCGGCGGCCATGGTGGTGGGCGCGGGGTTCTGCGGCGCGCGGGCCATGACTTCCACTTCGGGCCCCGGGTTGTCCCTGATGCAGGAGGGCATCGGGCTGGCCTACTTCGTAGAGGTGCCCTGCGTTTTCTACATTGTGCAGCGGGGTGGCCCTTCCACCGGCCTGCCCACCCGCACCCAGCAGGCGGACATCACCCTGATGCACCAGGGCTCCCACGGCGACACCCGGCACCTGGTGCTGATTCCCCACGACAATCCCTCCGCGTTCGAGTTGTCGTGGCGGGCCTTCGATTATGCGGACCGTTTTCAGTGCCCGGTGTTCGTGATGCTCGACCTGGATATCGGCATGAACCTGAGCATCTCCCCGCCTTTTGCCTACCCCGAGCAACCCTTCGACCGGGGGAAGCTGCTGGGGAAGAAGGAATTGGAGGCTGCCGGCGGGAAATTCCAACGCTATCTGGACCTGGACGGGGACGGGATCACCCCGCGCACCATTCCCGGCACCGACCATCCTGCCGCGGCCTACTTTGCCCGGGGCTCCGGGCACGGAGTGGATGCCAATTACAGCGAGAGCAGCCAGGTTTACAAGGAACTGCTGGATCGCCTGCGGAAAAAATACGAGACCGCCCGCGCCTCGGTGCCCCCGCCGATCATCCACAACGGAAGCGGCGGCGCTGCGGGGCTGATCAGCTTCGGGTCGAGCTACTTCCCGGCCTGCGAGGCCCTGGACCGCATCGCGGAGGAAGGTCGCCCCATGGATCACCTGCTCCTTCGGGCGCTGCCCGTCAACGGGGAAGTGAAGGACTTCATCGCCGCCCACGAGGAGGTGTTTCTGTTGGAGCAGAACCGGGATGCCCAGATGACCCAGATTCTGCGGGACGAATTTCCCGAGCATGCCGCCCGCATCAAGCCGATTCTTGTCTACGACGGATTTCCGGTGACTGCTGGGCAGATCGTGAATTTAATCAAGGGAGAACACCCATGAGTGAACCCGCCACACAGATTCAGGCCCCCTCCAACCGGCTCAACCTGACCAAAAAAGACTACGAGGGGGCCCCTTCCACGCTTTGCAAGGGATGCGGTCACGATGCCATCACCGCCTCCATCATCACCGCCTGCTACGAGGCGAGCATCAACCCCCAGCGGGTGCTCAAACTGAGCGGCATCGGGTGTTCGGCCAAAACCACCAACTACTTCATGAACCAGAGCTTCGGCTTCAACGGCATCCATGGCCGCATGGCGGCAATGGCCACGGGCACGGGTCTGGCCAACCACAACCTGATTCCCATCGGGGTATCCGGCGACGGCGATACCGCCTCCATCGGCCTGGGGAACTTCGTCCACATGATGCGGCGCAACCTGCGCATGTGCTACATCGTGGAAAACAACGGCGTGTATGGGCTCACCAAGGGCCAGTTCTCCGCCACGGCCGACCGCGGCACCCGCCAGCGCAAGGGCGCCACCAATCCCTGGGACGCGATCGACATTCCCTCCCTGGCCATCCAGATGGGCGCCACCTTCGTGGCGCGGAGCTTTTCCGGCGACCGCAAGCAACTGGCGCCCCTGTTCGAAGCCGCGTTCAACCATCACGGAACGGCCGTGATCGACGTGCTCAGTCCCTGCGTCACCTTCAACGACCATGAGGGCTCCACCAAGAGCCTGAAGAACATCCGCGCCAACCGCGAGGCGTTGCAGGAGATCGACTTCATCCCCGACTTCGACCCCGTGGAAGCCGATTACAAGGAAGGCACCGACTTGCGGGTGCGCATGCACGAAGCCGGGGTGATCACCCTGCACAAGCTGAAGGATCACGACCCGCTGGACCGCATCCAGGCCCTGAACATTCTGGAAAAGGCGCGGGCCAACCATAAGTTCCTCACCGGGCTCATTTATATCGATGAGGACGCCCCCAATCTCGCCGAGATCGAGAACCTGACCGATACCCCCCTCTCGCTGCTCAGCCAGGAGGAACTGCGCCCCTCCCGGGAGGACCTGGACGAGATCAACGCCACGTTAATGCTGTAACCGATCGCGGGAAAACTCTTTATACCTCTAGCAAAACTAATAAATCGAATTTCTAAAGATATGATGAATTGCTTCAAAGGTTGGATGATTTATCAACGGCGAAACCCCTCCCCCACACCGCTTTCGCGGTGTCTCCCCTCCCCGTACACGTGGAGGGGTGCCTCCCGGTAATGTGTCGTGGCAGTTTTCCCTCCCTGCGTGCGG
>CAZOXD010000236.1:0-6431 GCA_964583525.1 uncultured Pseudomonadota bacterium
TCCAAGTCAACGGCAGAACTTCGATCCTTTTCACATCCAAAAAATGAAATAACGCTTAAAAAAATTTGTAATTAAAATTCTATTTTCACGATTACAGAAAAGCCCACCAAAGAAACCCCGGGAAGGAAACACCCATTTAGGGTATAAGTGCATATAAGTTTGAAAACATTATTGAATTTTTGCAAATATTTTCCATTGCCCGGCCCGGGTTGTACCGGTTCCGCCGTTTTTCATCGTTGCCGCTTCCATGCGGAATTCACCTCCCCCCGGCCGGGGTGCGCGGGTGGGAAGTCATGCCGGAGCCGCTTCGGGGAAAAGTTGCGCGGCGGGTGGAAAGCGCAGTAAGCAAGCAATATCATGGATAGCGCCGCTTCCGGATCGCTGGGGCCGCGGGTGGCGGCACGGCCCGGATCCCTCACCCCGCCCGGTTGGATTGGACGGATATTTTGTTGTCCCGATGGATCGAATCGTCCATCCATATACATCCTATATATATAATAGACAATCGAGAAAGGATTACTATCATGAGCGACAAGACCCTCTTCCGCAGCGCCGCCTGGTGGGGCAAGGCGGACCGCAATGGCTTTCTGCACCGCTCCTGGATGAAGAACCAGGGCCGTCCCGACGACCTCTTCGACGGGCGCCCCGTGATCGGGATCTGCAATTCCTGGTCGGAGCTCACGCCGTGCAACGAGCACCTGCGGGGGGTAGCCGAGGTGGTCAAGCGCGGTGTGTGGGAGGCCGGGGGCTTTCCCCTGGAGTTTCCGGCCATGTCCCTGGGCGAACCGGTGATGCGCCCCACCACGATGATGTTCCGCAACCTGATGAGCATGGACGTGGAGGAATCCCTGCGCGCCAATCCGCTGGATGGGGTGGTGTTGCTTTCCGGTTGCGACAAGACCACGCCAGCCATGCTGATGGGCGCGGCCAGCGTCAATATGCCCGCCATCATGCTCACCGGCGGCCCCATGCTCAACGGACGGTTTCAGGGCCGGGAGCTGGGCTCCGGCACCGATGTCTGGCGCTTGAGCGAGGAAGTGCGCGCGGGCCACCTGTCGCCCGAGGAGTTCCTCTCCGCGGAGGCCGGCAACTCCCGCAGCATCGGCCATTGCAACACCATGGGCACGGCCTCCACCATGGCCTCCATGGCCGAGGCGCTGGGAATGACCCTGCCCGGCACGGCGGCGATTCCCGCCGCGGACGCCCGGCGCAATACCTCCGCCCATATCACGGGCCGCCGCATCGTGGCCATGGTGCGCGAAGGGTTGCGCGTCTCGGACATCCTGACCCGGGAAGCCTTCGAGAACGCCATCCGGGTCAACGCGGCCATCGGGGGTTCCACCAACGCGGTAGTGCATCTGCTGGCCCTGGCTGGGAGGGCCGGGGTCAAGCTGGAGTTGGAGGACTTCGACCGCCTCGGCCACGATCTGCCCTGCCTGGTGAACCTGCAACCTTCGGGCGCCTACCTGATGGAGGACTTCTATTATGCCGGGGGATTGCCCGCCGTGATGAAGGAGATGGGCGACTGGCTCCACGGCGGAGCGCTCACGGTATCCGGCGCCGCCGTGAGGGAGAACATCGCCGACGCCCAATGCTGGGACAGCAAGGTGATCCATACGCGCGCCGCGCCCTTCAAGCCTGCCGCTGGAATTGCCGTGCTGCGGGGGAACCTCGCTCCCCAGGGCGCCGTGATCAAGCCCTCGGCGGCCACGCCGGAATTGATGAAGCACACGGGAAGGGCGGTGGTGTTCGAAAGCATCGAGGATTTCTATGAGCGGGTGGACGATCCAGCCCTGGACGTGGACGAGAACTGCGTGATGGTGCTCAAGGGGGCCGGTCCCCGGGGATATCCCGGCATGGCGGAGGTGGGCAACCTGCCGCTGCCCGCCAAGCTGCTCAAGAAGGGCATCACCGACATGGTGCGCATTTCCGACGCCCGCATGAGCGGCACCGCCTATGGCACGGTCGTGCTCCATACAGCACCGGAATCCGCCGTGGGCGGGCCACTGGCGCTGGTGAGGGACGGGGACACCATCGAACTGGATGTGGAAACCCGCCGCCTGCACCTGGATGTGACGGACGAGGAATTGAAAAAGCGCCGCTCGGCCTGGAAGCCTGTACCAAACGAGCGGCTCAACCGCGGTTACGCCCGGCTCTACGTGGAGCACGTGCTGCAGGCCGACCAGGGCGCGGACTTCGACTTTCTGGTGGGAGGGAGTGGGGATTACGTGCCCCGGGAGAACCATTAGCGGGGAGGGGATTACATGCCACCTGTCGGACCTCCCGGCCCCGATCTGGCCGCGGCGTTCTGGATGCGGCATTCTGGATGAAATTCCGTCCGCCAGGGGCCGGCAATTGCGGGTGGGAGGGGGGAGAGTCCCGGCCAGCTACTCAACGGCCTGGATTTCCCCACCATATAGGTCGCGGGTGGTCTTGATGGAACGGTGCCCTAGCAGCCGTTGCAGGGTTTTCAAGTCGGCGCCGGCCTCCAGAGCTGACTTGGCGAAGGTATGGCGCAGGGTCTGAGGGGTTGTCTTGAAGCCGAGAGAGGCATCTTCGCGCAGAGTTTTCACGATCCGCTGCACCTGACGGGGAGTGATGCGGTAGCTGCCATCCTTGTGGTTGCGCTGCCGGCTGACCACCAGAGGGTCGCCGGGGGCCATCCCATAGCCCTGTGTCGAATTGAATTCCAGCATGATGGCGATGGCTTCCCTCGTTTCGCGGGAAATGGGAACCTTGCGAGGTTCCCTGCCCTTGGTTCCCGGTATGAGCAACACCTTTTTCACCCGCTTGCCCGTGAAAATATCCGCCACGTTCAAATCCACGAATTCCTTGATTTTCAATCCCGTGTGGAGCAGAAAAGTCAGGATTTGCCGGTCCCGTTCCTGGGCCGATCCCCATGTGCTTCTGATCATGGCGGAGGTTTGCTCTTCGTTGAGTGTCGGTACGGGTTTTTTCATGAAACGGGTCTCCAAGGTTGAGGCAACTGTTACATTCGGGAAGCGGGAAGAAATTCCCCGGGAAAAATTCATCCCTTATCTAAATTTTCACGATTGATTCTACCGCTATTTTTCTTTCTATAATTTCTTCATAATTGCTCCAATATTTTCCCGCGATTTTTGCCAATAAAGCAACCATTTTATTTCTACCTCTTTGCTCCTATCGTTTCCACCGGGCGAAGTCCTTAAAACGACAGTGGATTTCCGGGGCATGTCCGATCCCGCAAGCCGGCAATAACTTTCGCCATGGGAGAGATGATTTTCCATATTCTTTCTTGTGAAGTGGATATTGCCGCGGTGCCGCTTCCCTGGTTATGATTGAGGATGAACGTTTCGCTTGAGGCTACCATGTTTCTCTCCGGGTCGTCCCCCGAATAAACCCCACATCCCCTGACGGCGAGACGTCATGCCCAGTGTATCCGGCTCCCCCAGATTCGAGATTCCCGCCGAATTAAAGCGCATCGGCGAGACCATTGCCGGTGCCGGCGGGCGTCCGCTTCTGGTGGGCGGTTGGGTGCGGGACCGGATGCTGGGAATTCCCCTCGGCAAGGACTTCGACGTGGAGGTGTTCGGCCTGCACCTGGAGCGCTTGCGGCGGCTGCTCTCCCCGTTTGGCCACGTGATCCTGGTGGGGCGGCATTTCGGGGTGCTCAAGCTGAATACCCGGGCAGCGGAATACGACATCAGCGTTCCCCGGCGGGAAAGCAACATCGGCAAGGGGCACAAAGGCTTCGAGGTGGAAACCGATCCCACCATGACCTTCGAGGAGGCCGCCTCGCGCCGGGATTTCACTATCAATGCCATCGGGTATGCCTTTCTGGAGGACACCCTGCTGGATCCCCACGGAGGGCAGCGGCATCTGGAGGCGCGCATCCTGCGCCACGTTGGCCCCGCCTTTGCCGAGGATCCCCTGCGGGTGCTGCGGGCCATGCAGTTCGCGGCGCGCTTTGAGCTGCGCATCGAGGAGGAAACCCTGGCGCTGTGCCGTTCCCTGGATCTGGGCGAGCTTCCCAGCGAACGGATCTGGGAAGAAGTGAAAAAGCTGTTGCTGCTCTCGCCGCGCCCTTCCATCGGACTGGAGTACGGCGAGGCGTTGGGCGTGCTGGAGCACTTCCCGGAGTTGCGGGCGCTGCGGGAGGCCCCGGCCCTGCAGCGCGCAAGCCTGCGCGATGCGGGATATAACCCCGAAGAAGGCGGAGGCGTGCCGGACCGCACACCCTGGCGGCTGACCCTGGCCATGACCGACCGCTCCGCAGAGTTGCGGACGGGTGAGGGGAAGGAGGACCTGGTGCTGATGACCGCCGCCCTCTGTCACCGCATGGCGCAGGCCCCACCGCACACCCAAGACCCCACCGGGGATCCCGCGCCGGAAGGGACCCCGGAAGCGGAGATCCCACCGGAATCCTCGCCGCAATCCTCGCCGCAATCCTCGCCGCAATCCTCGCCGCAATCTTCGGTTTTGACTTCGGCGGAAATATTCTTAGGGAGGCTGACCAACGAATCGGGCTTCATAACGGCCGTGTCGGAACTGTTGGCCGATCTGGAAGCGCCCCAACGCCTCCATGACCGGTTCGGGAAGGCGCCCGGAGAGAGCCCCGCTGGCTGCCCCGGCGAGATTCGCCGCCTCGCCCTGCGGTTGTCGATTCCCTTCCTGCTGCGCGCGGCGCGGGCCCGTGACCAGGCGATTCACGGGGATCGGGTGTTTCAGGCCGAGCGGGAATTTCCGGCAGGGCCGTGGCTGGAATCCGCGGCCCGCCACCTGGGGGTATGGGACGCCAAGCCGGAGCCCCTTCTCCAGGGGCGGCACCTGATCGAGCGGGGCATGACCCCCGGCCCGGCCATGGGCGAGGTCGTGCGCCAAGCATTCGAGCGGCAACTGGATGGAAGCATCGTCACGTTGGAAGAGGCCCTGGAATGGGCCCTGAAATGGACCCGGGAATATGCCGGCAAGCAACGGGAGGAATCCGGGCCGGAGTCCCAAGCCCCCCGGCCCCGGCCCATACCACCCCGGTCTATTAAACCCGCGGGGAGGGGACAGTGATCTGTTACCAATGCCGGGACACCATTCCCGATGACGAGCCCTTCTACAACGACTACGACAAGTACGTCTGCAAGCCCTGCTTCGGGGAGGCCAGGCGCTGCTTCGTGTGCCGCTTCCCGGGAAACGAACTGCGTGAGATCGAAGGGCTGGGCCTGGAGTGCGAGTTCTGCCGGGGAAACATCATCGCCGAGGGTGGCGACCTGGATACGCTGGTGGAACCGCTGCGGTCCTTCCTGCTCCCCTACAGATTGCAGGTGCCAGACCATCCCCGCTGGAAGTGGGAGGACCGGCTCCGGCTGCGGGAAATGCAGACCGATGCCGATCTGCCACCCGAGGAGTTCATCGACGATTTCCTGCGCTACAGCTACCCGGTCTACCATCACGAGGGGGCGTACCACCTGCTGCGCCGCATGACCCGGCCCACCTTCGTGGTCTATTCCGTGGTGCAACTGGCCGCCGGCCACCTGTCCGCCAGCTACGCCCTGCCCGGCCTGGCCGGGCGTACTCCCTTCCACACCTTCACCCGTGGCTGGTGCCACTGGCTCGGCTACGAGGCCGCGCGGCTGCTCGGCTACGATCTGGAACGCCGCCAGTTGCGCAAATGGCCCGAACTGGGGGCCCAGGGGGAATTCGAACGCTGGGAGCGCATGTCCCGGGTCAACCGCCCGTCCAAGATGCTCGACTATTTCAATTCGCACCTCAGCGTCCTGGTGAAGAAGCACCTCTCCCCTCCCGCCCGGGAGGACCGGTAGTCCCCTGATCCATGACGCTGCCTCATCGGCGAGCCCTGCGATGCGCCCAGGGCATGGCGCCAGAGGGGGAAAACCAACTGTATATCCGCAGATTGCGCGGATTGCGCGGATGGGAACTGCGAAAAGCAACAGCATAGGAACCGCGGATGAACGCCGATAAACGCGGATAATTGCAACGGCCACGGCCTCGTGCAAAGGCGCAAAGAACTGCGACTGCAACCGCACCTCTCCCCTGGCCTGCGGAATCGCTTGCGAGTCGCACGATTCTCCCCTCCCCACGGCAATTTGAACAGCCGCGTAGAGGGGAAACTGCACCGGAAATCGCAACTCATCGGTAGTCGTTGTCGCAGTTATCTGCGTCTATCCGCGGATTCGTAGTTGCCATTCGCTTCTCTCCTTCCCTCCCATCCCCGCCCTGCGATGCGTTCAGGTCAGGACGTGGCTCAACGCTCGGGGGAATCGGGTTCCTTTCGTAATTCCGACTCCTCCCCATAGAACCCGCTATTCCCACCCCCATCCTCCCCACCCCTGCCGCCCGGCCTTTCGGGCCGGCGATAGCTGCCGTCGGGCTCGCGGTCCAGTGATTCCATTCCACCCGGCACATAGCGGTCCGACTCGTGCTCATAGTGCTTCATCTCC
>CAZOXD010000237.1:0-6374 GCA_964583525.1 uncultured Pseudomonadota bacterium
GAGCAAGGCGTCTCGAAGGGCGATACGCATGTTTTTATGACGCTATGTATAGCAAATCCAGGGCCGCCCATGCGGGGCAGGGGAGCGGCGGAAAACCCCGCCAACCGCTTCGACCGCCTGGATATGCCTTGGGACGGAGACTGGCTGGATTCGGAACGGCTCGCCGGAGAGCGGGGATGGGAGCCACGCACGGAGTTCTTCCGGGACACCTCCAAGTCCATCCTTTCGCGCAACGACAGTCCCGACTTGGGATTCCGCTGGAGCGTCAATCCCTACCGGGGTTGCGAGCATGGATGCAGTTATTGCTACGCCCGTCCCTCCCACGAGTACCTGGGCTTTTCCGCGGGATTGGAGTTCGAGTCGCGGATCATGGTCAAGCTGGAAGCGCCAGCCCTGCTGGAAGCCCGCCTGCGCTCCCGTGGCTGGGAGCCCGAGCCGGTGGTGCTTTCCGGAAATACCGACTGCTACCAGCCGGTGGAGAAGAAGCTGGAAGTGACCCGGCGCTGCCTGCAGGTGTTCCGGCGGCTGGCCCATCCGGTCGATGTGATTACCAAGAACGCCCTGGTGTTGCGGGACAGGGATATCCTGGGCGATCTCGCTTCCCGGGATCTAACCCGCGTGCTGATTTCCATCACCACCCTGGATCCTGCCCTGGCGGCATCCATGGAACCCCGGGCCTCTTCCCCCAAGCGCCGCCTGGAGGCCATCGCCGGACTGACCGAGGCGGGAATTCCGGTGGGGGTGAGCATGGCGCCCGTGATTCCCGGCCTCAACGACCATGAGATTCCGGCCGTGCTCTCCGCCGCGGCCGACGCCGGAGCCGTCTGGGCGCAATACATCCTGCTGCGCCTCCCGCATGGCCTGCGGGATCTTTTCTCGCAATGGCTGGAACGCTGCCAGCCAACACGCCGGGAGAAGGTACTGGGAGCCTTGCGGCAGGTGCGTTCCGGGGATCTCAACGATTCCCGCTTCGGCCTCCGCATGCGCGGTGAGGGTCCCCGGGCGGACGCGGTGACGCAGATCTTCGCCCTGGCCCGCCGCCGGGCCGGACTGGAACGGCTCCCTCAGCCCGCAAGCACGGCGCACTACGATCCCACGGCCCCACCCCTTTATGCCAGGGACGGGACCAGTTTCATTCAGCAGGAATTGTTCGGGGAGGGGTGACTGGTTGGAGTCTTCCTTGTACTTTCCAAACAGGTCATTCAAACTGAAATAGTGGGTATTCCATCCGGAAAATATTACCCGTGGCCAGGTTCTTGAACGGATAAACCGGGATTCACGCGGGATCCGGAACGAATGGGAAGGGGTTGAACATAGGCGATCAAGGAAGGGCAATGACCCATCTGGCGGGACGGGAAATATTGCTGGGCGTCACCGGCGGTATCGCCTGTTACAAGGCGGTGCAGGTGCTGCGGCTGCTGAAGGAAGCGGGAGCCGAGGTGAGCGTCGTGATGACGGAGCACGCAGGGGAATTCGTGCGCCCATTGACCTTCCAGACCCTTTCGGGCCGCCCCGTGGGAACCAGCCTGTTCGACCTGAGCCGGGAAAGCAGCATCAGCCATATTCAACTGGCCCAGCGGGCGGACCTGGTGCTGGTGACCCCCTGCACGGCCAATCTGGCGGCCAAGTTGCGTGCCGGGCTGGCCGACGACCTGCTGAGCACAGTTCTGCTGGCCACTACGGCCCCAGTCTACCTGGCCCTGGCCATGAACGAGCACATGCTCGATCACCCTGCCACCCGGGAGAACATCCAGGTGCTCAAGCAGCGCGGTGTGCACATCATCGACCCCGAGACCGGGTTCCTGGCCGAATTCCAGCATCAGGAGCAGTCAGCCCCCGGCCGGCTGGCGGAACCGGAACGGATCGTGGAACGGCTGGAAAGCTATTTCGCGCGCCGGGCCCAGGGGCAAACCGTCGAACACCCTCCCGGCGAGCCCGGCGCCCGCACCCTCCAGGGACGCAAGGTGTTGATCACGGCGGGGCCGACCGTGGAGAATATCGACCCCGTGCGCTTCATCACCAACCGCTCCAGCGGCCGGATGGGCTATGCCCTCGCCCGGGCTTGCCGGGATGCGGGGGCGGAAGTGCTGTTGGTCTCCGGGCCAGTCCATCTCCCCGCACCGGAGCGGGTCACCCTGAGCCAGGTCAAAAGCGCAGAGGAAATGCGGGCGGTGGTGATGGAAAACCAGGGCGCCCAGGACGCCCTGGTTTTCGCGGCCGCCGTGAGCGACTACCGGGTGATTAATCCTTCGGAGCAAAAAATCAAGCACCAGGGGCAGCCCACCCTTTCCCTGGAACTGGAGGAAAATCCCGATATCGCGGCCCAGGCCGGCGCCCGCAAGCGGCCAGGGCAAATCTCCGTGGTCTTTGCCGCCGAAACCCAGCATCTGCTGGCCAATGCCCAGAAAAAGCTCACCAGCAAGAATGCCGACCTGGTGGTAGCCAACGACATCACCGAGCCCGGATCGGGGTTCGACAGCCAGAAGAACCGGGTGACCCTCCTCCGGCGGGGAATCCCCGGTATGCCGGATCTGGAGCCGGAACGCCTCCCACTGCTGGACAAATCCCTGGTCGCCGAGCACATCGTCCAAGCCATGGGAGAATTGCTCGCCAAGGGAAACTGATCCTTTTTTTCCGTGTTATTACATGATATATCATGTATGCTATATCATGTATACAGAAAAATATAATAAGGATTGGATGTCCCGAAAGGAGCCCATGGAAAAGATCGCAGCCTTCCATTATCTGGCGTTGGCGGTACAGCGGGAGAGCGGCCGCATGTTGGGAGAAGCCCTGCGGCCGCTGGGCCTCACGCCCGCCCAGATTGAAGTGCTGGAGGCGCTTTCGGGATTGCGTCCCCTTTCCCTGGGCGAGTTGGGGAGCCGCCTGCTCTGCGAAACGGGAAGCCCCAGCCGGCTGGTGGACAGGCTGGTGGGTGCGGGACTGGTGGAACGGCGGCCTTCCCTGGAGGACAAACGCACGGTGGTGCTGCGCCTGACCGCGGCTGGCCGGGAAAAGGCCCGCCTGGCCGTGGAGGCGATGAAAGGGCATTGGGCCGCCCTGGAGGCTCTGCTGGAAGACGCCCCGCTGGAGGAAATCAACCGCCACCTGTGGCGGATGGCGGGGCAACTGCCTTCCGGCCGCGCACTGCGCTGGCGGCAGGGGCGTGAGGTCGCGCGAGGCGGGTAGGGGCGACAATAGGGAGCATGCTGCCTGCTGCAATTGCCGGGTGTGGCGAATTTGGATCGAATGGAGGATAACCAGGAAATACTGGAGAGATTCGATCACGCGTGTATTCTTTTCCTTGCAATTCCCCACACGTTATCAATGGATCGGATGGTTAAAAAATCAACCGGGAATGATGCCGGGAGTGCCTCCCAAGAAAAATTCGCCTTCTTGCGTTCCCATGGCACCATCGATTTTCTCCCCATCTTCCATGGACGGCTGGAGTTCGCGGTTGTGGTGCGGGAAACCCTGCTGGCCCACCCGCCCCGGGCGGTAGCGGTGGAACTGCCCGGAACCTGGCGCGAGCCCTTGCTGCAAGCGGTGAACCGGCTACCCTTCCTGTCGCTGATCCTCAGCGAGGAGGCCGAGGAGGCGCACCCCTTCCTGGCCGTGGAGCCCACCGATGGAATGATGGAGGCGCTGCGCACGGCCCGTGAGTTGGGAATTCCCGTGGAACTGATCGACCTGGACGTGGATCAGTACCCGATGCTCAGCGAGCCCGTCCCGGACAGCCACGCTCTGCACCGTATCGGGTATGCGCCCTTCATGGAGGCGTACTACGCCAACGCTGGCAACGTCCGGCACCCGCAGGACGAGCAGCGGGAAACCATGATGGCCCATGCGCTGCAACAATTGGCTGGGCAATCGGCTGGGCAATCGGCTGAACCACCGCCAGCAGGAGCGAAGGAGGAGGATCCGAAAGAGAATAACGGGCGGATCCTGTGCGTCTTGGGAGCGGCCCACCTGCCGGGGGTGCTGGAAAAGCTGCGCACGCCCCAGCCCCGCCCCTTGGGCCGGGCCAGGGGGCGCCGGCTGCGGCTGTACAATTGGTCCGTCAGATCTTCCATGGAATTCATGACCGAATCCCCCTTTCTCGCCGCATCCTACGAGGAGTGGAGAAAAGGAGCCGCCGGAAAGGATGCGCGAGAGGAAGCCGGCCAGGCCACGCCGGGACCTCACCGTGAGGAGGAATGCGAGACCCTGCTGATCGATGCCGCCAAAACCTACCACGAACAATACTTGGAGGAAGTGGACCCCCGCCAGATGCGCCAGATCGGCACGTTTTCCAAGAAATACGCCCTGGTGGAGGGAGGGATGGTGCCCGACCTGTTCCAGTTGGTGACCGCTGCCCGCGGGGTGGTGGACGACGATTACGGTTTCGAGGTGTGGAATCTGGGCAGCCATTATCCCTGGCAGGACGGTTCCGGGCTGCTTCCCACCATCGACCTGGAGGAATCCTTCGCCACCATCGGCAGCCGCAAGCTGACCTTGCGCCGCAAAATCCGCCGCAGGAGGCCCCAACTGCGCTCCTTCGCCCGCAAAAAAAGGCTGCGGGAACAGTTCGGGGGGCGCTGGAAATCCCAATGGTCCGGACGCTCCATTTGCTCCCATCCTCCGGAAGACCTGGTGATCGAGGACTACGGGCACTACCTCAAGCACAAGGCCAAGGCCATGCTTACCGCCGAACGCACGCGGGTGGAACCGTTCCGGGTTTCCCTCAAGGATGGCGTGGACGTGCGGGAAACCCTGCGCAATTGGCACGAAAAAAAGCTCTACGTACGGGAAACCATGCCCATGTCCGGCAAGGTGGGATCGGTGGTGGTGATCTTCGATGAGGACAGGGAAGCGGAGGTAAGGCCGGGTGGCCGTGAACGCAGCAGTGAACCGGGGGGCGAGGAACGGTATCCATGGCTGGTGACTTGGCGGGGGGAGCATAACCAGGAATCCGACATGGCTTTCTACGCCACCCCCTCCGGCGAACACCTGGCAGGTCCCGGGATCAGCCGCTGCGAGTACGGGGGATTCGTGATGTCCTTTCCGCCCCAGCGCATGTTCGACGTGTGGAACGACCCCTATTACGAGGCGGCCCGAAGCAAGGCCGAGCGGCTGCTGCTGGCCGGATTGGATTTCTGCCAGGAGCGGATGGTGCTCTACGTGGCCGAACGCCCTCCGCGCTCCTGGTTCCACGGGCTGGCGGGGCGGATGGGCAAGCAGGTGGTTTACCTGCCCCTGGGGCAACTCAATCCGGGCACCCTGCGCAAGATCCGCTTTTTCCACGTATTGGACGGGTATCACGTGCGTGAATACGCAGAGGAGTATATTCGCTAGATTCTCCAGGAGTTGTGAGGGGGGAAAGGTGTATTTATTCCGGTGATGGAATCTTTCCGGATTCAATGGCCCAGAAAGGATGCCGGGCGCGCCAGGGGAGGAGGCGCGTCCCTGGGGCATGCCGATACCGGGATCACATCGTGTCCATGATCATCTGGATGGAACTGATTCCGTTTTTGAAAAGATGCCGTTTCTGCTGGTCGGAGATCGACTCGATCTTTCCTTCCATATCGGCCTTCAGGCCGGACAATGCGGATTTGTCGAGACCATCGATGGCGCCCTCGAAGGCCGCATCGAAAGAACCGTCATCCAACGCCGCGATCAATTGATCCATTGCACTCATGTTTCACTCTTGGGGATTGATAGGTTAAACATCCTGGTTGGTTATCTCCCTGGCGTCATGCTCCTCTTCAACCCGGCCACTTCATGCCCTCCCCGGATGCGAGTTTCCAAACATCCTGAGACGAATCAGGAGGGCCGAAGGGTTCGGCCAGGCCGGTGCCCCTCCTTCTTAAACGCATAACGACCCAATTCGGACCCGTCGAGGATTGGATCGATCCTTCGGTCTCCGGCCCTGAATCACGGAAAGGATGGAAATGGAGAAACGTGAATTGCTTCCGGTGATGGAATCTTTCCGGGATGAGGAATTATGATTCCAAATGGTTATTTGGGAAATATCCTTGTTAAACACTGCGACTTATATAATTGCGCATTCAATTGACGATTCTTATGATTCCGGATATTGATCGCGCCCTTCGAGACGGGCTCCCATGGAGCCCTCCTCAGGGACGCGGGTTTCAGTTCCCAGTTTAACCGCCTCCCTGAGGAGCCTTGCGGAGCAAGGCGTCTCGAAGGGCGATACGCATGTTTTTATGACGCTATGTATAATAAGGCTAGGCTACAGTAGGAGCCATGGCCGGACCGAAACTCCTCCTCGACGATCTCTGCGATATCGATCCGGGCGTCATCTGTTGATGCGCAATTGCTGCCACAGGATGGGTCTACAGCCTCCGTGACGATGGATCGTTGGTAGTGTATAT
>CAZOXD010000238.1:0-6316 GCA_964583525.1 uncultured Pseudomonadota bacterium
GAATCATAAGAATCGTCAATTGAATGCGCAATTATATAAGTCGCAGTGTTTAGCAGTGGAGATCCTTTCCGGCGACCCGCCAGCTTTCCGGCAATACCGGGCGGAGCAAGGCTCCCCCCGGTATTGCCGGCTATTTCGGCAGCAGATTTTCCCCGGCGCCCTCCAGCGCATCCATCAGCTCGGAAATATTGGAAACGGGAAAATCGAACGTGATATGCCCCACACCCTGCGCCTGGTAGGCCTGGATATCCTCCCGGATCTTGCCGTAGTCTCCCGCCATGGGTCCTTTCGCGGAAGGAGACGCCACCAGCGGGCACCGGAAGGCGATGAGGATTTCGGCTGGGTCCCGGCTCAGCTTTTCGCAAAGTTCGTGCAACTGCCCGCGCTTGGCGCCCAACTCTTCCGGCGTGAGCGATGCCGGCGGCCGCAATCCGATGGGATGCCAGGCATCCCCCAATTCCGCCGCTCTCCGCAAGGCGCGCCCGGTATGACCGCCGATCCAGATCGGCACGCCCCCAGCTTGCGCGGGCTTGGGAGAAAACTCCAAATCGCCGTAGCTGTAAAAGTCCCCTGAAAAAGCCGGATTCTCCTCGCTCCAAAGGTTGCGGAAAATGCGGATGTATTCGTCGGTGCGGGCGCCGCGCTCCCAGAAATGATTTGGGAGGCCCAGAGCCCGGAATTCATCCTCCCACCACCCGGTACCCACGCCCAGGAAGGTCCTCCCGCCGGAAAGCGCATCGGTGGTGGCGATCATTTTCGCGACCACCACCGGATTGCGGTAGGGAATGATCAATACGGAAGTGCCCAGCCGAATAGAGGTGGTGGCGCCCGCCAGAAACATCAGCGTGGCCAACGGTTCGTAATAATCCCGGGCGGTCTCCCAGGAAAATTCCCCTTCCGGGTGATACGGGTAGTTTGCCGGCATGGCCTTGGGGATGACGATATGGTCGCTGATGGTCACGGTATCGAAACCCAACTGCTCCGCCCTCTTTACGAAGCGGATCATGTTCTCCGGGGTGGCCATTTCCCCCCGGTTGATCAGGCTGACTCCAAATTTCATTGCTTCCTCCGAATATATAAGGTTAAAAGACGAGACCCTTTTTCAAGAATTGACGTTAACTATGGTAATACGGAACAGGGAGAATCATTATCTCCGTAAAGGTTGTTTACCAAAGGACCCGGTGCGGTTTATCCTGGGAACCTCCGGGAAGATGGCAACCTGCCTGGAAACTTGAATTATTATTGGGGATCATGGGCTTGACGACATGGCGGGATACCCTTCCAACCCTTCAACCACACACGATGGATTGATCATGGCGATGTATGGAAATACCACCATTACAGGCGATGTCGAAACCGAATACGATCAGGCCTGGGCCGATAAATTGTACAACGATTTTTGGAACGGTCTGCAAAATTCCAATCTGAAGGAATTGGACCGCTCCAAAAACGATCTGTTTACCTGGCGCCGTGGTTCAGCCCAGATGGTGTTGAAGATCAACCCTGCCCTGGACAATATCAGCATCTATTCGGTGCTGGTGACCGGAGTGGAACCGACCATCGACCTATACCGTCATCTGCTTCATTACAATATCCTCCAGCGGCGGGAATCGCTGGGATTGTTCCAAAAGGGGCACAAGCAATACATTGTCCTCAAATACACCATGGAACTGGAAATGGTAACCGACGAGGTTCTCCTGCGGCACGTGTTCGTCATGCAGGAAATCGCGGATCAACTGGATACCGAGTTGATGAACCAGTTCGGGGGATCCCTGCATTTCGACGATTGGGACAAGCTCGATCAATCCGGCGTGGACAATCTGCTGGAAAACATGTTCGGCTAATGGCTGCCATGCGGGGGATGGAATCGCATGCTCCCCGCTGGATTCCTATGCGCGGCGCAAGGCGCCTTGCCGAAAGGAAACGCGCGGAAGCGGCGAATCCGATGAGGCCCGGCCACAGGAAGCAGAGATTGGATGCCCCGCCGCATGGTAGGCGCGCCTCAAGCACAGAGGGAAACGCAGAGTTAAGCGGAGGCTAGGTTTCCGAGGAATAGTGGTCGTCCGGGCGGGTTACTTCACTGATTCTCACGCCGTAGCGTTCGTTCACCACGACAATTTCCCCCCTGGCCATCAGTTTTCCGCTGATGGTGATATCCATCGGTTCCCCGACCACTTTGGTGAACTCGATACTCTTTCCCACGGACAGTCCCAGGATTTCCCGCACCGATAAACTCGTCTGTCCGATTTCCACACTGAGCTTGAGGGGAACATCGTGTACGAATTCGATTTCGTGAAACGGGTATTCCTCCCCGTCGGGTCCGGTGGGCAGTACCGAGGGTTTGTCCGCGGCGGGGGAAACGGCAGGCGCCGATGCGGCCGGGCGTTGCCCTGTTGATACCATGGAGTACAGTTCAGCGTCGTCTTCGGAGTTATCTTCCTCGGGAACTACCGTGGACATTATATCTTCAGTCATGCCATTCTCCCATCCGGGGGTACCCGGCATTGGTGGGCCGTTGGGCCCGTGGGCCGATAAAGTTCTTTGCCCGGCGGAGGATGTTCACCCTGCCGGCTTCCGTTTCCGGGAACGTCCGGTCGTCTTTTCCCTGTACTTATGGATATCAAATCCCGTACCAAAATGGAACTTGCGGTCGATTCGAAGGCGTAAAGACCCGCCCTTTCCATCCCCGCGGGGATTTCGCACCGACTCGCACACGATTCATGTCCGGAATCCTGACAGGGTGAAATTCGCTCTGCAATCGGAATGAAATGATAAAAACATGGATGATAACAATGAATTGGGAGGATTTTTTCATTCATTGATCCCCGGAAATCAGATCCCCGGCAGGGAGGAATCCGCGGGAATCGATTTCTTGGTTTTTCCCAAAGGATTGATCGTGCTATAGTTTTTTTGCCAAAGGGCGTAGCCATGACGGAATCATGGCGGTACGCTATGTACTCCGCCCAACTCCCCAGGAAGGGAGTCTGGAGGCAGGCATTGGCGGGAATGGATTCCAACGGCCCGCCAGCCTCTGGCACGCCTGCTTCCCGTTCGTTAATCGACACAAGGAGGTGAGCCTATGGCGACCTCGGCCAACCGATCCCGAATATTCCCGGCACGATCGAAAAAATCCTACCGGCTGGAAATGGAGGGCCGCACGCTTTATCTGCTGCTGACCCTGATGGCGCTTACGGGTGTCGTGGTGTTCTATCTGGGTGTGGTGACGGGCAAGGCGATCCGCGACCCCAACGCCATCGTTTCCCTCTCCGCTGAAATGCGGGCCCCGGACGCCCGTCAAGGCGCGGCCGATCTCCAGAGCACCCTGGCCTTGAACAATGCGCTCAAGTCCAAGGATTCGCTCTTGGAGGGCTTGCAGGTGGAGGAGGCGGGGATAACCGAGCGCACCCGAAGCCTGTTGGACAAGGGGCTCAAGCAGTTGGAACTGCGGGAGGTGATCCCGGGAGAGAAACCCTCCGCCACGAAAGCCCCCAACGCCCCGCTTCCATTGCTGTCCACACCGGCGGCCAGAAAATTGCCCGGGCAACCTCCTGCGAACACTCTGCCGGGGAACACCAGGCTTGGCCCGGCGCGGGCAGCAACCCCCGCTATGTCCGGTAATAATACCGCAGGCGCCGATAAGGGCGGCACCTACACCGTGCAGGTATTTTCCTCCAAGGTGGAAAAAAACGCCCGGGAGTTGGTGAAACGGTTAAAAAACAGGGGGTTTTCCGCTTATTTGAACCGTTTCCAATCGGCGGACAATCAGGTCTGGTACCGGGTTCGGGTGGGGAGGACAAACCGCGCGGGGGCGGATACCCTCTCGGGGAGATTGAAGTCCGAAGCCAACATGAAGGATCCCCAGGTGCGCAAGCTGTAAGGGTCCCATACCGGCGATCCGGAAGCCTCCCGGTTCACGGTGCGGCGTAGATCTTGGAGCCGGGGCGGAAGGCGAGCCAGGCGAATGCGAAATGGTTCCCGTAGGCGACCGGTGGCAGCCGGTTGCCTTTCAGCTTGCCTTCCAGGGCCTGTCCGAGCAGGTTCCACCGGGTATTCGTTTCGCGGTCCACCAGCGCCCCGTTTTTCAGGTGGAACGTCAGAGTGCGGCCGGCGAGGGTGCGCCTGAAGATGGCCCCGGTTCCCACATCCCGCGAGGTGGCGATGATGGGTCCGTCCAGGGCGGAGGTGACCCCCTCGCCGAAAAACACCACTACTTCCACCCCCCCTACGGTATCGTTGACCACCCTGGTTTTCCTCAACTCGGCATAGGGATAGGCCTTGGCCTCCCCATTCATTTCCAGCACCACCACCCGTTCCACGGCATGCAGCCTGGAATCCACCGCGCCACGAAAAAGGAAAGGCTGGGTATTCTCCGGGCTGTCGTATCCCCGATAGGGATTGGCGCCGTAGTCGCGGTAGACTCCGGTTTCCCTGGAAAGCACCTTGCCATTGGGGAAGGCTTCCCGAAAGGTGCGGAAGGAAACCAGCGGCGCATGGAGGTAGGTAAGCCGGGTGCCGGTCAGTTCCCCGACGATGGCTTCCCCCGTGATTTGCTGCCACCACGATTGGGTCTGGCGGTCCCACATGACCAGATCGCTCTTGCGCAGCTTTCCCGTCGTCCCAAAGTCCAACAGACGGCCCCCTGCCTCCCTGTCGAACACCAGCGCACTGTTGCACAAGGGGCAAAAGGTCACCACCACCGGTTTTCCCCCCACCACGTCGTTGACGATCTCGTGCCAGATCAGCACCTGGAGGGGGTAGGCCCGCACGTCGCCCCGATGCTCGAAGACCAGGACGGGTTCCTTGGCCTGCACCCATTTCTTCGCCTGGGAATTGGATACGAACCTGGGCTTGTCGATGGGCGGAATGCCATCCTTGGGAGGCCCCCCGGAAACGATCTCCCACAGGTTGATGGAGGACTTGGAGAAATCCGTGCGCGGCCACTCGGCGCTCCAACGCCGGATGAGTTCCTTCGAGGTTTGCGCTGCAGGGGAAGCAGGAACCCCCGCGAGGATGAATATTGCCACCAGCAGAGCCGCGAGGGTGGTTGTGAGCGTGCCAGGTTTCATGTCGTGCCCTCGTCGCGGGAGCGGTTTCAAGGCCGGGGGAAAAGAACGCGGTGGATTCCGGGCCCGGGATGGGATTTCCGTTTCGGATGAACTCGCAGCGGGCTGTATTTTCGCTGCACACACCCGGTGCGGACGATCGCATCGGGTGGAACTACTTTGGAACGGAGATTCCACCGGTGCAGTGACGGCGCTTACAAAGCGGCGAATTCTTGCGGGGAGGGAAGGGAAATGGCGGAAACGGGCCCGCCAGCCAGGGAACCTCGCCGAACCCGGCCCAAACCCGGCGGAGTGTGGGCGCGGGGAGATCATCCAGGGAAGGAGATCATCTTGAGGATATGGGTTGGCCTTCCACGCGGCTGGGATCGTGCTGCGAATCCGGCAGGCGGCGCCGGGATCGATTCACGGCTGATTACTCGGGGGGTGGATCGTCGGGGCGATGCCGGTTGCTCTTCGCATTCTGATAAACGGTCTTCACCGTTTCCGCGTACCAGATGCCACCCCGCTTGGAGGTGATTTTCCGCTCGTTCAGGTATTTGGCGATCTTGTGGTAGCTGAGTCCCTGATCCCTCTGATCCCGGATCAGACTGACGGTTTTCAGCTCGTTTTCCACGGCGATCAGCTTTTTCTTGTAGTAGGTGTACCCGAAGGGCGCATGTCCTACCCGCTCCCCCTTGGCGCGCTTGCGGGCGATGATTTCCCGGGTGCGGTCCGAGATGCGCTTGGTATCCCACTTGGTGATGATGTCAATGATCCGTACCGCCAGTTCGCCTTTATCCTCCCGGGTGTCCAGGCCTTCGTCGATGGAAATCAATTCCACGCCGTTTTTGATGCAAACCTGGGAGATCAGGGTGTTGAGTTGGCGGATGTTGCGGGTCAGCCGGTCCAGCCGGGCCACGACCAACGCATCGAACATTCCCTTGCCGGAATCCTCGATGATCCGCAGCAATTGGGGTTGCTGGTTCTGCCCGCTATTGGAATCGGTCAATTCCCTGTACATTTCCACCAACTCCCAATCGTTGGTTGCGATATGATCCATGATGATCTGCTCCTGCTCCTTCAACCCGAGGTTCTTGGGCTGTTGGCTCATGGTATTAAGGCAGATATACCCGATGGTTCTCACGATTTCCCTTTCCCTGGTTCCGCAATGATGTAATCGGGAATTGTGTCAGAAAACAATTCCCCTTTTCCTGATAGCATCAAAGTAGGGTACCAATCGCCCCCCGTCAACCCTTTCCAGGGGAAATTTTTAA
>CAZOXD010000239.1:0-4912 GCA_964583525.1 uncultured Pseudomonadota bacterium
CCATTCCAAGCACAAGTGACGGTCAGACAAGTTTTGTAATTACAAGGAGATATCCGCGACGCTGGCAGTATCGGGGTCAGGGGTTCGATCCCCCCCTCATCTCCATCAAAAAACGTCGTTTCGGAAGTTTATCGTGGCGACCCTTTTTTGTTGGGAAAGGTATGGGTACAGTACATGATAACTCACTCCCAAACGTAAAGGAGGGCTAATGAGCGGATATGGTTATAACTACGAAGTGGAATATGTCGCCTCATTAATCGCCACAGTGTCAGAGCCAGAGGTGATCGGCCCCGTGGCCGAAGGGCTGAGGATCAACTTCTACGTAACGGGGGAAAAAGTCGATGGGCCAAAAATAAGAGAGCCTGATGACAAAGATTCGGGATGCGGAAATCGTCATTATTGGCGGTGGAATTGTCGGTTGCTCGATCGCCTATCATCTCACCCGGATGGGCAAGCAGGATGTACTGCTGGTGGAGAAAAGCGGGCTCACTCAGGGCGCCACCTGGCATGCGGCGGGTCTGGTGGGCCAACTGCGCTCTTCGCGGAACCTGACGCGCCTGTTGCAGAGAAGCGTGGCTCTTTACGACACCCTGGAGAAAGAAACGGGGCAGGCCACGGACTGGAAGAAAGTGGGCTCCCTGCGTCTGGCCAGTAGCGATGAGCGGATGCTGGAGATCAAACGCTCCGCCACATTGGCCAAAAGCTTCGGCCTGGAGTTGCACATCATCTCGGCAAAGGAGGCGCAGGCACTCTTCCCGATCATGAGCATCGAAGGCGTGCGGGGTGCGGCTTTCATTCCCAGCGACGGCTATCTGGATCCGTCCTCCGTGACCCAGGCTCTGGCCCGGGGCGCCCGGGAAAAAGGGGCGGAAATCGTGCAGGGCGTGTGCGTTACGGGCATGCAGGTGGTCAACCGCCGGGTCGAGACCTTGCATACCGATCATGGCGATATCAAATGCGCCATCGTCGTGAATGCCGCCGGATTCTGGGGCCGCGATGTGGGCGCGATGGCCGGAGTGAAAACCCCTGCCGTGGCTCTGGAGCATCAGTATATGGTCACGGATACGATTCCCGGCGCGCCCGAAAACATGCCGGGGCTGCGCGACCCGGACCTGTTGATCTATTACAAGCCAGAGGTACGCGGCCTGGCCATAGGTGGCTGGGAGCCTGATACCCTGCCCTTCGGCCGACAAGGCATCCCGGAGCATTTCGCGCAGCAGCTGCTCCCCGGCAACTTCGATCGCTTTGAGCAGTTGGCTCTTAACGCCGGCATTCGCACCCCGGTGGTGAACGAGGTCGGCATCCGCCGCCTGATTAATGGGCCCATTCCGTGGTCGGCGGACGAGGGCTTCATCCTGGGATGGGCGCCCAACATCGACAACTTCTTCTCCGCCACGGGAATCTCGATCGGCATTGCGGGGGGGGGCGGCGTCGGGCAAATGGTGTCCGAATGGATCGTGGCAGGTGAGCCCAGTCTCGACCTGTGGCCACTCGACATCCGCCGCTTCAACGACCAACATGACACCCCGGAATTCCTCTACCCGAGAACGGTGGAATCCTACGGCAGAACCTACCTGGTTCATTATCCGGGCGAGGAACCCGAAAGCGCGCGGGGCATCCGCAAGAGCCCGCTTTACGACACCCTGGCGGAATGCGGCGCGGTATTCGGCTCAAAAGCCGGCTGGGAACGGCCCAACTGGTTTGTGCCCGGAGGGACTGCCGCGGAGGAGAAGCCCAGCTTCATGCACCCCGAGTGGTTCACCTGCGCCGGAGAGGAGCACAAGGCGGTGCGGGAGCGCGTGGCCCTGATAGACCAATGCTCCTTCAGCAAGTTCGAGGTGTCCGGTGCGGCGGCGCTGGCAACCCTGCAACGTCTCGCCGTTTCCAACATCGACAGGCCGGTTGGGAGGATCATCTACACGCAGTTTTGCAACGAGCGAGGCGGGATCGAGGCGGACCTGACCATCTCCCGCACGGCGGAAGACAGCTTTTACGTGGTCACCGGCAGCGCCTTTGGGGTGCACGACCGCAGTTGGATAGAAGGCCATGCCCCCACCGATGGCTCAGTGGGCATCCGCGACATGACGGGCGAGAACTGCGTCATCAACCTCTGTGGGCCCCAGGCGCGCCGGGTACTGGAAAAAGTCACCACGGACGACGTTTCCAACGAGGCATTGCCCTTCGCCAATTTCAAGGAAATGGACATTGCCGGCCACCCGGCACGGGTCATGCGCATCGGCTACGTGGGAGAGTTGGGGTGGGAACTGCACATGCCTAACCAACATGGCCTGGCCGTCTACCGGGCCCTCAAGGCAGCGGGCCGGGAATTCGATATCGCCGATGTGGGGTACCGGGCCATCGACTCCCTGCGCATGGAGAAGGGCTACCTCTATTGGAGCGGAGACATCACCCCTGACTACAACCCCTACGAGGCAGGGCTGGGCTTTCGGATAAACATGAAAAAAGGGGACTTCATCGGCCGCGAGGCCCTGCTCCGGGTCAAGGAAGCCGGCGTCACCCGCAAGCTCTCGTTTTTCACCCTGGAAAAACCGGCGGCGGTGTACGGCGGGGAAGCCATCCTGCGCCGGGGGAAGGTGTTGGATGTCACCACCAGCGCCAACTTCGGCTACACCATCGGCAAGCCCATCGTTTTCGGCTACATACCCATTGAGGAGACAGAGCACAACGATTTCGAGATCGAGGCATTTGGAGAGGTCTACCCCGCCACCCGGCACGATGGCCCCCTTTACGATGCAAAAATGGAAAGGCTCAAATCATGACTGAGAATGAAGCCGCCCATGCCATGTTGCGCATTCCTCTCTTTTCCGGCAGGGAGACCGGGGACTTTGATTTCGAGCGCCTGGGCGGACTGACCAACCGCAATTACAAGGTTACCGCCAAGGGAAGCGGTGGAGAGGAGGCCTATGTCCTGCGCATCGCGGAGGATGGCACGGAGGAATACATCAACCGCAGGAATGAGGAGGTCAACGCCAAGGCCGCGGCCCGGGCAGGGGTCAATGCCGAGGTATTGTTTTTCGACGCCGGGGACGGCCTGCAACGGACCCGCTTCATTCACGGTTCGGTCACCATGGACAATGCATCGTTCAAGCAGGAGGGCGCGGCGGCACGTGCCGGACGGGCGTTGCGCATGATCCACGACAGTGGCGAAACCTTCGCCAATCCCTTCGACATATTCCAGATGATGGACGAATATCTGGGCATTCTGCGGGGTAAACAGGCCTGGATACCAGAGGGGTACGAAGCCGTGCAGGCGGAGGCCGAAGCCGTGCGTGCGGCCCTGGCGGGGAATCCCGCACCTCTGGCGCCCTGCCATTGTGACCCGCTGGCGGAAAATTTTCTCGATACCGGCACACGCATGTACATCGTCGATTGGGAATACGCCGGCAACAACGATTCCATGTGGGACCTGGGGGATTTGTCCGTCGAAGCCGAATTCGGGCCCGAGCAGGATCAAGCCATGCTGGGTGCCTACTTCTGCGGCCCGCCCCCCGCCGCGAAACTGGGCAGGATGGTGCTCTACAAGGGCATGTGCGACCTGTTGTGGACACTATGGGGCGCCTTGCAGGTGGCCGGCCGCAACCCGGCCGAAGACTTCCGCGCCTATGCGCAAGGGCGTTTCCAGCGCTGCCAGACGCTGATGCGCGGCCCTGAATTCGCCAACCACCTCGCGGCCGTTCAATCCGGATAAGCGGAACCGTTTACGATGCGCTGGGGGCGAAGTACAGGTGCTTATCGCACCGGAGGCAAGCGCCTGGGAAAAGGCCGCGGGCGCTGGACGATCTGCTCACGCTTTTAAAGCGGCGACGGCCGCATGAGATTCGGATGGTCAACGAGTTGGCCAGCGTTGCCCTTGGACAACTGGACAGGCGCCACGTGCCCAAGACCCCGCCAAAAAGGATTCGGAAAATCCGCCTCCGAAAAGTCTGAGGGCCAGCAAGGAAATTCATTATCCGCCCACCATCACCGAACACGGAGTGGCGAAGGTATTGGGGTTGAAATCCCTCGGGGCTGTCCCCATACCGGTAAGCTTCCGGCCCCGGGGATTTGAAGCATTGATAAATTTCCTCCCTCCACGACCATCCCCCTACCCGCGTGGTGTGTGTTGCGGGATTAGGAATCTGAAAAAGGGGGCTATAGTGGTACGATTACCTTGAGAGCAATCTCCATTGGTCCCTTCCTGCCAACCCTCCTGCACAGGGGAAAGTCATGTACGCCATCATCAGACGCTACCGCACCCCCTCCGTTGGGGAAATCGTGCGGCGAATCGATAAAGAATTCCTGCCCATCATCAGCAAGGCGCCCGGTTTTCTCTCCTACTACATCGTGGATGAGGGAATGGGGGTGCAATCCTCCATCAGCATTTTCGAGGACCGCACTTCGGCGGAGTATTCCAATCAATTGGCGGCGGTTTGGGTGCGGGAGCATCCCACCTTCCTGCCGGAAACGCCGGAAATCTCCTCCGGCGAGATTCTGTTGCACAAATCAACGTAGCCCCCTCGCGCCTGCATCACGCCTCTCACGCGCGTTATGTGGATTGAAGATGAATCTTCTGAATCCAGGAATGGGATTCAATCGGTAATTAACGTGGTTTTGTTTGCGATGACGGTTATCTCCATTCGCAAACGATTTAAAATTTAGGCATGTTCCCCCGAAATATCGGGATTTATCGGGACGATAAAAGAGAAGATTTTGTCCTTATTGGCAAACAGGGGAAATACATCAATAATATCAAAGGATATCGCAGGACCAGCCATTATTAAATCCCTCGGGGCTGTCCCCGTGCCGGTAAGCTTCCCGCCCCGGGGATTTTGATCCTTCCCTCTCCCCATCCGCGTCCATCGGCGGTTCCACTTGCCGTTGCAGTTCGCAGTTCTTTGCGTCTTTGCGTCTT
>CAZOXD010000239.1:5012-6295 GCA_964583525.1 uncultured Pseudomonadota bacterium
AAACGGAATCCGAGGATCAGCGTACGCCGGGATTCCGGATTTTCCCCGATGGAGGTGCCTCGTTCCACGGTGTAATTTCCGAATCCGATTTCCAGGAAGTAGATGCGGCTGAGGATGCCACCGCCAAAATGGCCTGCGTTCCATCCAAAGAGAACGGAAAAGAGGGCCGTGCCGTCCGGTTCGGGCGCGACGGCGACCTCGAATCCGGCCCGGGTGCGGTTGTTCCAGCTTTCGCCTCCAATGGCGGTGCGTGTCACGTCCACCATGTCCAGGGCAAAGGTGTAGCGGACGGCGCCGAAGGTGGGCGATACGGCGAAACCGATGGCGTAGTTCAAGGGCAGTTCGCCGGCGACGGGAGGGTCGCTCTCGCTGGGACGGTCCCCAAACTCTACTCCCACGAACCCGGTTCCTGTTTCATATCCACCCATGTTGGTGGCGGCGATGCCAAAGCGGGGCTGCCAGTTGCTGCTTCCCGGAATACGGAAGATCATCCCCAGGTCGATGGCCGCGCGGGTGTGAATGCGTCCGTTGACAAACTCCAAATAGTCCTCGTCATTTTCCAGATCCGCGGTCGTTCCCGTGGCATACAAGGTTGCCGCGTCGATCACCTTGTGGACTCCATTGCGGCTGATAATGCGTAAATTCGCGCCCCAGGAGAAATAATTCCCCAAATTCCCGAAGATGCCCGCAATGACCTGATAATCGATGAAGCTTTCCACCTCGATGGCCGCGACTCCGGCCAATTCGACCACTTCATAATCGGCCAGGGTATCCACGGCCAGCCCGTAGACCCCGCTTCCGCTGCTGACGACGATGGGCACCCGCACGGTCAGTTGGGCGTGAAGCGAGGTGCCGATCTCCTGCTGCAATTCCACCGCGGTCATATCTTCGTAATCGGCGGCGATGTCGTCTCCGTAAAGGAGAAGTCCGCTCAAATCCTCATCGGCGTTGAGTTGCGTGGTGAATGCCTGGTAGGAAGATTCGGTCAGGCGGGCCAAACCGGCAGGATTGTACATCAGGGACGAGGCTTCATCCGCCACCGCCACATGGGCGTTGCCCATCAGCAGAGGACGGATGTAGGGCATGGAACGCCGCAATTCCTCCCCGTGGAGGACCGACGGCCCCCAGCAGACCGCCAGGATCATCCACAATCCGGCTATCCGGGAGAGAGCTGTCCAGGAGGGGGTTCTACATGCGGTCTCAAAAAAACGTGTGCGTCGCGCACTTCGAGACGCTCGCTTCGCTCGCTCCTCAGCAACGCGGTTAAGAAAGCCCGATTCCCT
>CAZOXD010000240.1:0-1651 GCA_964583525.1 uncultured Pseudomonadota bacterium
GGTTCCGATCACCTCCTACGCATTGGCCGCCAGGGCCTCGATTTCGGCGGCCTCCAGGCGCTCCTTGAGGGTGCGCTTGAGGCGGCCCAGCTCCTGTTGGGCTTTGGAGACGTGGCGCAGGGCCTCCTGGAAATCCTCGGGGGCGTTCAGGTTGGCTCCCAGGGATTCCAGGGCGTCGAATTCGGTCTTGGTGGCCAGCAACCGCTGCCCGATGTCCTCCAGGGGCTGTGGGGGGCCGATCATCTTCCGCTCCCGGAAGCGCTTGATCTCCTCCAGCACGGAGCGGTAGCTGGCCTTGGGCCTGCCGCGCCGGGCCCGTTCCCAAAGTTCGGCCCGCTCCGTGGGGTCCCGCACGTAGGCCAGCTTGAGGGCGTTGCTCCAGCCATAGCGTTCGATTTCCCCGCGCCCATCCTTGTGGCGGCCGGGTTCCAGCAGCCCATAGCTGTCCGCCACGATGCACAACTCGGAAATACGGCGCAGTTCCCATTCCATGTGCTCGGCCAGGAAGGCCCGCTGGGCCTTGGGCTCGGGCACGTGGGCCTTGACGGTAAGCACGATCCGCAGCATGGCCGGGGCGATTTTCAACACGGCCTCGTCCAGCTTTTCCCTGACCTGGTTGACGAAGGCGATTTCCTTCATCAACGCGGTGCGGTCCTCCCAGTCGAAGATCACCTCTCCGGGAGCGAGGGCCAGGGCATGATTCCAGCGTTCCTCCAATCCCGGCAGGAGTCTTCCCCGGAATTCCGTGCGCACGGAATGAGCGGCGGGAACGGGCGGCCCAGACGATTTCAGGGGCGTTTGGGCGGATGGCATCAAAGCGGTGTCGGCGGGCAGGATCCGTCTAGCCATGATTCTCGTGGAAATTAAGCATGCGTTGATGGATTTCCTTGACCAGGGCCGAGTAGGATTCCCGGGCGCGGGATTCGGGCACCTCCAGCGGCGTCATGTGATTCTGCGCGGCGGTGGCGATGGCCGTGGACAAGGGGATGTAGGTGCGGAACAACAACTCGGGAAAGGCGCTCTCCAGGGATTCCCGGTTGACCCGGTTCTGGATTACGTGCTCCCGGTGCAGGGTGATGGCGATTCCCAGCAGACGGCAGCGCACGGGGTGGGCCGCGCGGAAACTTTCCAGGTAGGAGAGCAGATTTCCGATGCCGGTCAGGGAGAGATAGTCCGTATGGGTGGGGATGATGATGAAGTCCGCCAGATACAGCACGTTGTCGTTGATGATGGACAGGGTGGGGGGAAGGTCCCAGATCACCATGGAGTTGGGATGAAATTCGGGCAGCAGGTTGTCACGGAAGTACGACTCGGGGTGCTCACAGTTGTAGATGTGTTTCTCCGCCTCATAGAGATGCATCCGCCCCGACTCCACCACCAGGAAGGGGGCGTCCTCCTTGTAACGCGTCATGTCCAGGGTGTCTGTGGCCTGGAACAGGTAGGAGCCCAGGGTGTTCTCGCTCTGCAAATCGAGGGAGATGGCCACGTTGCCCTGGTTGTCCGCGTCCACCAGCACGATTTCCCGCTCCGGATTGGCCTCCGCGTACTGGTGCGCCAATGCGATGGAGAGCGTGGTCTTGCCCGTTCCTCCCTTGGCGGAAAGTATGGCGATGTTGATCATTGCACCCCGGACTTCGGCGGGGGTTGAGCC
>CAZOXD010000240.1:1751-6263 GCA_964583525.1 uncultured Pseudomonadota bacterium
GTATCCGCAACTCCAGCATCGGATTCCTGCCACGGAACCGCGGATTCCTGCTACCGAACCGCAGATTCCTGCCACGGAACCGCGGAATCCCGCTACGAAACTGCCGGGGATCGGGAAAAGAAAGAAGCGGGAAACGGGACTCGAACCCGCGGCCCTCAGCTTGGGAAGCTGATGCTCTACCAACTGAGCTACTCCCGCAACGATTCAAACCTAGAAAAATGAAGGGGTGGAGTCAAGGGGAATGGATCACCCCCCGGGGGGAGAGGGTTTTGTTCCATGATGTTTCACGTGAAACATCATGGACGGGAAAATTTCCCGGAAAACGGCGGCATTGCCACCCTCTTTTCCCCGTGCCATTCTTCGACAGGGGGAAGGAAGGCGGGCTCCCGCTCCGGGGGAGATGCGAATTTGGAAACGATTTCATGGAGGCCCGAAGAATTGACCATGCCATTTGAAGTGATCGCCCTGGATGGGCCGGGAGGTGTGGGCAAAAGCACCACCGGGAGAATCCTGGCGGAACGCCTGGGATATTTCTTTCTGTCCTCGGGCGCCATCTACAGGGCTTTGTCCTGGATGGCCCTGCAACGAGGATGGAAGGTGGGGGAGAAACCGGATCCTGAAATACTCGAGGGCGTGCGGGTGACCGTGAACGAGGGGGGGGTGCTGCGGATCAATGGAAAACAGCCCGGAGATGCGTTGATCGGCGAGGAGATTTCCATGGCCACCTCCCATCTCAGCACCATCCCGGAGGTGCGGGACATCTCCAACGAGGTGCAGCGGGATACCCTCACCGCCATGGCTTCGGCAGGAGTTTTCGGTGGCGTGATTCTTGAAGGAAGAGACATCGGAACCGTAGTCTTCCCGGAAGCCCGGCATAAAATTTTCCTCACCGCCTCTGTCGAGGAGCGGGCGCGGCGCCGCTTTCAGGACCTGAAGTCCGGCCACCCGGAGTTGACCCTTGAGGAAGTAATGAATTCGCTCCAGGAGCGTGACCAGCGCGATGCCAGCCGTGATGCGGCGCCCATGAAGCCGGCCCGTGACGCCCTGGTGCTCGACACATCTGCCATGACCCGCGAGGAGGTTTTGCAGGCCCTACTAGAGAAAATTTCCGGTGGCGGAATACCGATAGTAAAAGGCGTCAATGGCCCCAGGCATTAAATCCACGGGCGGGGAATTCAATCGCCACACGTGTGGCGCGAACGATACAAAACCCCAGACGGTGCGGGGCCTTCGGCCCTGGGAGCGATCCGGCAACCCTTCACACATTCCAGGTAAGGGAACGAGATAGGCATGAAAGCCGTCATTCTGGCCGCGGCCAAAAGCGAAAGACTACTCCCCTTCACGGAGACCCGGGCCAAGCCGATGATCCGGGTGGCGGGGCGTACGATCCTTGAGTACATGGCTGCCTCCCTGCGGGATGCGGGCATCGAGGATCTGCTGGTCGTGGTCAATCACCACCGCGAAACCATCCAGTCCCACTTCGAGCACGGTCATCATCTGGGGTTGAACATCGAGTACATCCTGCAGGATCCCATCGATGGCATCGGCGCGGGGCTGATGCGTTGCAGGAGCGCCCTGGATGGCGAACCCTTCCTGCTGGTGTATGGCGATATCCTGGCCACCGGCACGCCCTTCCAGGCCGTATTGGGTCAGCATGCGGGAAGCGGGGATTCCGACAACGCGGTCGCAGCGCTCTCCCTGCCCCCATCTTCCAGCGAGTTCGGGAACGTGTACCTGGACACCGACATGCGCATCACGCGGCTGGTGGAAAAACCGAGCGATCCCCATCTTTCCAATTATGTGTTTGCCGGTATGTTCGTGCTGCCCGCCAGCATTTTCGAGATGCTGGAGCATGGCGGCAACGATATCGAACAGGCCTATCAATACCTGATCTCGGAGGGCCGCTGCCTCGGCACACTATGGGAAGGGGGGTGGATCGATATCCGCCGTCCCTGGCAAATCCTGGAGGCGAACCTGATGTTGATGGACTTGTGGAGCGGCGCGGAAATTCATTCCTCGGCGCGGGTGGAAAGCAATGTTCACATCGAGGGCGCGGTTCATATCGAGGCTGGTGTGACTATCGGGGCCGGATCGGTGCTCAAGGGACCGTGCTATATAGGCCATGGCAGCTACATCGGAAACAACACCCTGATCCGGCAGTACTCTTCTCTGGGACCTGATTCGGTGGTGGGGTACGGCACCGAGCTAAAAAATTGCGTGCTCTTCGGCAGCTCGGTGCTGGGGCGGCTCTCCTTCATCGGGGACAGCGTCATCGGGGAGCGGGTGCATCTGGGTTCCGGGGTCACCACGGTGAACCAACTACCCGATCAGTCGGAAATCGAGATGGATACGGAATACGGCATGATGTCCACCGGCCGAACCAAGGTGGGTGCATTTATTGGGGACGATGTGGTCATCGGGGCCCGGCACGTTCTGGCCCCGGGCACTAGCATCCGGGCGGGCCATCGGGTGGAAGACCTGATTACCCTGCAATCGGTTCCATAGCACCGGGCGCCATGAAATCCCCGGAAAACCCATGGACGATATTGAAGAATCCCAGCGGTCCCCATGAGAAAATATAGCCCGCCGCGCAAGCCTGCGTGTCGGGCTGCTAGACTCTGACTCGCAGTTCCGCCAATAGGCACAAGAGGAAACATGTGTGGCATTAGCGCCGTGACGGGACAGGACAACGTGGTTCAGGTCCTTTACGAATCCATTCGAAATCTCGAATACCGCGGGTACGATTCCTGCGGGCTGGGCGTGGTCAATCATGCCGAAATCGCAGTCCGCAAGAACGTGGGCGGGGTGGAGGAAGTCAACCAGCGCGAGCACCTGACCTCCATGATCGGGAGCGCGGGGGTTGCTCATACCCGCTGGGCGACCCACGGAAAGGTCACCCAGGTCAATGCCCACCCCCATTCCTCAGCGGATGGCAACTTTTCCATCGTTCACAATGGGATTATCAACAATTACCAGGAAATCCGCGAGGAATTGATAGGCAAGGGCGTGCCCTTTGTTTCCGAAACCGACACCGAGGTGATGGTGCACTTGATCGCCCAATACCATGCGGAGTGCGGGGACGTGGAGCAGGCCTTCCTGACGGCCGTGAAACGGCTGGAGGGCTCCTACGCATTCTGCATGGTCACCGGGCTCGAACCGGAATCCATCTATTGCGTTCGTGAGGGGTCTCCCCTCGTGCTGGGATTTTCCCCGGGCCGGAATTTCGTCGCTTCGGATGTGAATGCGTTTCTCCAGTTTACCCGGGACGCCCTGCGCATGGAGGATGGGGAATACGCAAAGCTGACGCCCGAAGAGGTGAAGTTGGCCCGGGTGGCTGATGGACAGCGGGTGAAACGCGATCAGATCCGGGTGGAATGGGATGGTGAATCTTCCCGCAAGGGAGGGTATGCCCACTTCATGCTTAAGGAAATCTTCGAGCAGCCCCAAACCATTCTCAATGCTCTGGGGATTCCCGCCGAAAATATCGCACGCTTTGCCACCCTGGTGCAGGAAAGCCGAACCACCTACCTGATGGGGGTAGGCACAACCCATTACGTGGCGTTGACCGGCCAATACTTTTTCTCCGATCTGGCGGGACGGTTCCTGCCTTCGGTCAGCGCGGACGAATTCTCCGGCCTGGCGGTGATCGGCAAGGAGGACCTGCTGATCTCCATGTCCCAATCCGGCGAAACCTACGATACCCGGCGCGCTGTGACCTTCGCCAAGGAATGCGGAGCCCGCACGGCCAGCATCGTCAACGTGATGGGCAGTTCCTTGAGCATGATGACCGACGAGGTGATCATGCAGGGCTCCGGGCCGGAGATTTGCGTGGTTTCCACCAAGGCCGCCCTGGCCCAGATGGTGATCCTGCTCCGGGTGGCCCTGGAGGTCGGGCTGCGCGAGGGAAGAATCACCCGGGACGTGTACGATGGATACTACCGCGACCTGGAGGCCTTCCCCGCATTGGTGCAGGAAGCCCTCAACGAACGCAGCGGCGCCGTGCGCAATCTCGCCAACAGCACAGCCGGTTACCGGAACTGGCTGGTGCTGGGGAGGGGTGTCTATTATCCGATCGCCCTGGAGGCCGCCCTGAAAATGAAGGAGGTCACCTACCTCCATGTGGAAGGCATGCCGGGCGGATTTCTCAAGCATGGCACCCTGGCCCTGGTGGACGAGAGCATGTTTTCCATGTTCCTGCTTCCTCCGCTGGAACAAAAAGATCTCCACCAGCAAACCCTTTCCGCACTGGAGGAAGTGAAAGCCAGGGGCGGACCGGTGGTCGGATTCGTGTTCAAGGGGGACCGCCAGGCCCGCACCCTGCTCGATCATTTCATCGAACTGCCCGAGGCTCCCGCCACGGTAGCGCCATTTTTGCACCTGATCTTCTCCCAGTTGTATTCCTACTTCATCGCCCTCAAGCTGGACCGCAGTATCGACAAGCCCCGCAACCTGGCCAAGTCGGTCACCGTCGGCTGAGATTCGATCCGAATTTCCAGTCCGGGAAATTCACGG
>CAZOXD010000241.1:0-6260 GCA_964583525.1 uncultured Pseudomonadota bacterium
GGCCCTGGCAGGTTGATAAATAGGGTGGGTTTGAGGATATGGAAAGTTTGAGGATAAGGTGATCGTGGGGATGCATCGCACCGCCGCACCACCGCACGGCGCAGGTGGTTGCAATCGGATGAGGGGTGCCCGATGGATTGACGATCCGGACCCGGAATCGGTTCAAGCAGCGGCCCTGGATTCCACCGCGATGCAATTCATTCCCAAGGGGAGGCATGGCTTCATCACCCGGACGCCTCGTCATCCGGCCGCCTCGCCGCCTTCCGCTTCCATTTTTACCCGGGCGTCGCCCCGCTCCATGTTTTGGCGAAAGGATTCATCGGCACGGATGCCGACTCCGTCCAGGACGCGATTCATGAAATTGAAGAGGGCGGTAATCATGATGATATCCAGCACGCCCGGTTCTTCGAATCCGGCTTGGCGGAGGGCCTCCACGTCTTCCGCCGCGATCTTGCCGGGCTGGAAATTGAGCTTTTCGACGAAGGTCAGCATGGCCCGCTCCTGGTCATCGATGGGCCCCTCCCTCCAGTCATGCTCCATATGATGGACCAGATGGTCGTCCCGGGAGGCCGCGCGGAGAAACTCTCCGTGATGAACCATTCAGTAATCGCAATCGTTCATGGCGGAAACCACGGTGGCGATCATTTCCTCCCGCCGCCGGCCCAGGGTGGATGCCCCAAAGCTGAGGGTTTCGTTGAGGTGCTTCACGGCCAGCAGCGCCTCCAGGTTAAGGCTCATGGACTTGTAGGCGCCGGGCAGCCTCCCCTTGCGCGATTTCGTCAGGTCCGCATAGACCTCGGCCAGTTTTCCCTGCGCTTCTTCCAACTCGTACGTCTTCACAAAGGACATCGATTCTCCCTTCTGGTGCTCGATTTCAACGCCCGGAAACCGGGTGGAATCATGGCCCGGAAACCGGGCGAAAACAGGGGCTCGCCTCCAGGCGGAAACATGGCCCGGAAACCGGGCTGGAACGGCAGTGGTATCCCCCGATGCGATCTAATGAATTATTATGAACGCACCTTTTCCGGGTTGGCAATCGCAGCCGCGATTCGGCTCTGATTTATGAAGCCCAAGGGATGGAGAATCGTGGTTTGGAAACGAATCTCTCATCCTTCCAATTTCCCCATCTTTCCAATATCACTGTGAAGCAAATTCAAATTCGTTCAAACGCAGTAGCGGCGGGCCTCCTTGGAACATGGCGCCCGCTCCACTATTTTTTTTCGGATCTGATGGATTCATGAAAAATTTTATGAATGCGGAGTCACGGCCACTCCAGAAAATTCAGTTTTGTTGAAACCGGAATCGTGATAGAGTTTTAAGGTTACGCTCAGGAACACAATCAGTCCGGACGATCGGATCCATGGATATTCAGGAAGCCGTAGAGGCCATCTGGGAGTGCAGGCAACAGGGAATCTACCTCCCGGCGGAATGGAAGGGCAAAATCGACCATGAGGCCGCTTATCATGTGCAATTGGGCATTCTGGCAAAGCAGGTCAAGGGGGGCGAGCGGCATGTCGGATGGAAGGTGGGATTGACCGCCAAGGCCATCCAGGACCAGGTGGGTTACCACGAGCGGGTGTTCGGATATCTGCTGGAAAGCGGCGGGCTCTCCTCCGGGGCGGTCATCGAATACGACGATCTGGTGGCGCCCTCCTTTGAAACGGAGTTGTGCATCACCGTGGGAGAGACCTTGAAAGGCCCGGGCATTACGGCCCGCGACGCCTGGGAAACGGTAACGGCCGTTGCGCCATCCCTGGAGATCGTGGAAAAACGGGGCGATTTCGCCAGCGATATCTCCCTGTCCATGGCGGACAACGTGCAGCAGAAATTCTTCGTGACCGGGGCGGAAACCACCTCGCTTCCCCCCGATGCGGACTTGCGTGGAACGGAAGTGGAGATTTTCATCAATGGAGAGAGCGTGGATCGCGCCACCGGCCAATTGGTGATGGGTGGCCCGGCGGCGTCAGTGGCTTGGCTGGCCAACAAACTATCGGAATTCGGCACCCGGCTGGAGGCGGGGGCCAGAGTGATGACGGGCTCGTTTACAAGGCAATTCCCCATCGCCCAGGGCGATTTGATCGAGGCCCGGTTCGATCCCTTCGGCACCGTGACGGCGGAATTCATCTAATAGGCCTGTGGTTAAAGCACAAACTGCAACAGCAAGAGCAAAAACTGAACAGCATGTAGGGGAAAGTCTTCCCCCCGGTAGATAAATGAACAGCAGCCCCCTAATACGGAGTAAAGTAAAAATGTACAAACACCTCAACCTATTGTATATATTCCCGTATTGGGGGTGCAGGGGACTAAGTTCCCTGCCGGGAGTCCAGAGGGCCGACGTAAATTAAACGACCGCCCCGGTAGTTGCCATGGGCAGAGCCCTATGGCCGCCGGAGGCAGCCCTCTAGTATTGCGCTTTTTAAAATTGGTAACAGCTCTTCTTAAGGAGCATCCTTTGCCAAGTCCGGTTTGAAAACAGTCCAGACATCAGGCAGTTCCCTACCATTCGCAATACCCTTCAAACACCAGGAGTCAATCGAAGATGGCCATGACACCACAGGAAGCAGCCCGGATCATTTGGGATTCCGCTCGCAAGGGAGTGTATTACCCGGAACCGCTGAAAGGACAACTGACCATCGATCAGGGGTACGAGACGCAACTGAAACTGCTGGCCATGAATTTACGCGACGGCGAGGAGCAGGCGGGATGGAAGATCGGCATTACCTCCAATGCGGCGCGTGAATTCATGAAAAGCGATACCCCGGCCTTCGGGTATCTGCTCGGCAGCCGCCATTTTTCCAGCGGTCTCTCGTTTTCCTACGGCGAAATGATCGCCCCGGCCATCGAAGCCGAATTATGCTTCACCCTGGGGCAGCCCCTGAAAGGACCCAACGTGACCGCGGAGCAGGTCGTCAAAGCGATCGCTTCGGTGTCCCCGGCCTTCGAGATCGTCGAACTGCGGGGCAACATGGGCGAGGATCTGGCCCTGGGTGTGGCGGACAACGTTACCCAATGGGCCTGGTTGACCGGCAATGAAACGCGGCCCTATCCCCGCGACCTGAAACTGGGCGATGTGGTGGCGGAAATCATCCGCAACGGAAAGGTGGAGGTGGAAGCGCGGGGCGAGGATTCCATCGACAACCAGTTCGATTCCATCGCCTGGCTGGCCAACCGCCTCTCGGACTTCGGGGAATCCCTCAGGGCCGGGATGCGCATCATGTCCGGTTCCTTCATCAAGCCCATCCTCATCAACCGCGGGGACCGCTGGGAAGCCAAATTCTCCGGATTGGGCAATGTGACTGTGCGCTTCGAATAGTGCGGGCGCTTCGAGTAGTGCGCTTCGAGTAGGGTGGCCGAAATCCCGGACGTGCCGGGGGGCCCGCCTTCCCGGTTCCATCTCCTTACCATTCAGCACAGAGACATACCCGGACATACCCGGACAAACCCTAGCCTACCCTGGCATACCTGGACCTAGCCTCCCTCCCCCTTCAACCCTGTCCGGCCCGGATGCGGTCGATCAGGCCCGAGGTGGAGCGGTTTTCCTTGAGCGGGATCAGTACCACCTCCCCACCCCATTGGGGCACCAGGTCGTGCCCGACTACGGTTTCCACGGTGTAATCGGCGCCCTTGGTGAGCACCGCCGGCCGGACGGCCCGCAGCAGGGATTCGGGCGTGTCCTCCTCGAAGACCACCACGTAATCCACGCAGGACAGGGCGGCCAGCAGATGGGCGCGGTCTTCCTCCCCGATCAGGGGCCGCCCCTCTCCCTTGAGCCGTTTCACCGAGGCGTCCGAGTTGATGCCCACCACCAGCGCGTCCCCTTGGGCCCGGGAGGCTTCCAGATACTGGATGTGCCCGGCATGGAGCAGGTCGAAACACCCGTTGGTGAAGACCACGCGCCTGCCTTGGCCCCGCAGGGATTCGGCCAGCGGACCAATCTCTTCCAGGGTGAACAATTTCCGCCCGCCGGCGGCGAACCCCAGCATTTCCGAAGGGGTGACGGTGGCGGTTCCCACCTTGCCCACCACGATGCCCGCCCCCAGGTTGGCCATGTCCACAGCCTCGAAGAAATCCACTCCCGCGATGAGGAGCGCTCCCAACACGCTGATGAAGGTGTCCCCGGCGCCCGTCACGTCGTACACCTCCCGTGCCCGGGCGGGAAACTGGCGGTGTTCGCCGCTGGCGGCCAGGGCCAGCACGCCCTTGGCGCCCAGGGTAATGCAAAAATGTTCGGTCTGGAGGGCGTCCCGCAATTCCCGGGCGGCCTGGAGCGCCTTTTCCACGGTGTCCAGGGAACTGCCCGCCCCGGTACTCGCCTCAGTACTCGCCCCGGTACTCGCCTCGGTACTCGCTTCTGTGGCGGACACCGGGGCGGACAACGAGGCAATCACAGAGGCGGCTTCGCTTTCGTTGGGGGTGAGGCAGGTGGCGCCCCGGTAGCGGCCGTACTCGCTGCCCTTGGGATCCACCACGGCCACCTTTCCCAATTTGGAGCAGGCCTCCAACAACGTCTTCAGCACGGCGGAGGTGAGAAAACCCTTTCCGTAATCGGAAACGATCACGCCGTCGTAGGCGGGCAGATGCCGCTCCAGCCAAGCGATGGTCTTGACCTCCATGTCCGCGTCGAGGGGAGCCGCGTTCTCCCAGTCGCAGCGAATAAGCTGCTGGTTGTGAGCCATCACACGCATCTTCACCGTGGTGGGGCGGGACGGGTCGGTCAGCACGCCGCCGGCATCCGCGCCCAACGCCTGGAGCCGTTCGATGACCTCGGATCCCGCGGAGTCGCTCCCCGCCACGCCGCACAGGCCCGCCTGGCAGCCCAGGGAGACCAGGTTGTGCACCACGTTGGCAGCCCCCCCCAGCCGGGTTTCCTCGTTGCGGATCTTGACCACGGGGACGGGCGCCTCCGGAGAGATGCGTTCAGCATCGCCCCATTGATAGCGGTCCAGCATCAAATCGCCCACGGCGAGTACCCGCACGTTTTTCAGCCGTTCCAGCGCCGCTTTCAATCCATCCTCCAGCAGTCAGGGGGTTGTGGCCATTTCTGGCCGTGTCCTCCGGATTGGAACCGGATTGGAGACCGGCCCCGGGTTGCCCCGCATAAATGAGCCCGATAAATCATTCGCCCGGCGCGGCAGTTTCCCGTATATTCGGTCCTGCGGATGCCCCAGGCTCAACCCTTGATTCTTACACGGAATTGGATGGATTATCACGCGCTGGCCTCCAGGTGACAATCGAATGCGTTCCCTCGGCCCGGATTGCTGGCGGGCTCTCTCAACCAACCTCTCCAAACCCATTGCCGTTTCCCCAAGGATGATCGCTCCCAATCACGGATTTTCGGGCTACATATGCGGGCAGATCGCCATGCCGCTGCTGAAGCGCCATTCCCCCCTGACGGAAAGGGTGGCCGGGCTGGCCTTCTTCCTGGGAGCGATGATGCCGGATGCGGATATTTTCACCAAGACGCTGCTGGGCCGCCAGGCTTACTTCGGCGCAGCCTTCTATGCCCACCGGCATGCCTCCCATTCCATTCTGGGCACGCTGGCGCTGGCCCTGATCGCAGCGGGTCTGTTGACCCTCCTTCCTCCGGTGAGGCGCGCCGCGGGCCAATGGCGGGGGTACGCCTGGCTGGTGGCCTGCTTCTGGGTGGGAGGGATGATCCACCTGGTGGGAGACGTGTTCACTCCCGGCTGGCCTCTGCCCCTGTTTTGGCCGCTTCCCATGCGCTACGGCGGCTGGAGCCACATCGGCTGGTTTTCTCCCTACCTGTTCTGGTTGTTCCTGACCGCCATCGCGGTGGGGTGGGGCGTGCGGGCCCTCACCGGAATTGGCACCGGAAATGGCACAGGGAAAGACACGGAAAAAGGAACCGTGAGCAGGGGCTTCCTGGCCAGGAAAATTTTAGAACGGTGGGGAGGCGCCGTTACAACCACCCTTGGCAACGGATGGGCCGCGGGCGGATTATGGCTCTGGTATACCGTGGCCGTCTACCGCTGGCTGGATTTCATGGCCACTTCCCAATACGAAACCTGGGGGCAGTGGCTGGCCTTTCACCGGCAATTACTGCCCAATGCGATGATCGTCCCCGTCACCGAAGGCGTGCGGGTGGTATGGCATTGGCTGTCGAGTTGAATCCCCAGCTTGATTCACTGGCGCGTGATTCATGGACGGGTGGCGGAAATGAACCTGCCCACAAGCCTGTGGGCAGGTGGGAGGAAATGAACCTGCCCACAAGCCTGTGGGCAGGTGGGAGGAAATGAACC
>CAZOXD010000242.1:0-6183 GCA_964583525.1 uncultured Pseudomonadota bacterium
AAGGAAGCCAATTCCCATCCGCATTCATCCGCGGTTTGCGGTTGCAGTTGCGGTTTCCCTCCACGTGCACGGGGAGGGGATGGCCGAAGGCCAGGGGAGGGGTGCGGTTAAGCCTTTGCAGTTGCATTGTCCAGCGCCGAGCGGTGCTATACATAGCGTCATAAAAACATGCGTATCGCCCTTCGAGACGCCTTGCTCCGCAAGGCTCCTCAGGGAGGCGGTTAAACTGGGAACTGAAACCCGCGTCCCTGAGGAGGGCTCCATGGGAGCCCGTCTCGAAGGGCGCGATCAATATCCGGAATCATAAGAATCGTCAATTGAATGCGCAATTATATAAGTCGCAGTGTTTAGCTTCGGGCGGAGGCTGGGCGGGGGAAGTTCCCGAAGAGGCGGGCGGTCAGCGCGGCGATGGCGAAAGCGTGCACCAGTCCCAGGGCCGTGCGCGCCACCAGCCACCCCAGGGAGGGGAAGGGCTGGTTGACCATCAGCGGCGCGAACTCCCCCAGCACGAACAAGAGCATGCCGAAGACCAGTGTCAACTGGAGCCACGAACCGCGGATGGTCAGGGCGAGGGGAATCAGGGGGGCCACCGCCGCCAGATGGCGCAGCCACAACAGGGCCAGATAGGCCGGGGCCCCGCCCAGGTTGTCCCCGGCTCCAGGTAGGCCGGCGGTTTGCCACAATCCCTCCAGGCGCAGCCAGGGATTGGGTTCCACCAGCGGAAAGTAGAAGGCGGCCGTGCCGGCTTCCAGGAGGGCATCGCCCCAGGCGGCCAACAGGCGCAGTCCGAGGGCGCCCGTCACCAGCAGGGCCAGCCGGCCGGCGCGCACCGGGAGCGGGTGCAGGCGCACCCGGGCCCACAATTCCCGGGCATCGATGTCGCCCCCGGCTTTCCGGAAGAAGAGGGCCATGAACACCGACGCCACCACCGCGCTGAGCAGGAGGGGCGTCGCCGATTCCGGCAAGTGCAACGGAAACGCCGCCAGCCGCGCTTGGGCCATCGCCCAGGAGATTACCCATTCCCCCAGGGGGCCGATCCCGGCCAACAGGGCCACCGCCACACCCAGCGCGGTGAAGCGCGTCCATTGAATGCGGGAAAGCACGGGGCGGCAGGCGAAGGCAATGGCGATGCCTCCCAGGGATGCGAAGAAGAAAGGGCTCTGCAGATAGAGGAATCCGAAGGAAGGATCCTGGGGAAGGTACTGGGCCAGGCCGTAGGAAACGCCGATGACCAATACCCCCAAGGCATTCCATTCCCTGCGCGGTTTTTTTTGCCTGGAATTCAACATGCCAAATCGGGTCGTCCTCGGATGGGTGAAAAGATCGCCACCCATCTTCTCCCGATCCTTGGCGGAAATGCAAAATTCGCCGCGGGGGGAGGAACATCCTTCCCGGTTGTCCAGTCTGGATTCCCCACACCCGATAGGATATGAACGATGGAGGAACCGCAATGGAGACAAGTCCCCCAAACGGGTAAAACCGCGATGGAATGCCCGCATTGCCGCAAGGACAATCCCGAAGACGCCCGCTTCTGCAACGGATGCGGGAAGAGTCTCGCTTCCGCGGCCAACGGCGCCATGGCAGCCAAGACCGTCCCGGAATCCGAGGCCCGGGAAGGAGAACGCAAGCAGGCCACCGTGCTCTTCTCGGACCTGTCCGGGTATACCGCCATGAACGAGAAACTGGACCCGGAAGAAGTGCGGGAACTGATGGCGCGGCTCTTCGGGGAAGTGGCGCGGATCGTCGAAGGCTACGGAGGCACCATCGAGAAATACATCGGAGACGCCGTGATGGCGATCTTCGGAGTGCCCACCGTTCATGAGGACGATCCCCTCCGTGCCGTGCGCGCGGCCCTGGATGTCCACCGGGCCGTGGCGGCCATGTCCCCTCCCATCGAGGCGAAGACGGGCCGTCCCATCGCCATGCATACGGGCATCAATACCGGGCTGATCGTCACCGGCCCCACCGAAATGGAGGCCGGAACCCTCGGGGTGGTGGGAGACGCGGTCAACCTGGCCGCCCGCCTTTCCAGCCTGGCGGAGGACGGCGAGGTGCTTGTAGGTCAGGAATCCCTATCCCATCTGGAACGGTATTACACCTTCGACAAGCTTCCCCCGGCACAGGTCAAGGGCAAGGCGGGGGAAGTGGAAGTGTTCAGGCTGTTGGCCCCCCGCGAAAAACCGGCCGCAACGCACCGCTTTGCGGGTCTGCGCAGCGCCTTGGTGGGGCGGCAGGTGGAGTTCGCGCTCCTGCTACGCGCCCTGGACCGCCTCCGGGACGGCAAGGGCTCCATCCTCTCCTTCCGGGGAGAGGCGGGCAGCGGAAAAAGCCGCCTCATCGAGGAGTTCAGGGAAAGCCTTTCCGGGCAGGACATTCGCTGGTTTATGGGGAAAGCCCATGATTACACCCAGGGCATTCCCTATTATCCGTTGCAGGACCTGCTCAGTCAGGCCTGGAAGATCGATGAGGGCGACACCCCGAAACAGGTGCGGGACAGGGTGGAATCCAACATCCGCGGCCTTCTGGAAGGTTCGTCCGTCGATCCCGCGTCTGTGATCCCCCACATCGGAGGATTGTACGCCCTGGATTACCCGGAAGTCACCGGCAGTCCGGAATTTCTGAAGCAGCGGCTCTTCGAGGGAATGCTTACCCTCTACCAGGCCATGGCCGGGAACGGCCTCTCGGTGTTTATCCTGGAAGATCTGCATTGGGCCGACCCCTCCACCTTGGAACTGCTTCGCCACATTATCGCCAATTTCGGGAAGCCTGCCATCACGCTTTGCACCTACCGTCCCCCGTTCCAACTCTTCCCGGGCTGGGACGGACCGGATGACGAGAAAGCCCCCGGATTCAGGGAAATCGACCTGGAAAGCCTTTCCCCGGCACAGACGGAAGATCTCACCCTGGGACTGTTGCAAGGCGCGGCGCCTCCTCCCGGGTTGGTAGCCTTCATCCAGGACAAGGCGGCGGGGAATCCCTTTTATGTGGAAGAAGTGCTCACGTCCCTGATCGAGTCCGAATCCATCATGCGGGAGAATGGGAACTGGAGGCTGACCGGATCGCTGGAAAACTTCAATGTCCCCTCCACCGTTCAGGGGCTGATCGCAGCCCGATTGGACCGCTTGGAACCGATCCGGAAACGCCTGCTTCAGGAAGCCGCGGTGATCGGGCGCAACTTCCTCTACCAGGTGCTAGCGCGCATCACTGGGGAAGTACCGGACATCGCGGGAGAACTGGAGGCCCTGGAGCGGCTGGACATGATCCGCGCCATCGTTCCCGAGCCGGACCTGGAGTACATGTTCAAACACCCCCTCACCCAGGAGGTGGTCTACGGATCCCTTCTCCACCGGGAGCGGGAAATCATCCACGACCGGGTTGGAACGGTGATGGAAGAACTGCTGGCTGACCGGCTGCCGGAATTCTACGAACGGCTGTCCTTCCATTACCGCCACGGTCATTCCACCGATAAGGCAGTGGAATACCTGATCCGCTCCGGGGAAAAGGCATTGCACCGCTTCGCCCTGGACGAGTCCGACGGCTATTTCCAGGAGGCATTATACATCCTGGATGCCAAGCCGGAGAAATCCGGGGTGGACAAGGAACGCATCCTGGAACTGCTGGAAACCTGGGCGCTGGTGTATTATTACCGCGGCGAAATGCGTGCCCTGCACGACCTGCTCCGCACCCACGAAGGCACCGCGGAAGCCGTGACCGACCCATCCCGCAAGGGAATGTTCCTGGCCTGGCTGGGATTCACGCTCTACTACATCGCCAAGCCCCGGGAGTCCATCGCCTATCTGTTACAGGCCCTGGAAATCGCCGAAGCCGCCGGGGACCGAAAAACCGCCGCCTACGCCCATTCCTGGATCGTGTACGCCGCCATCGATGTGGAATCCGAAGTGGATGCCATGCACCACGGGGAACGAGCCATGGAGTTGGCCCGGGAATTCCAGGACGATCATTACCTGAAAGCCAAAGCCGGGTATGCACTGGGAATGGTCCTCTGGTGGCGGGGTGAAACTACCAGGATCCTGGAAATCGGCCGGGAAATGCTGGCGGAACACAAGGAATTGGGCAATGTCCGGGGCGAAGTTCTGGCCTTATGGTGCATTGGGCTGGGCCAATACAATCAAGGTGATCTGCCCACTTCCATCGATACGCTCATGAAAGCGAAGAACGTAGCGGTAGACCCATTTTACAAGGACATCACCAATGTTTTCATCGGTTTCGCCACCATGCAGGAAGAACGATTCGACCAGATGGAGACCATTGCCAGGGAGGCTCTGGATTTCAGCCTGAATACGGGAAGCGAATATTTCATCCGCCTGGCTACCTTTCAATTGGGAGTCGCCACCTTCGGAAAGGGGGAGATGGGAAAAGGAATGGCCATGCTCCGTGGGGTCATTGACAAATTTGCAGAGGAGGATACGCGAAGTCTTCGATTCGGAAATCTCGTTCTTGGCATCCTGAATTCCAAACTCCTCACAACTGGCAAGGATGCCACCCTGGGAATGTTTTTCCGGAATGTTTTCTTTTTACTCTCCCATCTCCCCTTCGCAGATCGCAGGGCTGTTTCTTACCTGACCAATGCCGTGGAAAGCTCCGCCCGATCCGGATTCAAGGGCAATCGGGCGCGGGCCTTGATGGCCCTGGGGGAGTTGCACGCCTTCAGGAAACGGCCCGAACAGGCCCGGAAATGCTGGCAGGAGGCCATCGAGATCTACGAAGAAACCAAGGCGGAAGTTTATCATCGCAAAGCCCGGGAAGCCCTGGCGGCGTTGTAGCAGGGTCCCGCTCCGTGCGGGCCTCATCTGGGAGATTCGCCATCCCGCGGCACCCCTCAGGAGAGCGCGCCGCCGCAGGAGCTGCCAGTGCCGGCGGTGCAGCCCAGGCAGTGGGCGCCGGTGCGGATGGGCCGGTCGCGGAGGGATTCCAGGCTGAAAGCCCCATCAAAGAGTGCGGGCGCGCCCTCTCCGGAGTCAGCGCCCCAATCCTGGTGCAATTCCATTTCCAGCATCTGGTTGAAGTCGCAGTCGTAAAGCCGTCCGTCCCAGCCCACGCTGAGGGTATTACGGCACATCAGGTGGGGCACGGTCTCCACGTTGAATGCGTCTTCCAGCAATTGCAGGTAGGCCGCATGCTCTCCGCTGTTTTCCAGGGACTGGGCGAAGCGCCCGATGGGCAGGTTGGCCATGGACAGCAGGTGGTGGAACTCGATGCCGAATTCTTTCCGCAACACCCGCTTGTAGTCGGCCTCGAGTGCCGCCTGATCTCCCGGCAGGAAGGGGCCGAGGGGATTATAGACCAGATCCAGTTGCAGCCCGGATTCCGGCAGGCCGTATCCCCGCGCGTTGAGGGTTTGCAGGGCCGCGATGCTTTTGCCGAAGACGCCTTTGCCGCGCTGCGCTTCCACGTTTTCCAGGGTGTAGCAGGGGAGGGAGGACACCAGGCGCACCCTGTGGAGGGCGTAGAAGTCCGGCAGCCAGTGATAACCGGGTTCCTCCACGATGGTCAGGTTGCAGCGCACGATCACCTCCGCTCCGAGGGAGGCCACCCCTTCCACCAGCCGCCGGAAGTGGGGGTTCATCTCCGGGGCGCCGCCGGTGATGTCCACCGTTGTGATCTGGGGCAGGGAGGCCAGTTCGATCATCCGTTCCACCACGGGGGCCTCCATCGCCTCCGTGCGCTTGGGGCCGGCTTCCACGTGGCAATGCTTGCAGGCCTGATTGCAGCGCTTGCCCACGTTGATCTGCAGGACGGAGACTTCCCCGCGCTCCAGGGGCGCCGTGCTGTGCTGTTGCAAGGTTAGCTGGAACCGGTTGGCGGGGCGTAATGGTTTTTCAGGTTTTACGGGATATTCTGTGGCAGGTACTTGGGTTTCCATCCTCATCCTGGCTTGCGGGGGAACCCGGAAGATCCGGTTTCCATTGGTGGATCGAGTCACCCCGGAGCCTGGCATTGGGGCTGACCGCCCAGGGGCATGACTTTAATTACGGAATCTGCCTCGCATCCTGCCCATCCTGCCCGGGATTTTCTGTAATGAGGCATCCAATTTCAAGGCAGGGAGAGGGACATGGTTGGATGGAGAATTGCGGGGGCACCGCCGTTACAGGGGCACCGCCGTTACAGGGGCACCGCCGTTACAGGGGCACTGCCATGGCTGGGCGCACCGCTGCCGCCCCC
>CAZOXD010000243.1:0-2449 GCA_964583525.1 uncultured Pseudomonadota bacterium
GGCGCGCCCCATCCCCGGGTATAGATCCGTTGCAAGGGCAGGGTGAATTGATCGTTGACGGGAAGGTCCCCGTTTTTCAGTTGTGAGAAGGGCATCTCCTTGTCCCAGCGGAAGGCGGCCTGCACGGCGGCCCGGTTCAGGTACCGCGTGGGGACGGGGGTGGAGAATCGCTCCAGCCGCGCCTTCATTTCCCCTTCGCTCAGGTGGAGGCTGCCCACGTGGAACCCCCAGTGCTCGAAGGTGAGCATGGGCACTTGCAGGGAAACCACCCGGAATCCCGCCGCGGCCATGGTTTTGCGCACCACCAGGAAGGCCCGCGGATGAAAGAGGGGCGAAAAGCTCTGGGTCGCCAGAATGCCCCCGGGGGCCAGCGCCCGCGCCGCGAAGCGGTACAACTGCACACTGTAGAGCCGTGCCGTGGCCGTCTGGTGCGGGTCGGGGAAGTCCAGCACGATCAGGTTATAACGCTCCCGGGTTTCCCGCAGGTAGCGGAAGGCATCCCCGGTGATAACCCGCACGCGGGGGTCGGCCAGGGAGTGCCCGTTGAGGCGCGTAAAGCGCGGGTCGTCCCGGAACAGGGAAACCACCACTTCGTCCAGTTCCACCAGATGCACTTCCAGCGCTTCCCCGCCACTGCCACCGGCATCGCCACCGTCACCGTTACCGCCGTATTTGAGCACCTCGCGCACCGCCAGCCCGTCGCCGCCGCCCATCACCAGCACCCGCCAGGGACCCCGGCGGGTGCTGGTGATAGACTGCGCGGCCAGGAAGCGCGCAGGGTGCACCAGCATCTCGTGATAGCGGTGCTCGTCGCAGGTGGAAAATTGCAGGCCCCCGTTGATGAACAGGCGCACGTCCTCCGGGCAGAGGGAGGGATGATAGGCTTCCATTTTCACCAGGGCGATGGGGCCTGCTTGGGCGAGCACCAACTTGGGTTTGGCCTCGTCGAAGGCGCGGTAGCGAGGGTTCCCCGGCAGCGCCCGGTCGGTGATCACCACCTGCTGGTAGGGTGTCTCTTCGCTGGCGGCGATGCCGTCGCGATAATGAAGCTGTTCCGCGCGTTCCATCCAGACCGGCAATTTCCACCCCAGCAGCAGGGCCCCGGCCGCCACCGCCAGGAAGGCCACGGTGGTGCCCGTGGGAAGCCGTAGCCGCACCCGGAACACCAGCAGCACCGCCCCCGCGACGGCCAGATTGAGGATGCCTCCCAGCCACGCCGAGTGGGCCAGACCCAGTTCCGGAAGCATCCAGAAGGCGAACAGCACAAAGGCGGCCAGGGCCCCGAAATAATCCGGGGCCAGCGCCAGGGCCGCATTGGGCCGCAATCCCAGTCCCAGGCTCTCGTTGATGCGCAGCACCACGGGAATTTCCAGGCCGATCACCAGGCCCAGCAGGGGACTGAACCCCCAAATCAGCCAGGGGGCGGAACCGGGCAGCAGGCCCGACAGGGCGTAGATGCCCACTACGCTGACCATCGCCAGCAGGGATATCGCCAGTTCCACCGCGATCAACAGGTCCGGGGAAACGGCGCGGAACCAGCGGTGGGCCGTCATAGCCGCCCCGGCGCCCATGGCGAACATCATGAACCCCATGGTGTAGGTGAGGTTCTCGTTGGTGCCGCCGAGCAGGGTTTCCGCCAGATTGAACAGGGACAACTCGGCCAGGATGCCGGAAAACCCGCTCAGGAACAGGCTCAGCGCCACCACCCCCAGCACTACCGGCACCGGCGGCAGCCTGCCCCCACCAGGGCCGCCAAGTCCGGACAGGTCTCCGCGCATGCCGCCCGCACCGCCCGCCGGAAAGCTGTGGGGGGGGAAGGAGTGTGCTGGGGGCCGGTCGGGCGTCGTCACGGGTGGGGCTCTGGCATTACGTTCCGGCGGATTGCACAGTGGATCGCACGGCGGATTGCGTAGCGGCCCGCGCGGGTACGTTTCGGGCCGGCGGTGAGCGGGTCCTTTTCCGCGTCCTGCAAATGGGGTAGAACAAAGCGGTTCAAAGGAAGGGGCGGGGTTCATAATTCGTGGCCGCCACCTGAAGTGTTGGCCGGGAGCACCCGCTTCGCCGATCGCTTCGGCCCCACTGTGGGCGTTTTGGCCGCAAAGCGCAACGCGCCCATCACGGTATGGGCACCCAGCCCGGCGCCCATTACCCCTCCAGCGGAACTCTCCGGGAGGGCGCGGGAACCCGGGCACGGATCCAGACGGTGAGATCATGGAATGGAGATCATGGAAAGCGAGATGCCGGCATACGTCCTGGAAGGTTCGGGTGACGATATAAAAGGCGGGGTGCGCCCCTTCGACACCGGGCAGCTTCCCGAGGGCGGCGTGACCATCCGGGTGGAGTATTCCGGAATCAACTTCAAGGACGCCATGATCGCCCATGGCGTGGGGAAAATGGTGCGCGAGTTCCCCCACATCCCCGGGGTGGACCTGGCGGGGGAGGTGGTGGA
>CAZOXD010000243.1:2549-6179 GCA_964583525.1 uncultured Pseudomonadota bacterium
GTGGTGGACGATTCGGGCAAGATCCTGCTCAAGGATCGCTGGGCCGGCGCCATCGACAATGCTGGCGGGGGCACCCTGGAATACCTGCTGCGCTCCGTGCGGGGCGGAGGCAGCGTCGCCCTGACCGGGCTGGTGCACAGCCACGCTTTTTCCGGGACGGTTTACCCTTTCATCCTGCGGGGGGTGAACCTGCTGGGGATCGACTCGGTGCATTGCCCGATGGACGTGCGCCTGGAAGCCTGGGGGCGGCTGGCCGGGGATCTCAAGCCCGCTCATCTGGCGGAAATCGCCCACACCATTTCCCTGGAGGAACTTCCCGCCAAACTCAAGGAAATCCTGGACGGCGGTGCGCGGGGACGATATCTGGTAAAAATCCAGATCTGATAATAATCCCGGCGTGAGCATCCCAAATTCCAATGCCCCTCTCCCCCCGCAATTTCCGGAGGCTGGGCCGCACCAGGCCGGGCCGGTCGGCCATGCCGGGCCGGTCGGCCATGCCGGGCCGGATAGGCCCTTCCGCGCCTGCAATTTTCCACGATACGGAACGGCCGCTGGTCCTCTACCGCTTCCCGGTGTCGGTCGGATCCACGGTGTCCATGGGGCTCCCGCCTCCCGTACGGCCCGCCCTGGACGATCCGGAAGTGGTGGAGTTGCAAGGCTACCTGCAAACCCTCAACAATCTGCTCATCAACAACCGTTTGGCGCCGTAATGTCGGGTGCGAGACGCTGGCATGGCAGGGTGGTGCGGGCACGGCGGGGGTGAGGCGGGCACGGAGGCCCGCCGCCACTACATGGGTATGGTGCCCGCAACTCAGCGGCCCAGATCGGCGCGGGATACCACGATAAAGAGCACCTTGTTCTTGCGCCGCACCACCAGGGAGATGCGCTGGGAGGTGGATTCAGAGAGCGCCGCCTCCAGGGCCCGGCGGCTCCCCACGGATTTGCGGCCCGCTTCGAGGATGATATCGCCCGCGCGCAACCCCAGACCGTCGGCGACGCTGCCGGATTCGACGGATTCCACCAGCACGCCGGCCTCTCGGTCCAGCCGGATGCGCTTGCGCAGGTGCTCGGGGATGTTCATGGTGACCAGGCCCAGCCGGGCCAGGTAGGTGGATTCCCCGGCGCTGGCGGAGCGGGGATTTTCCCCGATGCGCACAGTGAGGTTGAAGGCCTTCCAGGGCCCGGACTCGTCCGTGCGGCGCAGGCCCCGGATCTCGACCCTGCTTTCCGGCGGGGTGAGGGCCACCCGTTTTTGCAATTGGGTAATCAATTTAAGGGGCCTTCCCGCGAAATGGGTGACCAGATCGCCCGGCAGCAATCCGCTATCGGCGGCGGGGGAGCCGGGCAGAATTTCGCGGATCACCACCCCCCGGGTGTTTTTGGGGAGGCCTGGAAATTCGGAGTCCGGGGTGGCTACTTCCTGGATGGTGACGCCCAGCCACCCCCGGATGAGGCGGCCATGTTCGCGCAATTGGGTCACCACCTTCACCACCAGGTTGCTGGGCACGGCAAACCCGATGCCCTGACCCTTGCTGATGACGGCGGAATTGACGCCCACCACCTTGCCCTGCAGGTCAAAGAGGGGTCCGCCGGAATTGCCCGGATTGATCGCGGCGTCGGTCTGCAAAAACTCCCCGTAGGCCAGATTTTCCTCGTTGAAGATATTGCGGCCCTTGGCGCTGATGATGCCCGCGGTCACGGAGTGGGTGAGGCCGAGAGGATTGCCGATGGCGATCACCCAATCCCCCACTTGCACCGCCGCGGAATCCCCGAATTCCACCCGGGGCAGGCCGGTGGCTTCCACCTTGATCAGGGCCAGGTCGGTTTGGGCATCCACGCCCACGACCCGCGCGGCGAACTTCCGCTCGTCTCCCAGGGTGACCTGGATTTGGGAGGCGGATTCCACCACATGGTAGTTGGTAACGATGTACCCGTCGCTGGTGAGGATGAATCCCGAGCCCATTCCCCGCCCCGAACCGGGAAACCCGAAGGGGCGGCCCCGGCCTGCCTCCCCCGGCAGAGAGGGCTTGAGATTGGTGCTGATATGCACCACCTTGTCCCGCTGCTCCCGCACGATGGGCGCGAAGCTGGCGGGTTGGGCCAGGACCGTGGTGGCGTGGCCCAGCGGAAAGATAAGCAGGACGAGCGAGAGCAGCACGGTGTGGAGGAAGGCGGTGGGGAGCAGGGCAAGCGGAACCAGGGCCGGGAGACCGGGCGCCCCCGCCGAGGGAGCGGCGGGGCGGGAGGATGGCAGGCATGCGCCGGATCGTTTCATCATCGCATCCGCAGAGTGAGGCATGGGTGGTTTCTCCCCGTTGGAGGTGCGGGCCACAGCGACAAGCAGGGTGGCGAGCGGGGTGACGAGCGGAGCGCCGGTCTGGGGTATCTGAACGGTGACCCTGGGAATCATTCCCGATCCGGCCTCCTCCGGTGCGAATCATCCGCTGGATTTGGGAGGGGCCATGGTGGGGTTCGCCGCTCTAATCAAGCATGCTGGCGATTCGCCCCAGCCGGTAGCCGGCGAACCATCCGCCCTCGGGATCGTGGGAGAAATAGATGATCCAGCCCCGGCCCTTCACGGTTTTCTCGTCGACGAATCCCCAATAACGGCTGTCCTGGCTGTTGTAGCGGTTGTCCCCCATCACGAACAGCCTGCCCTCGGGCACCTTGACGGGCCCGAAGTTGGACTTGTGGGAATCGCCATCCGAGCGGAATTGCGGGTCGTGATAGGCGTAGGATTCCTTGAGGGGCTTGCCGTCGATGAATACCTGGTCGTTATCGATGACCACTTCCTCCCCCCCCGTGGCGACCACGCGTTTGATATAGTCGATTTCGGGGTTGCGGGGATAGGGGAAGATCACGATATCCCCCCGCTCGATCTTGCGGGGCGCCAGCTTGGTATCGGTAAAGGGGACGGGAATCCCGTAGCTGAACATGGTGGCGAAGATGTGGTCTCCCACCATGATGGTGGGAATCATGGATCCCGAGGGAATCTTGAACGGCGCGATCAGGAACGTCCGCACGCCCAGGGCGATCACCACCGCGAAAATCAGCGCCTCGGCCCATTCCCTGGCGCCCCGGTAGGGGATGATTCTTTCCAGTCTCAGCAGGCCCAACTGGGAGAATTTGCGAATCAGCTTGCGCTCCGCCTCTCCGATTTTCCTGGGCCCGATACCCGATAGCAGCGCGTCGAAGGATTTCCTGTCGTACACCCGGCTGTTATCGAGAGCGCGCAATGCCATCATGATCGTTTCATCGACCCCGGCATTTTTCAAATCGATTATAGTGATTTGGCTCAGTCGGTAGGATCGGCTCCAGGTCATGAAATTACCTGCATGAAGTTTCCTTTGTTGGTTGAAAGTTTCCGGTTGTGCAAAAAGCGGTTGCAGGGCCCCGGAAACGCCTTCCCTGGCCTGCATGGTCGGCGGCCCAGTTAGCATGGCCGGCGGTCCCGTTAGGGGGGGTGCAACGGCCGGGCGCCTTGCCGGAATCGGCTTGGCTGCTGCCGCGCAATGGCTTCGTCCAGACGGCTGCGGAGACGGCCTGGAAGACAGTACCCGTGGCATTGTAGCAGCCATTCCCTGGAAATGGTACGGCAGGTAGCCGAAGCAGGGCAACCCATTATTTCCC
>CAZOXD010000244.1:0-1162 GCA_964583525.1 uncultured Pseudomonadota bacterium
AGGCAGAGTTGGCTCAGGTCCACATGCCTCGCCGCCTCGTCGATACGGCGCTTGATCTCGTCCTTGGGTTCCAACTCGCCGAACTTGGAGGTGACCAGGCCCAGCACGATCCGTTTCTCTCCCTTGGGGAGATAGCGGATCGCTTCCAGGCTCCCGGCGCGGTCCGTGTCGTATTCGAGGAAATACCCGTCGTAGGGCGTCTGGGTGAGCAGGGTCTCCGCCACCGGTTCGTAGCCGCCCTCGGAGATCCAACTGGAGCGGAAGTTCCCCCGGCAGACATGCGTGGTCACCGTCATATCGGCCGGCTTGTCCGCGAGGGCCCCGTTGATCATGCGGGCATAGATTTCCGGGAGCGGATCCGGATCGTCCCCCCGCTCCCGTGTGGCCTGGCGCTCCTTTTCGGAACAGAGGTAGGCCCACACGGTGTCGTCGAATTGCAGGTAACGGCACCCGGCATCGTATAAGGCGCGCACGGCCTTGCGATAGGCCTGGGCTGTATCCGCAAAGAAAGGCTCCAGGTCGGGGTAGATCTCCTGGCTGATGGACCTCCGGCCGCCCCGGAAGTGCAGCACGGAAGGCGACGGAATGGTGATTTTCGGTGTGACCTTGGCGATCTCCTTCAGGAAGCGGAAATGTTCGATCATCGGATGATTGCCGAAATCCACCTTGCCCGTAATGGCGATACTCTCGGCCTTGGTTTGCACCCCATGGAACTGGATGGTTTTCTCCCCGGTCACCATTTCGACGCCTTCCAGACCCACGAGGAAATCAAAATGCCACCAGGAGCGCCGGAACTCACCGTCGGTCACGGCCCGGAGGCCGACGGACTCCTGTTTGGCCACTACCTCGCGGATGCATCTATCCTCCACCTCCCGCAGGGCGTCCGCGGCGATTTTATTTTCCTTGCGGGCGGCCCGCGCCTCTTTCAAGGCCGGGGGCCGCAGGAGTGAGCCTACCTCATCAGCCCGAAAGGGAGCCTTGCTCCTCATGATGATTATCCGCTTGTTCGTTGATCAAAGGGAATCCGGCCGGGGCGGGGATCACGGTCCCTTGCATGGGAAATCGTATGGGAAATCCGGCGCCGATTGGATTCCGGTTCGAATCCATTCGCTTATCCCAGCGGCGCTGATTATTCAACCTGCGCCCTTGATGGGCCGGGCCT
>CAZOXD010000244.1:1262-6097 GCA_964583525.1 uncultured Pseudomonadota bacterium
CGGAAAGGTGTCGTCATGGCGGTTGCGGTGCGTTTACCGAAAATGAGCGACGAGATGACGGAGGCTACGGTCAGCCGCTGGCTGAAATCCGTGGGCGATTCCGTGGAGAAGGGAGAGCCGGTGGTGGAGGTGGAAACCGAGAAGGTGATCGTGGAGGTGGAAGCCCCCCGCGGTGGCGTGATCCTGGAGATCGTGGCCGAAGAGCAGGCCGTGGTGCCGGTGGATGGCATCCTCTGCCGGATCGGAACGGCGGGGGAAATGCGGGATGCGGCGCCAGAGGCAGTGCAGCCATCAAGGCCAGCACAGCCATCTCAGCCAGCGCAGTCTCCGCCCCGGCCCCCGCCCGGTTCCGCAACTGTGCGGGCTGTCCCTTCCGCCTCCCCGTCTTCCCCGGTTTCCCTGTCTTCCCCGGCTTCCCGCACTTTCGCGGCTTCTCCGGCCTCCCCGGTCTCCCCGGATTCGGTGGTATCGGTATCTCCCCTGGCCCGCCGGGTGGCCGAAGAATTGCGGCTGGACCTCTCCGCAGTCACGGGAACGGGCATCGGCGGCAAGATCGTCATGGCGGACCTGCAACCCATGGTGGATCGATTGCAGGCCGAAGCCAACGGGGGAAACTCGGGCCATGCCGCCCGTAAGGAAACTTCCGGGAATGGGGGACTCTCCACAGCGGGGCCTGCGCTGGCCCCTGCTGCGAGCGCCGGGATGGAAGCCACCACGCATGTTCCTGTGCACGTTCCTGTGCACGATACCGCGCACACTCCCGCACGCGTTCCCGCGGGCGCTCCAGTTCCGCCTCCCCCACCCGACCCCACAGCGGAAGGCGGCGCGGAAGGCGGGGAGGGAAGCGAGGATGTACTCCATACCGCTCTGCGCCGCTCCATCGCCAAACGAATGAGCGAGGCCAAGGGAACGATTCCGCATTTCTACATGACCGCCGAAATCGACGTGACGGACCTGCTGGCCATGCGCGAGCGGCTCAATACCTCCCTGGAAGCGGGGGAGGAGGGCCGCGTCAGCGTGAATGACCTGATGATCAAGGCCGTTGCGCTGGCACTGCTGAAGGCGCCCGCCCTCAATGCCAGCTACGGCGAGGAAGCCGTGCGCCGTTATCAGGGTGTCCACATCGCCTTCGCCACAGCAATTAACACAGCCAGCGGGGGGGGACTGGTCACCCCGGTGGTGCGGAACTGCCAGGCCAAGGGCATCGGGCGCATAGCCCGGGAGACGGCCTACCTGATCGACCGGGCCCGGCGGCGGGAGTTGAATGCGGAGGAGTTGCAGGGCGGCACCTTCACCATCAGCAATCTGGGCATGTACCCGGTGACGGAATTCTCGGCGATCATCAATCCGCCCCAGGTGGGCATCCTCGCCATTGCCCGTCCCGTGGAGCGGCCCACCGCCCGCGGCGGGGAGGTGGTGCTGCGGCGGATGCTCGCCGTGACGCTCTCTGCCGATCACCGGGCAGTCGATGGCGTTGCCGGCGCGGAATTCCTGCAGGCCCTCAAGACCGTCCTGGAAACGCCGGAACGGATGATGCTGTAGGGGCGGTGATAAAAGCAAAAGGGGGTTTGCCTCCGGCGGCCAGAAGGCGGTCGTTTAATTAACATCCGCCCTCTGGACTCCCGGCAGCTTTCGGTTGTTATTTTCACCGAGCTGCACCAAACTTTTTGATGAGGGGATTGTCGATAATTTTATGGGCGACTCGCAAGACTCTCAGCCCTCTGAATCCCAAATTTTTCAGTAAAAGCAATGAATTTATTTGAAAACTTCCAATAAGGGGTCAAGGGGACTAGTTCCCTTGCAGGGTTTCCAAAGGGACAGCGTCCCTTTGGCCGCCGGAGGCACCCTAACTTTTTTCTTATATTGAATTTGTCACAGGCCTTTTAACACGAGTCGTCCGCCCATGGCCAAAGCATTGAAACCGGTCAGCGCCGCAGAGCTTGCCATCCTGGAGCAGGTGGAACGCCGCACCCTGTGGCTGTCCACCTACATGATCCATTACGCCAACAAGGTGCGGCTCAACCCGGACCAGATCAAGGTGGGCGGACACCAGGCCAGCACCTCCTCGGTGGTTTCCCTGCTGACGGCGCTGATGTGCCGGGTGATGACGCCCCGGGACCGGCTGGCCCTCAAGCCCCACAGCGCCCCCGCTTATCACGCCCTGCAGACTTTGCTGGGCAACCTGGAGCCGCAAAAACTGAAGGAGTTCCGCCAGTTCGGGGGCATCCAGTCCTATCCCTCCCGCCGCAAGGACGTGGAGGATATTCACTTCAGCACCGGTTCGGTGGGGTTGGGGGGCGTCAATGCCCTCTTCGGGGCATTGGTGCAGGATTATGCCTACCGCCATTTTCCGCAAAAGGAACAGCCCGGCCGCTATATCGCGATCATGGGTGATGCCGAGATGGAGGAGGGTACGCTCTACGAGGCCCTGGTGGAGGGACAGAACTACCACCTGCGCGATCTGTGGTGGATCGTCGATCTGAACCGGCAAAGCCTGGACAAGCTGCTCAGCCTGAACCGGGTGCGCCAGCTTTACGAGATCTTCGTTTCCATGGGCTGGGAAGTGATCGTCCTCAAGTATTCCCGCTCCCTGACACGGCTCTTCGAACAACCGGGAGGCACCGATTTCAAGCGCTGGTTCGACGACGTGGGCAACGCGGAATACCAGACCCTGCTCCGCCTGGAGCCCGAGGCCTACCGCGAGCAATTGCTGGAGCAGGTGGGGAGCCGCTCCAGGGAGGCCAAGCGTCTCATCGCCGGGTTCTCCGGGGAGGAGTTGAAACAGGCGATCATGCACCTGGCGGGACACGACATGCACATGATCTGCGAGGCCTTCGACCGCGCCGCGGCCTTGAAGGACCGGCCCGTGGCCATCCTCGCCTACACCATCAAAGGGTACGGGCTGCCCCTGGCGGGTCACAAGGACAATCATTCCGGCCTGCTCAGCAACCAGGAAATGGAGGGTCTCCGGGAACGCCACGGGGTACAGGCGGGGGAGGAGTTCGCATCCTGGGCGGGCCTGGGAGACCCGGCGCCGGTGAAGAAGTATCTGGCCGCCTCCGCCCTGCATGCCCGGCAGCGGGTAGCGCCGGAAACGCGGGAACCGGTGGTCACGGTACCGCCCCGGCTTTCCCTGCCGGTTGAATTGGATTTGAAATACAAGCGCAGCATTTCAACCCAGGGCGCGTTCGGGCAGATTCTGATGGAATTGTCGCGCATCGAGGGGCTGGGCGAACGCATCGTCACCACCGCCCCCGACGTGGCCATCTCGACCAACCTGGGAGGTTGGATCAACCGGGTGGGCATCTACCAGCCGGAAAGCAGACCGGATTTCTACGAGAAATATCACCTCAAATCCCCCTTCCGCTGGAGGGAGGCCCCGGCGGGCCGCCATATCGAGTTGGGCATCGCGGAGAATAATTTCTTCTCCCTGCTCTCCCTGTTGGGACTTTCCGCCGAGATGAACGGCAACCTGCTCTTTCCCGTTGGCACGGTGTACGACGTGTTCCTCAAGCGCGGACTGGATATGCTGGCCAACGGCATTTACAGCAATTCGCGCTTTCTGCTGGTGGGCACCCCTTCCGGGGTCACCCTATCCCCCGAGGGCGGAGCGCACCAGAGCTTCATTACGCCCCTGCTGGGCGTGGGGTTTCCCGATTTCCATTATTTCGAGCCGGGCTTCGCCAAGGAATTGGAAGTGCTGATGTGCTGGGGCCTGGATCAGTTGCAGGACCGGGAAAATGGCCGTTCGGTCTACCTGCGGCTCAGCACCAACCCGGTGCCCCAGCCCGAGGTTCCCGGCGATGCGCCCTGGCGGCGGCAGGTGATCCGGGGCGGGTATTGGCTGCGGGACTACCGAGGCATGCCCGACTACCCCGCCGCGCGGAAGTTCAATCTGGTTTCCACCGGCGTCATGACGGCACAGGCCCTCACCGCCAGCGACATGCTGCTGGAGGAAGGGATCTACGCCAACGTGATTCAGATCACCGGACCAGGCCGGCTTTACAGGGAATGGAGGGATTTCATCACCCGCGATCCGGCGGTAGAGGCGGTGGAGGAGGTGGAGGGGGTGGAGCGGCCCCGGTCCTCTCTACCCTTCCTGGCCGAGTTGATCCCCCCCGGGGAGCGGCATCCCATGGTCTCCGTGATCGATGGCCACCCCCTGGCCTTGCAATGGCTGGGCGAGGCGCTGGGAGCGCCCCAGGTCGCCCTGGGCGTGACGGAATTCGGGGAGTCGGGAGATATCGAGTCCCTCTACCGTGCCATGAAAATCCATGCCGACGACATGGTGGCGGCGGTGGCCCGCCTGATCGTGGATGGGGTGCGGGGCCGGGATGCCGGCAATGGCAGCGGAGATCCCCTGGCGAGTCCGGGAAGCCAACCCCAGCGCCGGCAGTTATAAAAGTGGGAGACGGGAAGGCCTGTGATAATTACAAAAAAGCGGCGAGAAGGGTGCCTCCCGCGGGTTGTATGGATTGAACACAACACATGGGCAACATCCGTTCGGAGACATGGGCAACGCATTTCGGGCAGTGGATCAGTTGCGATTTCCTATGGAAAAATACGCATCTCACGGTTTGAAGCGGAAGGTCCTTCACTTCCCGGGATAACATATTCGCGCAAAATGAATCCCTGCAATTTTTCCAGGGCAACCGCATTCTGGAAATTTCACATGATTTATTTACCAGCGATAAAAAATTAGTGGCGCGGGCGTCCCTGCCCGCGGCGGGACGGGCAGGGACGCCCGCCCCCACTCCGGGATTTCCTTTCAATAAAGCTCGTCACTGGGATTTTTTTTTAAAATGCTGTAGCCGTGACATTTTTCCCTTTAAGTA
>CAZOXD010000245.1:0-6061 GCA_964583525.1 uncultured Pseudomonadota bacterium
GTGGGTCGTTGCCGGAATGATCCAGGGGTTTTGTTGCGTGACGGGGGGGTGAACTATCCCTCAGCATATTCCAACCGTAATTCCCTTTTCAGCACTTTCCCCAGCGCGTTTCTGGGAAACTCCTCCCGGAACTCCACGGCGCTGATGCGCTGGTGCTTCCCAACCCGCTCGTTGGTCCATTCCCGTAGTTCTTCTTCCGTCAAGGCCGCCCCATCCTTGGGGATCACCAATGCCAGCGGCGTCTCTCCCCAGGTGTCATGGGGAATTCCGATCACCGTGACGTCCAGTACACCGTCATGGCGGCCGATTACCTCTTCGATGTCCGTGGGGTAGACGTTGAGGCCGCCGGAGATGATCATATCCTTCTTGCGGTCCAGGATGTAGAGATATCCGTCCTCATCCAACTTCCCCATGTCGCCGGTACGCAGGTAGGTGCGGCCGTTTTCGTCCAGCCAGATGGCTTCCTCTGTTTGCCGTGGTTTGTTGTGGTACTCCCGCATCAAGGCCGGTCCATACCCGATGATTTCCCCTCCCTCCCCCCGGGGCAGTTCCTTGCCTTCCTCGTCGATGATTTTCAGGTCTGTCGCGCCGATCGGTTTACCCACCGACCCGATTCTCCCCTCCCATTCCTCCGGTGTGATGGTGGTGCCCACCCCTTCCGTCAATCCGTACAGTTCGAACAGGCCGCCGGGGAACCGTTCCAGAATTTCCTCCTTGGTGTCCTTGCGCAACGCGGAGCCCGCGGAGATCAGCACCTGCAGGGAGCGCAGATCGTACTTGGCGAAATCAGGGTGGGCCATGGTCACGATGTATTGTGTGGGCACCATGAACACGTGGGAACACCGTTCCCGTTGCACCAACTCCAGGAAGCGCAGGGGATCGAAGGCCTCCATGATCGCCACCGTTCCCCCGGCCCACAGGGTGGGCAGCATGGTCATCCAGGTGCCGTTGGAATACAAGGGCGTCGTGAGCAGGGTTCTGCTGCCGGAATGGATGCGGTAATTGATGGCGAGGATCATGGCGAACATGTTGCGGGCATAATGGGTGTGCACGATGCCCTTCGGCTCCCCGGTGGTGCCGGAGGAATACATGATGTTGAAATCCTCCCCGTCCTCCAATTCCACCTCCGGCTCGCTGTCCGGTGCGCTGGCCATGAAGTGTTCCAGGGAATTCCATCCCTCCCGCTGGAAACCGTCGGCGATTCTCCCTCCCGGCACAATTCCCTCCAAGCCTGCCTCGTAGTCCGCCACCAGCCCTTCCAGCGGCGCTGACACGGCAAGGGCCTTGGCGCCGGAATCCCGGATCATCCGTTCCAGCGAATCCGGAGCCGCCAGCGCGGAAAGTGGCACCACCACACCTCCCGCTTTCACGGCGCCGAATTGAGCCACCACGCTTTCGATGCCGTTGACCATCAGGACGCACACGGCATCCCCCTTGCCGATTCCCAGGCCGGTCAATCCGTTGGCGAAGCGGTTCACGGCTCGATTGAAGGCGTCCCAGTCCATCCGCCGTTCTCCACACACAAGCGCTTCCTGGTGCGGTTTCCAACGGGCATGACCAGCAATTATTCTCGCAAACGATACACGGGGTGAATCCAAGGAAGCCATGGATACCCACTCTTTCCCGGCATTGATTTTCGATTGGAGATGAACCGGAATCCTAGCGGGTATGGGGAGGCAGTTCAACCGTCACGGTCCCCGCATGCAGGGCTAACGCATGGAACCACGCTGTTGGGTGGTGCTATTGTATCGCCGGAATGTCCATCCACAGGGTCCGAAAGGGGATTGGTTCACTGAATGGCGGAACTTTGCTGGCCCCGTGGATCACGGGACCATGACCCATCCAGCCGCCCCGGGTATCAGCGCTCCGGGGTTCAGGATTGGCGATTCCGCCAACGATCCGCCAGGGCGTACCCGGCCCCCACGGCCCTATCTGATCGCCCCGATCAGGCGCGGAAACCACAAGATGAGTTCCGGCACCAGCGCGGAGAGGACGATGACCACCAAGTGGCTCACCAGAAATGGCAGCGATTGGCGAATCGCCGCCTCGTACGGCACCTTTGCGATTTTGGCCGCGGTCATGAGTGTCATGCCCACCGGTGGCGTGATGTTGCCCAGGTTGAGGGAGAGCAGAATGACCATGCCGACATGGAGCGGGTCGAAACCCAGATGAATGAGCGCCGGCGCGAGCACGGGCGCGGCAACGACGATGGCGGGCAGCACATCGATAAACATGCCGAGCGCGATGAGCAACACCACCACGGCGAGAATCTGCAGCGAGGGCTCCGTGCTCACCGACGCGATCGCCTCGGCGGCCTCCCGCGCGATGCCCGAGCGCGTCACGAACCAGCCGAGCACCGTGGAGGCGCCGAGCAGTAAAAACACCACGCCGGAGAAGCTGACGGTGGAGACGAGCGCCTCCCAGATGTCCCGCCAACTCAGGGTGCGGTAGCCGAGGGCTCCGAGGGCCAGCGTATACACGCAACCGACGGCGGCCGCCTCGGTGATCGTGGTGAGGCCGCCGAGGATACCTCCCAGGATCAGTACCGGGATCATCATGGCCGCGATGGCGCGCAGCCCCGTTTGCCAGATGCGCGCAAGCACGATCGCCTCGTGACTGGCGTAGCCGCGGCGCCACGACAGCCACCCGCTCGCTACCAGGAGGGCCAGGGCCATCAACAAACCCGGAATTAAACCCGCCGCGAACAGACCGATAATGGAGACGTTGCGGAGTGTCGCGGCGTACACGATCATGATGATGCTGGGTGGGATGATCGGCCCGATGATCGACGAACAGGCGGTCACGGCGGCGCTGTAGGCTGCGTCGTAGCCTTCCTTTTTCATCGCCGGGATGAGTGTCTTGCCGATCGCCACGGTATCGGTCACCGCGGCGCCGGTAATCCCCGCGAAGAACACGCTGACCGTGACGTTGACGTGCGAAAGCGCCCCCGGAACCCGGCCGAATATGCTGTTGGCGAAGGCGACCAGGCGGTCGGTCAGCCCGGCGCGGTTCATCAGTTCCGCGGTGAAAATGAAGTAGGGAACGGCAATCAGGACGAAGCCGGAAACACCCGCGTAGAAACGATCGGCGATGATCTCCAGGTAGTCGATGCCGCCGATCGTGACCGCACCGGTGAGACCGGAAAGGACCATCACCAAGCCGATGGGAAGGCTCGCGAGGGCAAAGATTGCGAAAACGATCAGTGCCTGAGTCACTCGGCGGCCTCCAGTTCAATCTCTCGATGCTCGAGCAGGGAGATGCCGCTGAGCAAATGCACGCACATGATGACGCCGGACACCGGCACCGCTGCCGCCGTCCATTTATGGGATACCTGGAGCAGTTCCGAAACCATGAAGATCTGAGTCGAATTGATGAAAAATCCGTAGCCGTACCACACCAAAGCGGCGGCGAAGAAAGCCACCGCCGCCAGATTGACCACCTGTACCCCAAACAGCCACCGCGGCGGCAGAGTCCGGACGGCCAACTCAATCGCGATGTGCTCGCCGAATTTGAAGGCGACCGTGATGCTGAGCATCGCCAGCCAGGGAAGAAACAGGCGGGTGAGCGAAGGACGGGTATGCGAGTAGGCCCAGTCGAGCGGACTGTTGACGTAAAACTCTGCCAAACCGAGATATTCGGCGAGGGTGAACAAGGATTCGAAGAAAATACCGAGCGTGGAGAGCGAGAGCATGAAGATCACCACGGCCACGCTGACGGCAATGACGATCTTGTTGAGGCGGTCGCTGATGCTCCGCAGGTCTTCGAATCGAATCATGGGAAGGATGGCGAGGGGTTTCGCGGTAACCGGCGGCGACCGCCCGGGGACGGGCCGCCGCCTGTCGAAAGCGCCACTGCGGCGCCCGGTCCTAATTCAGGTAACTGTCCATCCAGATCTTGTCGAGCTCGGCCGCGATCCGGTCTACCTCCGCCCACAGCGCGTCCACGTCCCTGGCGGAAACGCCAAAGTCGGTGGTGATCCATTTCTTGTAGGCAGGCCGCGCCAGGGCGCTCATCTTGGCCTTTTCCGAGTCGGGCAGGATGTAGCACTTCTTGAAGTTTTTACAAGAGTTCACCCAGCCGATGATGCTGATCTGGGTGGCGACCCCATGACCAATGGAAACCGCTTCCCGCGCGGCGCGGACGATGGTTTTTTTGTGATCCATGGGAAGTTTCGAGAACCAGGCATCACTAACCACCCAGGTCACCGTGTTGTACACGTGGCCGCTCCAGGTCGTGTATTTGGTGACGTCGGCCAGCTTGAACATGTCGTTGACGCCGGGCGCGTTGAACTGGCCGTCGGCCAGCCCCGTGGCCAGGGCGGTCTGCACCTCGCCCCATGGGAGCGGCGTGGCGGAGGCGCCGAGTGACTTCATCATGGTGATATGGGCCGGATTTTCCTCGACGCGAATTCTCAACCCCTTGATGTCGGCGACCGTCTTGATCAGCCGCTTGTTGTTGGTGAAGGCCACGAAACCCCCGCCGTCGTCGAAAGTTCCGAGATATCTGAGCCCGCTTTCCTTGCGCATGCCCCGCATGAATTTGGCGAACCATGGGGAATCGAAGAAGGCCCAGGCTGTCTTGTAGTTCGGGAACAGGAAGGGCGTTACGACGATCTGGTAGTTCTTGTAAAACGATGAGGCAGCCCCGGAAGAAATCAGCACCGACTGGATGGTCTTTCCGGTCTGGGCCTGCTTGCCGGTCTCGACTTCGCTGCCCAGGGCGCCTCCGCCGAAGACCTTGACCTCAATATCGCCCTTGGTGCCGCTTTCCACCAACTGTTTGAAACGTTCCAGTGACGGGGCGACCTCGTTGTTGGTGAGATCGTCGGGATAGAGATGGGCGATGGTCATTGTGTATTTCGCCGCCCACGCGGGGACCGCCGTCAGGGCCAGCGAAATCAACGTCACCGCGCCCACGAGCAAGGCGGCCATGAGCGGTCCCCGGAACGGACTCTGCCGTTGTTGTTTTGCTCCGATTGTATTCATTGGATTTTCCTCCCAAAAAAATTCCGGCGCGGATGAGGCGTTGATTACCGTTTCACTATTCGACAAACGCGCCGAGTGCGGGTTTAATGAACGCTACGAATATTCTTGCCATCGGCCGAAATATCCCCGGATAAAGTGGCAAGGAACCAAAAAAAACCACCTTCCAGCCTGCTATATCACGATCCCGGAACATTGCCAATATAATGAATTTTGCCCTTTACCGGGTTTTGAAAGGCGCCCGGAGGCCCTATTCCGGTGTGGATTCCCCACCGGTAGTGATTCGTTCCGCACTGGAATTCAGGATTGGCGATTCCGCCAACGATCCGCCAGGGCATACCCGGCCCCCACGTAGGGCCCGCGCCAGATGCGATAGGCGATCAAGATCCATTTCCACGGCTCCAGCACGAGCAGGACGATCATCCAAAATCGGTACAGATCCAGGTTGGACAAGGTGGACAGGGTGGTTATGGCCACGGCGGCGAAGGGGAGATACCACAGGGCTTCCAGCAGGTTGCCGATGCGGAACACGTTGCAAAACAGGAAGAAGGTGAACCCCACGTGGAGGGGCACCGCCCAGAGGGTGGTGCCGGACGTCCACCGCTCGGTGAGCAGGGCAATCCCGGCGATCATGACGATGTAGCCCGCATCGTACAGGTTGAACCGGAAGCCCGGGCTGCGTTGCAGTTTGAAGGTGATCCATCTCAATTGGGCATTGCCTTCTTTAGGGACCAAACCTACTTCATTTTCAATACGATCAGTTCCAGACTTTTTGTTACGCTATCCCCGGCCAACAGATAGACCTTGTTCCCAATGGCCCACGCGTCCCCCCTCCGGTTCAGCCGCACCTGGCTTCCCAGCGCCACGGGGCCTTTCAGGATTTTCCCATTGCGGTCGATTTTCATGGCGTGGGTTTCGACATATCGATCCGGGGTCCATTTTTCCCAGATCAGCAGCGCGGTATCGTTCCTCAACCCCACCGCCTTGACCCGGGAAGCGTTTTCCCTGTTCCGTTTGCTGTATCTGGTCAGCCAAATCACACCGGTGTTCCTCTGTTTGCTCCAGGTTCCCCCAAAGGT
>CAZOXD010000246.1:0-6050 GCA_964583525.1 uncultured Pseudomonadota bacterium
CTTGCCCTTCGCGGGCGGGGAGAGTAGAGGGATAGGGAGCAACTCTTCGGAACATTCAACAGGAGGGAATCCCCGCACATGAACTGGCAACCTTGGATCGAATTCGGCGTCTATGCCCTGGTGGGCATCCTGAGCTTCCTGCTTTGGTGGTTCATCTACGAACGCGTTTTGACCCGGGAGCATTCCACCCGGGAAGCGGTGTTCGGGTATCAGCCCAATCAGGCAGTGGCCTTCGATGTGTTCGGAGGATTCCTGGCGATTGGCATCCTCAACCATTCCATCATCGGAGGGCCGGCGCTGGAGTCGTTCTGGCTGGACCTGGAGGCGACGGTGTTGACCCTGCTGGGCACCATTGCCCTGCTGGCGCTCCTGCGCTGGATCATCGGGGAGTTCCTCCGCTTATGGTTCGGAAACAAGCGCGACACCCATGGCGACATCATCACCATCAACAACGAGTTGTTCAAACAGCGCAATCTGGCCACGGGCATCTTTTCCACGGTGCTCTACCTGATCCTGGTGGCGGGGCTGCTGGAGGAGGACTTCCTCAACATCACCGGAAACCGCCTGGCCGCCACCTTCAACATGCTGGGGGTGTGGCTGCTGGGTATCGCCGCCATCCTTCTCCATTCCTGGCTCTTCCTGGGCCTGGGCGGGCGGCACAACATCCTCCATGAGAGCTTCCACGAGAACAATCCCGCCGCGCCCACTTCCCTATTGGGGCTGCTGGGGGGAGTGCTGATCCTCAACCACCAACTGCTGGAATCGTTGGAGCCCGGGGAGCACATGTTCAATCAGGCGGACCACTGGGGCCTGCTGCTGCTGGGGATGGTTTCGGTGTTCGTACTCAAGGGAATCCTGCACATCTTCCTGCGGGGCCTGCTGGGGGTGAACATCCGGCACGAAATGCTGGAAAAGCGCAACCCCGCCTGGGGCATTCTCGATGGCGGACTGATATTCGGGCTGATGCTGATCCTGATCGCCCTCCTCGCCTGAACCGGCTGGCCCCGTTTCTTGCCTCCCGCAAACCACCGCCCCGGTTCCCGCCCTCCCGCTGTCAATTGAGGGGAATAAAGGCGGTCAGGTATTGGAAGGATTCCTCCAACACCGATTCCTGGCCCTGGAATTCCTTGGAGGCGCGGACGCGGGAAAATTCCACTCTGAACCCGATCCGTTCGAAGGAATATTCAAACCCCAAAAACATGCGGCTGACGCCCATGCTTTTGTGGAGGTCCTCGTTTTCCTGGCGGACGCCATCCACGCTCCACCGGTAATCGACCCCCCCGCTGCCCCCTCCGATGAACAGGTTGAACTTGCCGTAATCCACCTCCCGCGCATAGAGGGTGAGGTTGAGCATCTGGTGGAGGGCGCTCTCTTCCACGGCGCAGGGAGGGATGGCGCAGCCGGCGATCACACCCGCCGCGTCGTCGAATTTGCGGTTCATTCTCAGCCGGGAATAGGAAAGCCCCAAATGCCGGAGGAAAATCATTTCGAACCGGGTCTGGATATTGCGGGTAAGCCCGAATTCGTCCCGATACACACCCGCCGTGTCGGCGGGGCTTTCCCGGATTTCCCCCGTCATCCAGTGGGAATAATAGAGCCGATACCAGACGGATTTTTCGTTGTGCCGCGCACGGGCGGAATCGGGCAGCGCGCCCAGCAGGAGCACGCATAGCAAGGCTGGGAAAATCAATTTCATCGGGCAACGCAGCACAGGGCTCCCCAAAAGGAAACCGGATGGTGTGAAGGTGGGTGTCTTCTCCGTTTTCTCCGTTTTCTCCGTGAAAATGCAAAAATGCACCCATTTCGCCCGAATAGAACCGGAGGTTAGACCTGCGGTGGAGGATGGGATTCCACGGGTGGAAACCCGCGAATTCGCGCTCCGGGAGGGGGGATCCACAAGGCCGCGCGGGCTGGGAGGTTTATTGCACCAAGCTTTGTTGGAAAAGTGCTTTTGGCTGCCTCCTTCGAGACGCCCCCGAATTTTTGCCATTAAATACCGGCGGGGCTCCTCAGGAAGGCGGTATGAAATGGACACCTACATCAATCCGCGTCAATGAGGAGAGCCCGTGAGGGCTCGTCTCGCCTGTCCTGAGCTTGTCGAAGGGAAGTGCGCTTTTTTGATTTTCAAAGAGAATCTAGGCCCGCGGGGATTGCGAGGGGCCGCCCAGCAGGGTCGCCGGCAGCAGGGTGGATACCGTGCGGTTGGCCAGGTAGGGCCGCTTGATCTCGAAGGGGTTCTGCGAGAGGTAGTCCTTCCACTTGCCCAGGGATTGCCCGGACTGCACCAGACCCTTGAGCATGCCCAGGTCGTTGCCGCTCCAGGTTTCCGAACTGTCGCTCACGTAGATGGCGCCGGTCAGGCTGTCGCCCTGGAAGAGGTACTTGCGGTAGGCCGAGCGGTTCTCGCGCAGGGCCTCGATGGATTCCGCGCCGGAATCTTCCCAAGCGCCAAAGCTGGCGATATCGATTCCGCCCACGGAGACGATATTCATCATCAGGCTGCCCGGGTAGGCCACGTCCTGCCCGGCCATGTTGGCGCCGGCCACCCTGCCGTGTTCCATGGCGGTAGGCTCGATGGCGTGGACTTCCCGCTTCCCGGTAATGCGGTTTTTCCCTTCCGCCACGTCGCCCGCGGCATACACATTGGGGATGCTGGAGCGCATGTGGCCGTCCACTACGATTCCGGATGCGATCTCGATCCCGGAGCCTTCCAGCCAGTCCAGGTTGGGCCGGATGCCGGTGGCCATCACCACAATGTCGCACTCCACGGAGGATCCGTCAGAGAAGGAAAGCCGCTTCTTGCCGCCCTTGTCCTCGATGCCCTGCACCCCCGCGCCGGTCTTGAGTGTCACGCCTCGTTGCTGGAGGCGGGCCGCCACCAGACCGGCCCCGGCATCGTCCACCATGCGGGGCAGGATGCGCTGCTCCACCTCGACGATGGTGACCTGTCCCGCCCGCTTCATGATGCCGTTGAGGATGGTAAAGGCGATGAATCCGGCCCCGATCAGCACCACATGGGCCTTTTCGCTGATATGCGTGCTCAACCCCTTGGCGTCGGCCAGCGTCCAGAAGCTGTACACCCCCTCGCTATCGGCCCCCGGGATATCGAGCTTCATGGCGGAGGAGCCGGTGGCGATGAGCAGGTTGTCGTAGGACAACTCGTCCTCGTTATCCAGTTTCAGCTTTCCGGAGCCCGTATCGACCGATTGGGCGCGGCGCCCCAGGTGAAGCTCCACGCCCCACTTTTCCAGCAGATTGGGAGAGATTGTGTCTGCATGGGTTTCGCTGATGCCCTGCTCCAGGTAGTAGGGCAGCACCATCCGGGAGTAGGGATGCTCCGCCGAGAGCAGGGCGATTTCGTCCTGCGATCCGGATTGGCGGATGGTGCGGATGGCATTGGCGCCGGCGGTGCCCGCGCCCACGATGAGATGTCTTTTGCTGGCCATGAATAGGTCTATTCGTAAGGATTAAGGCGGTTCGGCCTGCATCGGGAGCCGGTCAGGGCGATCGCCGTGATTGGTTTAATCGCACATTCACGGCCGTTGCGTCCCGCTTTCCAGGGCGAATCCCTGCCGAATCGGATTGCGGTCAGCCCCCCGCCAAACCGGTAAAATTGTAGGAAGAGCGTTTTTCCGCGAAATCACCCAGCCAGTCCTGATTCGTGGTTTCCATGAACTCGATCGCGCCATGGGGGCAGGCCTCCACACAGGCTGGGTCCCCGCCGCACAGGTCGCACTTGATGGCCTTCTTGCTGTCCTGGTTGAGATGGATCGTGCCATAGGGACAGGCGATCATACACAGCTTGCACCCCACGCACAGGTCGGCGGAAACCGATTTGGCGTTGGCGGGACTGATGGAGATGGCATCCACAGGACAGGCCGTCATGCACCACCCCTCGTCGCATTGCACACAGGTATAGGGCGCATAGCTGGTGTGCCCCTCCAACGCCTCCACCCGGATTACCGAATTGGCGGGTTGAAACGTCCCCGTCTGGGAATAGGAACAGGCGATTTCGCACCGCATGCAGCCGGTGCATTCCTCGGGGATAAAGCGCAATGCGTTCATGGTTCTCGCTGTGGGTGATGACAGGAGGGTGAAGTAGCGTGGCAGCCCCGCAGGGCTGTCCGCAGGAAACCAGACAGGTGATAGGGATGATGCGTACCATGCGACAAGGGGAAAGCTAGCACCGCCCGAAACGATGTGTCAATGCGGGCGGGGAAAGAGGGGCTCCCAGGCCGCACGGGATTGGGTTCCTTTCGAAATACCGGAGGAACGGCAACTGGAACCGCAGATGAACCCTGCGACGGGCTCAGGACAAGGCGCGGATAAACGCGGATGGAATTTGGCTTCCTTTCGTATTTTCGCTGCCTCTCCGAATTCGGGATCCAGAGGGGTGGAATATGGCGGGAATCCTGAGATTGAAACTGGATACTAATGTACACCTATTTGATGTGAAAAGCAATCGCGGAAGGGGCGCCTGCGCTGGTTGTTCGATGGGAGGCAGGGATACGATTATTCCCCGCGATCCAGGTCCCCACCTATTTCCGGTAATACTTCGCTTCCAGCTCGATGCCGTCCGGGTCGGGAAAATAGAACGACACCCCAAATCCCCGCGCGCCGAAGTTGCGCTTGGATTCCCGCAGGATGGGGATGCCCTTGCGCTTGAGACGGCGCCGCAGGGTCTGCACCGCCTTTTGCTCCATGGTGAAGCAAAGGTGGTTGGGATTTTCCGCCCGGCGGGCATTGCGCCAGAAATTCCTGGGAAAGAAATCCAGCAGGGTGCCCGGAGCCACCCGCGCCGAAAGAAAGGGGGCGTCCCCCGCCCTGTATTCCTTCAGCCGCACCGGCGGGAAGCCCAGCACGGCATCGTACCACTCCGCCGAGGCCTCCGGGTCGCGCACTTCCAGCACGACGTGATTGAGTTCCACTTTTCCTGGCGTGGCCATGGCCGCTCCTTGCTGTTCCTTGCAAATCATTGCGATCGAATAGGGAGCCGCCATTCTGCCCGCCAGGGAGGGCGGGGGCAAGGGGTGCCGCCCTGATCCGGTCCCCTATCCAGGTCGTTGCGATCCCAACCTTCCCGATCCACCGGCTACCCCCATCCCGAAAAACGTGTTAGGCCAAGGGGCACCCGATCCCTCAATAAATTAACGGAGCACCCCCATGAAATACGGACTGACGATGTTCATGACGGACTACACCATTGGCGTACTGGAATTGGCCCGCATGGCCGAGAAGCTGGGCTTCGAGTCCTTGTTCGTGCCGGAGCACCCGATCATTCCGGTGGAGATGACCACGCCCTTCGCGGGCAATCCGGAGGGCATCCTGCCGGACTTCTACAAGCACACGGTGGACCCCTTCGTGGCCATGTCCGCAGCCGCGGCGGTCACCACCAGGCTGCGGGTGGGTACGGCCATCTGCCTGGTGCCCGAGCGCGACGCTTTGATCACCGCCAGCGAGGTGGCCTCGCTGGACTTCATTTCCGGCGGGCGATTCGAGTTCGGCATCGGCGTCGGGTGGCTGCGCGAGGAATCCGAGATCTTCGGCGTGGACTTTCCCCGCCGCTGGACCCAGACCCGCGACCACATCCTGGCCATGAAGGCCTGCTGGGGCCAGCACCCCAGCGAGCATCACGGCAAGTATGTGGACTTTCCCCAGCTGTGGGCCGAGCCCAAGCCGGTGCAAAAGCCCCACCCACCCATCCTGATGGCGGGGGAAGGGGAAAAGGTGGCCGCGCGCATCGCGGAATACGGGGACGGCTGGTTGCCCCGGGCCCGCGCCCTGGACCCGGCCGGCGTGGAAGCTGGCCGCACGAAGATCGAGCAGGCCATGCGGGACGCCGGGCGCGACTCCGGAGCGCTCACCGTCTCACTCTTCGGCGCGGCGGTGGAAGGCACCGACACCTCCGGCTACGGCAATGCGGGGTGCGACCGCATCATTTTCATGCTTCCCTCCGAGGACGAATCCAAAACCACCGCCCGCCTGGAAAAACTGGCGGGGGAAGTGATGTAGGGCTCCTTTCCACACACAATTCAGGGAAGGGTTTGTCA
>CAZOXD010000247.1:0-3606 GCA_964583525.1 uncultured Pseudomonadota bacterium
GGCCAGCTTCGCATGGGCGTAGTATTCGAAGTCCGCCCTCCAATACCGGCCGGTGACGAGAATCGCAATCTCCGCCAGCCGTCTGGGAGGGGAGGATTGGAAGCGGAGAAATTCGCTCAAGGAACGCACCCGCCGCGCCAACTCCGGGCTTTGCAGCCACGCCGGGAAAGGTCCGATGACCCGGGCATGGGGACCGGAAGCGATCTGGTCGAAAACAACGCGCTGTTCTTCGCTCAAGGTCTCGCGGGTTACTGCTGGCATTCGGCTCATGCTCGTTCTCCTGAAGGTTGTCGTTGCAGGGGATAGCGGCCGTCCCCATCCGGTTCGTGAATGGATGGCTTGGAATCCATCCTCCATTGGGCTAGAAAGCGGTATTGAAAAGATGGATTCATCACACATTTCACTCCGGTGCGCCAGCGCCCGCACCCAACGAGACACAACCCGGCGTGCGGACCGCTTGCAACACCTTCCGCCCGCAAGGAAGAGAGGCCCACCCATGACACGGCAGATCCAGGACAAATACATCGAGATCAACGGCTGCCGGCTGCATTACCTGGAGGGAGGCGCCCTCGGCGCACCGCCGTTGTTCATGGTGCACGGCCTGACCCGCGAGGCCCACAGCTTCGATCCCGTATTCGATCTGCTGGGGGAACGCTTCCGCTGCCTGGCGGTGGACGTGCGGGGGCGCGGTCTGAGCGAGTGGAGCGCACCGGAAACCTACAACGTGCCGCAATACAGGGACGACATGCTGGCCCTGCTGGACGCGTTGGGGCTGGAGAGCGTGGATTACCTGGGCACATCCATGGGAGGCATTATCGCCATGGCCAGCGCCGTGAAGGAACCCGGGCGCTTTCTCAGGGTAGCCCTGAACGACATCGGTCCGGTGATCGAGAAGGCTGGATCGGCGAGAATCCAGGGGCACCTGGACAGCATCCCTGAACACTTCGCCTCCTACGAGGACGCCCTGGCCTACGAGATCGGACGCTTTCCCTGGCTGGCGGATCGCCCCCGTGAGGTGGTGGATGCCCAGTATCGCCACATGATCGTGCGCGGAGAGGACGGCAGTTGCCGCTTTCATTACGATCCCGGCATCCGCCTGGGCAGGGCGGTGGCGCCCATGGCCGCGCGGGAGCAGCAGGACCGCAGTTGGGCCGGTTTCCGGGCTCTGGCCTGTCCCCTCCTGTTGATCCGGGGCGCGGATACCGACCTGCTCTCCAAGGACACCGTGGCGGAGATGCAGGCTGCCCAGCCGGGAATGACCGTGGCCGATGTGCCCGGGGTGGGCCATGCGCCCAGTCTGAGCGAACCGGCTTCCAGGGCGGCGCTGGAAGCCTTCTTTACCCCTGCCCAGGAGGAGCGCCCATGACCCGGACAGTGTACAACTCCGGCGAAGATACCGGTCTGGCGGGAAAGGCGGCCATCGTCACCGGCGGCGGGGCGGCGGGAGACGGCATCGGCAATGGCCGCGCGGCGGCGATCCTGCTGGCCCGCGCCGGCGCCGGCGTGCTGGTGGCCGACCGCGATCCCGCCCTGGCCCGGCGCACGGTGGAGATGATCGAGGCCGAGGGCGGATCGGCCGTGGCCCACGGGGTGGATGTCACCGATGAGGCCCAATGCCGGGAGATGGTGAGGGCCGCCGTGGAACACTTCGGGCGGTTGGACCTGCTGGACAACAACGTGGGGATCGGCAGCCGGGGCAGCGTGGTGGAGGAAGACCCGGAAACCTGGCGGCGGGTAATGCAGGTCAACGTGGAAAGCATGTTCCTCGCCGCCAAGCATGCCATCCCCGCCATGATCGACAGCGGGGGAGGTGGCGGGGCAAGTGGTGGTATCGGTGCCGGGGGCTGTGGCGCCATCGTCAACGTGGCCTCCATCTCTGCCATCCGTCCGCGTGGGCTGACCGCCTACACCACCTCCAAGGGCGCGGTGATCTCCCTCACCATGGGCATGGCGGTGGATCACGGCAAGGACGGCATCCGCGTCAATTGCGTGGCCCCCGGCCCGGTGTACACGCCGATGGTTGCCGCCGGCGGGATGAGCAGCGAAGCCCGCGAGCGGCGCAGGAATGCCTCCGTGCTGGGCATCGAGGGCTCCGGCTGGGACGTGGGCCACGCAGTGCGCTTCCTGCTCTCCGATCAGGCGCGCTACATCACCGGGCAGACCCTGGTGGTGGACGGCGGGATCACCCTCCTCGCCCCGGCCCGCCAGCACGACGGGGGCTGAATCCAGGGCTCCGCATGACCCACTCCATCCAATCGCAGCGGGCTGGTTCACCCCAGCCGGACTGGCTGATCGGCCGGGAGCGGCTCTCCACCGCGCCGGATTGCGGCATGAAATACCTGCCCCGGGCGCCGGAACGCACCCTGTGGCGGATTCCGGAGCCGTGGCTGGAGCATGGCCCTAAAAAAGCCGCTCGCTGGCGATGTGGGCGCCTTCGGCGAGTGTAGCCAGCTTGGCCCAGACCACGTCCTCGGCCACCTTGCCCATGCCGGCCGAGGTGTCGAACCCGCAGTCGGTACCCGCCAGCACCAGGGTGGGATCGCCGATGGCGCGGGCGATATTCTCGATCCGGTCGGCCACCACTTCCGGGTGCTCTACGTAATTGGTGGTGGTGTCGATCACTCCGCCCACGATTACCTGGCCGGGATGGAGGGAGTGCTCCATCAATTGCCGGTATTCGTGGGCGTGGCGGGGATTGGCGAAGGGCAGCACGATTCCTCCCACCTTGGCCTGAAGCATCACCGGCAGGATTTCGCGCAGGGGAACGTCCAGGTCGTGAGGCCCTTCATAGTTTCCCCAGCAGGCATGGAGGCGCACCGATTCCCGGGGAATGTTCTCCAGGCTGCGGTTGATGGCGGCGACGATCATCTCCGCGAATTCCAGGAACTCCGAGACGGGCCGGTCCACGTAGGTAACGTGCCGTTCCAGGGCCAGGTCCGGGCAGTCCAACTGGAGGAGAAACCCATGGGCCACGATGGCCTCGTACTCCACCCGCAGGGCTTCGGCGAGCGCATCCACGTAGCCGCCAAAGGTGGCGTAATGCTCGTTGGGAATGGCCGCCGCGATGATTCCGGGAGAGGGCGCCGTGAGGAAGGCTTCCGGTGGAGGCTGGGGCGCTTCCGAAAGAATGCGGCGGAAGTCCGCGCATTCCCGCTCCACGATTTCCGGGTCCAGGTAGCGCACTTCGCCCACCACCTTGGGGACGTTGAAATTGGTGATCATGGGCCTGCCCTGCAGGAAGCGCTGCCGCATTTCCTGAAAACCGGGATAGCGGGCGATGTCCCCGGGCCCGGTACGGGAGCCTCCTGGCGCGAATCCGCTCATGCGGTGCCGCACGTAGAGAAAGAACGCCTCTCGGGTTTGTTCGCCGTTGTTGGGGATATCGATCCCCGCTTCCAACTGCTTGGGCACCACCCAGCGGGTGGCCGCCTCGATGTTTGCGTCCAGATCAGCCGGATCGATGGACTCCCCGCCGGCCCTGCGGCTGAACAGTTCCACCAGCGCCGGCGGCCTGGGCAGGCTGCCCGCGTGGGTGGTCAGGATGCGGGATTCGCTTTTCAACATGGAGGTCCGTTCCTTGCGGAAGTTCATCCTTGCGGAAGTTCA
>CAZOXD010000247.1:3706-6028 GCA_964583525.1 uncultured Pseudomonadota bacterium
TCCTTGCGGAAGTTCATCCTTGCGGAAGTTCAGGCAGTGGCCGGATTGGTTAATGGGCCTGGGCTCCCCGAAACGCAGTGGTTGAATCCCCGATTCCCTACCTCACAACCGGAAAGGATGACAAGCGCTCCCGAATGGGTGTGAAATGGGTCACGGGAGGAAAACGTCACACGGGTTGCCGGCTCCACGAGTACTAAAAGGCAGAACTTCTCTCACAGGATGAATGCGGCAGCCACTCAACCATGAGGCGCATCATGATCAAGGGCCTGCACCACAACGCGTACCGCTGCCGGGACTCCGAGGAGACCCGCCGGTTTTACGAGGACTTCCTGGGACTGCCGCTGACCCATACCAAGTTGATCTCCGAAAGCAAGACCGGACGCAAAACCGGCACCCTGCACACCTTCTACCGCCTGGACGACGGCTCCTTCCTGGCCTTCTTCGAGGTGAAGGAAATTCCCTTCGAATTCAAGGATCAGCAGGACTACGACCTGCACATCGCGCTGGAGGTATCCAGCGAGGATCTGCACCGTGTCTTCGAGAAGAGCAAGGCGGCCGGCATCGAAACCCGGGGAATATCCGACCATCATTTCATCGATTCGATCTACCTGCGCGATCCCAACGGCTACGTGATCGAACTGACCGCCAAGCGCGAGGACCACGACCAAATCGTGGATGCGGACATCCCCAATGCCCGGCCCAAGCTGGATCGGTGGCAGGCCTCCAAAGGCGGCGGGGAAGCCCCGGCCGCGGAAGCGGGAGCAAGCCCGGTCCATTCCTGAAAGGGGGGGGATGGGAGGGCGCTTGGTTTTAATAGCCTCCGGCGGGTCAAGGGCTCTGCCCTTGACAATCCCGGCAGGGAGCAAGCCCCCTGCACCCCGGGTTGGGGGGGGCATCCCGCACCTTCCCTAACGGGGTTCCAGGTTCTCGTGAAAAGCGAGGCCATGATCAGAGCGCCGAACCGATGAAAAATTAACGCCTCACTCAGGAGCCCCGGAATATTGCTCAATAACCACGGCTCGTTCGGATGGGCTGAGCGAAGCCACGATCTTCTTGGCATTTTGAATCTTCTGCTTCTTATCTGCGGTGGCCTGCCAGTCTTCAATCGTGCCTACGTGCTCAAGATGCCATTGTGGACAGTCACCCCGTAGCTCCTTGATGTATGCCGTGCCACCGTTTATTTCCCAACAGAACCCTGGGCTGCCCCGGAGATGCTCCTCAAAGGGTAGAATCTGTTTCATATCACCCATGAAAACCTGCATCCTTTGCCCTGCTAAGAATCCACGGACAAGATAGACCTTTGATGAACAACTCCTGATTTGCTCTAAGACCCGTGCGGTTCCAATGCGGTCCCAAAACCCACGAGTAGTTTCCTTTTCTTTGCAGGCAAGTTGGTACAAGCACCCCGTATTATCCTGCCTAAGCGAGACGCACGCATGGGCAGTGGGGAGAAGTGACAATTTTTCGCTCTGCAAGGACCCGATAAATTCCACGAGAACTTCGCGTTTCGCTTGGTCTTGTAGGTTTCTCGACATGGTGGTACCTCCAGCGATGTATTGTTTTGTTCGTAGGCTGAAAACGTGCAGTCTGTTGACCCGTTTGCCAACCATGGTGGAATGAATATCAAATATTATTATCATATGTCAAGTATATATTTGAATATTACATAGTAATAACACACATATAGTTAGGAATTATTTCTAACTATATTTATGCATATACTATAAGACGATTTGGTCCTTTTCGAAATGTAAGGACCAATATTCATTGCACTGTGAGAAATTTAGGATCTTTGTAATCGGTGTGGACCTTTGGCTGCAGTTACCAAGACTGTACAGTCGCGTGTGTGGGAGAATCCGATTGGCGGCCCTGGGCGGCACGGTGCCACGGACCGTTCGCATGTCCCCTCAACCCAAGTAAGCGGAGGACATGCAGCGCACCTTCTAGCGTAGCAATGTGGCCGCGAAACCCGCAGCCTCCCTCCCTACCGACCCCTCCCTCGACTTTTACTCGCTGGACAAACGCCCCGTATTATGCCATAATACACTGAAATATAAGGGATTAACCTCGGAAGAAAAATATTACGAAAGGAAGCCAATTTCCTGAGAATAGGCTGGGGGAGAGTGGGATTCCTCGGATTACGAAACAAACCCAATTCGCCCCTGAGGTCCATTTATGAAACGAACCCAATTCGCGTGTTGGGCAACCAGCAATTCGCAGTCACAGTTATCCGCCTTTATCGGCGTTCATCTGCGGTTTCAGCCGCTGTTTCAGTTTCCCTCCCTGCCCAGCGGGGAGGGAAGGAGCGCCGTCAGGCGCGGG
>CAZOXD010000248.1:0-5993 GCA_964583525.1 uncultured Pseudomonadota bacterium
GAGCGGCTGGTCTTGATTATCAGGGACAACACGACCAGGGCGGCCCGCTTGGCATTGTCCGATGTAATGCGGTGCAAGGCGCCGGCCTCGGTCATATCCCGGAACCAGGGTTGACGCCGGAACGTGGGCAGGCCCAACGCGTCAGCCAGGGAATCCACCATCCGGGAATCCCGGGCTACCGCCTCATTGTCCAACTGTGTCACACGGTCCGCCAGATAGAGAATCGGCTCGGCCACCTTGCGGGAAAGCCGGCCTTGGGGCCGCTGAATGGCGTCGGAAGCGTGCGGATGTTCTTGACTCAATGCCGAATCCTGATGTGCCGATCCTGATTTGCCTGTTTTGCCTTGGCAGGGGCCGGAAGGGAACCACCCATGCCCGCAGCAGGGCGCGGGAGGGCGGGGAGATTGTTGCAGCAATATCCGGTTGCCGGAATCCACGGCCCGGTAATTCGGGGACAATTGTATTCCCGGCTATTGCATGCCCGGCGATGGTATTTCCGGTTTTGACATGCCCAGCTATGGCGGGTCACAGGAAAATGATACCCGAAATGTCCTCCAGCGCAACCAATCCAGTGCACGGGGAAGCGAGTACTGCGCGTTGGAAGTTTGCTCGATTACTTCTGACGCGAAGTTCTGCCATTAAGCGCCAAACTGTTCTGAGGGGTACGGAGCCTAATTCCGGTTTTCGACCTGTTCCCGCAGGTAACTGACGGCCAGCTTTTTATGGTCATCCAGTTCCACGGGCACCGTCACCGGCTCCGCTTCCAGGAGACCCCGGATCTTGCTGAAGTACGCTTTCGCCTCATCGCCTATTTCGGTATCGGCCTTCATTACCAGGCAAAGAATGACCAGGGCGCCTCGCTTCACCGTATCCAGGTCCAGCTTATCACAGGCCACGTTGTCGTTGAGGTCCCGGAACCAGCGTTGATCCTTCGGGGTTTCCACGTGCGACATATCGGTGAGTTGATCCACCATTCTCGGTTCGGGGGGAGGGGTAAGCTTGTCCATGGCCGCCATGCGGTGCGCCAAAAAGATGATCGGCTCGATATACCGCCGGGGAAGCGGGTGAGAGGGCCGTTCCACCTGGCTCATGGAAACAATATCGGAAATATTCATGAATTCCTCCTTGACTCGTTGTTGGGACATGGACCGCCCTCTCCACCCCTCCATGGGCAAAGAATGGACGATCCAGGTGCGATTTCCTTGAATTGGAGCAAATTCCGCACCATGCACCCAATATGGGGAGATTTACCCCTTCCTCCACGCACGCAACCCGGGCCTCTTTTGGTGGCGGGATCCGATGTGATAAAATGAAGTTGCAAGGGGTGATTCCCGTGAGGACAAGCGATTCCCGCGAGGAACCGCAATTGCCGGGGTGGCACTCCTTCCCAATGGAGCCGGGGTTGCGTCATGACTTCCATGAGATCTATGACATCTACGGCATCCCACACCAAATCCCGTACCGTCCCGCCCGAGACCACTAGGAACATGGTGGACTGGATGGACGGCCGTCAGGTGAAGCAGGTGCGCCGCGCGCTGGAGCAGCGCTCCAGCTACGTGGACGGCGGCGGAAGTATCGAGATGGTGCAGACCCACATTTCCACGGTCTTCCTCACTCCCCGTTACGTATTCAAGTTCAAGCGTCCCCTGGACCTGGGGTTTACGGACTTCCGCACGCTCTCCAGCCGGCGCCGCTACTGCCGGGCGGAATTGCGGCTGAACCGCCGGTTGGCGCCGGATGTCTACTTGGACGTCCTCCCCCTGGTGGATGCGGGGGGGGCGGCGGGAAGGTTCCATCTGGGAGCCCCCCAAGCGGAGGGTACTACCGGGGCCGCGGGGGCTATGGGCTCCACGGGGGGAATCATGGGACGCATCGTGGACTATTGCGTCGTCATGAAGCGGCTTCCGGCGGAGGAAATGCTGGACCACCGGGTCATCCATGGCGCCATTTCTCCCGCCGGCCTGGAAAAGCTGGCGGAGGTGCTGGTGCGGTTTCATGGATTGCCAAAACACGTGCGCGGCGCTTCCCGGTACGGCTCCCTGGCTGTTATCGGGGAGAACTGGGAGGAAAATTTCCGCCAAACCCTCCCCTTTGTGGGTGAGGTGCTCCGCAAGGAGGACTTCCTGTCCGTCCAAGCCACCGTGCGGGATTTCCTCTCCCGCAACGGCGCCCTGTTCGATGAACGCGTTTCCGGCGGTTTCATCCGCGACGGCCATGGCGATCTGCGCTGCGAGCACGTTCATCTGGGGGCCGGGCCCATCCGCATCATCGACTGCATCGAATTCAACGACCGCTTCCGGTTCGGGGACGTCGCCAACGACCTGGCCTTTATGCTGATGGACCTGAAGGCCCTCGGTCATCCGGAAATGGCCCGGGTGCTCCTGGCCCGCTACCTGGAATTGAGCGGGGATGAGGGCCTGGAACGGCTGCTGCCCTTCTACGCCTGCTACCGGGCCTGGGTGCGCGGCAAGGTGACCGCCTTCAAGCTGAACGACGGTGCGCTTTCCGCATCCGCCCGGGAGAAAATTCGCCGCAAGTCCGCCGCCTTCTTCGATCTGGCCCGTGAGTTCGCGCGCCACATGGCGCCGCCGGTTCTGGCCGTGCTCTCCGGATTGATGGGCACCGGCAAGAGCGCCCTGGCCGCGGCCATGGCTGAGCGCACCGGAATCCGGGTGTACGCCTCGGACGTGCTGCGCAATGAAATGGCGGCCACAGAGTTTCCGAAACACGGGCCTCGGGAGCCGGGCCCGGATGCTCCCTTTGGAGAGGGAATCCATACCCCGGATTGGGACGAACGCACCTATGACGCCCTCTTCGCCAAGGCCCGGGCGGAACTCAACGCCGGCCGCTCGGTGATTCTCGATGCGTCTTTCTCGCAAGCCGGACAACGCCGCCGCGCCCTGGCCCTGGCCGGCCGATTCGGAGCCCGGCCGATCATCGTGGAATGCCGTTTGGACGATCAGCAGACCCTGGCCCGGCTGCGCAGCCGCACCCGCCGGGGGGGAAGTGTTTCAGATGGCCGCGTGGAACTTCATTCCGCCCAGAAAGCGGCCTTTGAACCCATCACCGGGCTGCCCGGGGAGCAACACCTGGTGCTGGATATGGATGCCCCGCCCGGCGATCTCGCTGCCCGGGTGGTGCAGTCGCTGGATTTGCCCCCGCCCCTCTTCGCCGGAAATCCGGGCAGGGGCGAGTTGCCGGATGGCACAAATGGCTCAGGCGGCTCGGACGATCCTATGCGGAAATCGGCCTGAGTTGGCCTGAACGCACCCCAGCATTTTGGGCCGCGAATATTGCCGATATTGCCACACTCCCCTCCTCCCTTTACGATCCAATCAGAACGGACCGGCGCCCTGCACGGAAACTGATTCCCCGTTCGTAAAACCGGCCCCGGCCGGTGCTCACCCCCAATCGGCGGCATTCATGGCGAATCCCCCACCCCGTTCCGGAACGACCGGCGAATTCGAACTGATCGAGCGGCTCACCGCGCTGCTGAAGCGCCCCCTGCCCCCGGGCGTGGTCGGCATCGGGGACGATTGCGCCGCCGTTCCCATCCCTGGAGGAATGCAACTCCTCACTTGCGACGTGGCGGTGGCGGGCCGTCACTTTCTTCCGGAGCGCACCCCCATGGCCGACGTGGGGTGGCGCATCGCGACCGCCAACGTGAGCGATGTCTGCGCTTGCGGGGGAAAGCCCCTGCACGCCCTGGTATCTCTGGGTGTCCCGGCCACCTACCCTTCCGGCCCGGTGGAGCAGGCCCTGGAGGAACTCTACCGGGGGCTGGACGAAGCCAGCGACGACTACGGGTTCCAGGTGTTGGGCGGCAACGTGAGCGGCGCATCGGAATTGATCGTGGACCTGTTCATGCTGGGGGAAACGCCACGCTTCCTCCCCCGCGGTGGCGCGAGGCCGGGCGATCTGATCGCCGTAAGCGGGGCGCTGGGGGGCGCCGCCTGTGGACTGGAGGCATTCAACGGGATTTCTGGCTCGTCCGGTGAAGGCGTCCGCCTGGAGGACGCTCCCCTCACTCCGGCCGCCAAAGCGGTGATTGCCCGCCACCTGCGGCCCCGGGCCCGCCTCGATCTGGTGCCCCTGCTGCAATCCATCGCCAGCGGCGCCAACACCGCCAGCGGCGCCAACACCGCCAGCGGCGCCAACACCGCCACAGGCGTCACCGCCGCAATCGACATCAGCGACGGTTTGGCTTCCGAGCTTCATCATCTGGCCAAGGCCAGCGGCGTGAAGCTGGAAATCGAAGGAGCGAGGGTGCCCCGCCTGGAGGCCATGAAAGCCTACCTGCGGGAACGGGATGGCGGAGGAACGCAGGATGTGGATTCCCAAGCCCTGGCATATGCCCTCAATAGCGGGGAGGAATATGAACTGATCTTTACTCTGCCCCCTGCCGCCGAGGGTCAGTTGGCCGGGAGCGGCGTCACCGTGATCGGAGAAGCGCGGGAAGGCGCAGGTGTGACCCTGGATGGAAACCCTCTCCCTCCATCCGGGTGGGATCATCTAAAGCGGGAGCCATGAGGGGCCGATCCTGTGGGGCCACCGGTCCTGATTCGGCGATTCGACGCGGGTCCGTTCTCAATCCATGCGCAGGATGATCTTGCCGAACTGCTCGCCGCGTTCCATCAGGGCATGGGCCTCGGACGCCTCCTCCAGCGGATAGACGTGGTGGATCTCCGGGACGATCCGGTTGTGATCCACGAATCGGAACATGGCCTCGAATTCCCGCGGGGAGCCCATGGTGGTGCCGATCAGATGGATCTGCCGGAAGAACAGTTCGCGGATGTTCAGCTTCAACTCCGTACCCGTTGTAACCCCGAAAAAGACGATTCTCCCGCCCGGCTGCACCAGCCGCGCGGCGGCGGGCAGGGATTTCTCCCCGCTGTGGTCGAGCACCAGATCGATGCCCTCCGGGGCGGCCAGTTTGCGCAATTCATCCTCCCAGTCTTCAGCGGTGTAATTCACTCCGTGATCCGCGCCCAGGGTGCGGGCCTTCTCCAGCTTCTCCGCGCTGCTCGAGGAGACGATCACCCGCGCCCCGGCCGCCTTGGCGAAGAGCAGGGCCATTCCTGCTACTCCGCCTCCGATGCCGGGGAGAAATACGGTCTCCCCTGGCCGAAAGCGGCCCTGGGTAAACAGCGCCCGCCACGCGGTCAGTCCGGCCAGGGGCAGGGAGGCGGCCTGGAGAAAATCCAGCTGGGCGGGCTTGGGCGTCAGGTTCTCCTCTGGGATCACGATGGCCTCGGCGTAGGTGCCCGGTGTGGGATTGCCGAGGATCTGAAAGCCCGGCCCGGGCGCGTCCTCCCGGTCGCCCCAATGGAGGCTGGGATTGATCACCACTTCCCTGCCCACCCACGATGGCTCCCCGCCCTCCCCCACGGCGTCCACCACCCCCGCGCCGTCGGAGCCGAGGATCATGGGATCGGACCCGCCATACCCCTGCCGTTGGTAGAGGTCACGGTGATTGAGACCGGCGGCCTTGAGCCGCACCCGGGCCTGGCCCGGCGATAGTTCGGGCGTCGGCGCCTCCTGTACTTCCAATACATCCGGCGCACCTCCCCGGGTCAATAGGACGGCTTTCATGATGGGGTTTCCCTCGCTATCGTCAATGGTTGCATAAGGATGAGCCGAACTGGGTACGATTCGCAAATCAGGAGCAGCACGAACATGGGTTCCTTTCGCATATTCCTGTAGACACGTCGCAATGCCCCGGCTCCGTCTATATATTATCAATCATATCAAATATATAGAGAATTTCAAGAGAAATAATCGCACAAATTCGGACAATAGCGGATATTTTGCATCATGGGATCCTTCGGTACGTCCCGCCCTCCCCCCGCTATGGCCCGCATCAGTCCGGATCCCGGATATTGCTGTCGGGTGGAATCACGGACCAGGTGCCTGCTTCAGGGGGCTGGGGTCTACGGGTGACGGCCGCCTTTCTCCGTGAATGCCAGGTTCAGTTCGGCTGCCACGGTAGCGAG
>CAZOXD010000249.1:0-5947 GCA_964583525.1 uncultured Pseudomonadota bacterium
AGTTTTCGAGCTATCATCTGTTATTTGATATCACTAGTGTCCGGTTAACTCTCGAGTGAATATTATCAGTTCTGATCACGCGAACATCTGACGCGAAGTACTAGGGGCTGCCTTCGGCTTCGGAGCAAAGAAGATCGAAATCGGGAATGGTTGCCGTCCGGCCGGAAAACCGGACTACGCCGTCCCGCGACAGCGCGGAGATGGTGCGGGCCACCGTCTCGGGCCGCGTGGCCAGCAATTCCGCCATGTCATGACGGTTCATGGGCAACTCCAGCACTATTTCCAGGCAGCCGTCTTCCTCTCCCTTCTCATCGGATATTCTGTAGCGTTCGCTCAGGGAGATCAGCAGGTGGGCCATGCGGGCCCTGACGGGCATGGATGTGTTTGTGAGAATGGTTTTCCTGGCCTCGTCCAGATCCAGGGAAATATGCCGCAGGAATTGCAGATTCAACTGTGGATTCCGGGAGATCAAGTCATCCAGCAGCCGGGGGGGAATATGACAGACAGTGACCGGAGTGAGGGCTTCCGCGGAGGCCTGGTAATCCGTCTTGGCGAAATAGGAACGGATCCCCAGGGTTTGCCCGGAATGGATCAGGGATACCAGAACGGAATTTCCGTTCTCGTCGGTCTTGCGCAGGGCGACGGTGCCCGAACGAATGCAATACATCCCATTGCATTCCTCCCCCTGATGAAAGATCACCTCACCCTTGTTGAATTCCAGGGAGTGCTTGACCTGGTTCAGTTTCTCCCGGTCTTCCTCACCCAGCACCTGGAACTCGGAGGTTTCCATCATAGTGCAAAACTTGCAGTCGGCTTCGTCGGCCGGGGGGCTAATGTTTCTACGAATTCGCGTCATGGCTCCTCCCTTCCGAGATGCTTCCTCCCATCGGGTTTCGCTCCATGGCTATTTCGTTCACCATAGCACAAATCCGATGATTTGATACAAATCAATCTTCACTCAATTTGATGCAAATCAATTTTCACTCAAGGCCGGGATCGTCAGCGGGCTGGAGGTTTCTCCAGCAGGGAGCTTTCCGAAGGGAGTTTCCAGTCTGGCCGGAACGGATGGGAGCCGGGAAGAATTTGCATCGAACGGGATTCTCTATTGGCCGCGTGCCCCCACCGGGAAACTCCGGATTGTACGTCCTGCTGATTTTCCTGGAAGCCGATTGCACCCTCGCCGTGGGGGCCTTGGGAGAATTCCGGCTTCCCGGGGGGCAATACCTCTACTGCGGCAGCGCGCGCTCCAACCTGCGGCAGCGGGTGGCGCGGCACCTTTCATCCAGGAAAGCCATCCGCTGGCATATCGATCACCTCACCAGCGCAGCCCCGGCTGTACTCCAGGGGGCTTTGTTCCTGGATGCCCGGGGGCTGAGCGAGTGCGCCCTCAACCGGGCGGTAGGCGCCCTGGCCGGAGCCCACGCGCCCGTGCCCCGCTTCGGCGCAAGCGATTGCCGCTCAGGGTGCGCCGCCCACCTTTGGCGCACGTCGCACAGGCTTACCCTGGAAAATTTGGCAGGATTCCTGCGGGAAGCTCTCGCCCGCACTCCCGCCTGAACCGTTTATTCCCGCCTTTATTGTTCATCTACAAGGGGAATACTTTCCCCCCACATACTGTTGTTTTTGCTCCTGTTGCCGCAGTTAATGCATTTATCACAGCCCTTCCAAAGCAAGGCGATATCCGGCGCGGCCTCAACCGCGCTTCACAGCGATCGGTTGTTGGAGCGGTCATTGGCCTCGCCGGCAAAATGGCAGATCGTCACCTTCCCTGTTGACCCGTTGTTATAACCCGGCAACCGGTGGAATGACCGCACGGATCTTCGAAATGGTATGGGTCTTTACCGCCGCAGCCCATTGGCCATCGAGGGTCTGCGCCAAGCCAAAAAGCCTCAAATCCAGCGCAAGATTGGTTACATAAATGAACTTACCGCTGCGGATCAAGCTGGCGGGAAATAGCAGGCCAATGGGCGCTCCGTCAGAGCCGATCCCGTCGAAATCGCCCAGCTTGGCAATCACCCGCCCCGAGGGATCGAGCACCACAATTTCGTTGGCTTGGTTGGCGGCGACCCAGAGGTTATCCGCCTCGTCAACGATCACGCTATCGGCCCCATGGATGCTGTTCACGAATACCTCGGGCTTGCCCGCGATCCGGCTCGCGTCAACCGGAATTTTCACCACCGTGTCGGTGGCGGTGTTGGCGACAAATAATGTATCCCCGCTGTTGTTGAAGGCCAAGCCGTTTGCGCCGAAGGGGGGAACCCCGCTTGTCTTCAAGAGTTCGTCCTTTGCCCACATATCGGGTACCCCCGCCGCAACGCCATTGCCGTTTTTATCGCTGCGCCAGATGACACCCTGGAAGGAGTCCGAGACATATACATTGCCCGCGCTGTCGAAGGTCAACATATTGGGTCCGGCCGCCTTTTCGCCGGGGATGGTGGTAAACACCGTGGCAGCGCCCGTGAACGAATTGACCTTCAATACTTTCTTCGCCCCAAAATCGATGACCAGCAGGTTTCCCGTAGTGGGATGAAAAGCCAGGCCCAGCAAAAGCGGGCTTGAGTCAGGCACTCTCACCTGCCGCAGCAACCGTCCGCTTGAATCAAAGACGATGATCTGCCCCGGCTCCTTGGAACCCACGGGAAAGGCGGTGACATAGAAATTACCTTTCTTGTCAACGGCGATTCCCTCTGGATTGGCCGCACCTTGGGGAAAGACGGCAAAGGTCGTCGCTGGGCTTCGTTCCCAACCTACCGCATGAAATGGCGCGAGGGCGAAAATCATTAGCGCGCAGAAGATGGATTTATTCAGTAGGCACATTTATTTTTCTCCCTTGAATTGCACGGTTCAAGCGCTATGCCGGGTGGGCGGAATTGCCCCTTCACGGCGCCGTCCGCAGGATCTGTCGCGAACGGCGGGCCGGAAAAGTCCGGCGGAATTTACCGCACAGTTTAACATGGAACAATTCCATAAAATGCCTGCGAGAACAATAGGGATAGACACATTCCTCAGGGCTATCGCAGCATTTGCCATAAGCAGAAAGGCAATAATGCAAAGACAGCCACCGGTGGTTTGAGTCACTTCGGGATAAATTCTCCTTCCCCTGCAGCGAGACAGCTCATTCCCGCGCCTGTTTTACGGAACGAGAAGGCCGCTCAGGCGGAGCACGCCGTCCAGGGTTTCCAGGGCTGCCACGCGCCGGATCATCTCCTCCCCCGCTTCCACAGGGAGGGGTTTGGCGCCATAGCCCCAGCAGCGGCGGAACTTCTCCCGATTCTGCTCTTCGCTGAGTGCGGCGTCGGGATGGCCCGGGGATTGTTCCAGGACGATGCCGTGGGTGGCGCCGTTTTTCAGGCGCACCTCGATCGTTTGCGGATTAATGGCGTTGGGGTCGGGATTGCCGTCCTCGACGATTTCCACCCGCCGCGCCAGATCGTGCACCACGGGGTCCCCGAGGCGCTCTCCGCGGAAATCCGGCACGTCCACCGTCCCCCGCACCAGGGCCGTGGCCGCGGTGAAAGGGGCGCAGAGGCGGGCGTAGTTGGGGGAGGGATCGGGCACATCCGGCCGCCCCACCAACCGGAAGGGCAGGTTGGGCACTCGCGCCAGCACGCTCTCCACGTCCCCGTGGGCGAAGCCCTCCCGCTGTTGCAGCCGCAACACTCCGTCGATCACGCTGTGGGTAAGCCGGCCGCTGGGGTAGGGCTTGTGGGAAACCCGGGTGATCTGCCATTCCTTTCCCAGCTTGGAGAAGGCGGGCTCCAGGTCGAACTCCCCGTGTTCCATCAAGGGAAAGTACCCGTACTGTCCCACCAGCACGTCATGGGGCCCCACCAGCCCCGCCCGGGCCAGGTCCACCGCGGTGAGGGCCGCCCGCGCATTGAACCCCATCTGCATGGGCAGCAGCGGGGAGCCTTCCGCGTGGGGTTGCAGGGTGCCCGAGGTCTGACCGTAGAGGATGCCGAAGGCGTTGACGAGCGCTTCGGTGTCCAGCCCCTCCAGCTTTCCCAGGGCCGCTACCGCCCCGAAACCCCCGGCGGTGGCCGGGCGGAAAAAGCGGATCGGTCCGGTGGCCGCCTGCCCGACGATGGTGGCCACGTCCACCCCCAGCGCCACGGCCAGCAGGAAGGCGCGGCCATCTGTGCCTCCATCCGCGCCTCCAGTGGCGCTCCCGTTGCGTCCGGCCCTGTTTTTTCCAGCTCTGTTTTTTCCAGCCCATGCCATGACGGCCGGGAGCACGCAGGCCATGGGATGCACCACCGCCCGGTCATGGACGCAGTCGAACTCCAGACAGTGCACCTGGAAGGCGTTGACGAGCACCGCGCTGGCGGCGGGAAGCCGCGTGCCGTGCACCCACACCGGGGCCTGCTCTCCCGTGCCCCACGTGCCGGCCAGTGCGGCGAGCTTGCCGGCCCAGGGCTCCCAACTCCCCGCCACCCCCACCCCGAAGGTGTCCAACACGAAGGTCTTGGTCTTTGCCACAGCTTCGGGCGTCAAGTCCTCGTAACGGGTGCGCGTCACATGCTCGGCCAGTTGCTCGACCGGGTTCATGGGGACTCCGGGTGGGGGTTCGGGTGGGGAGGGACAAGGCTATCGGGATATCACAGTCCCAGTGGCCGGGGGAAGGAGGAGAAGGAGGGGGCCGGAAAAGGGGGATTGGCGAAGTTTGGATAGCAGATCCACCATACCGGATTTGAGGGTGGGCTGTGTAGGGCCGTCGAATAGTGCGGCACCTGGGTTAGGACTTCGCTTGTTCCTCCTTCAACGCCGATCCCGCGGCTAAAGCCCGTGATTTGGCCACACCGGCTTTTTGTTCTTGTCGAGGAAAGCCTGCGCCCCGTAGCTGTGTTTGTCTTTGCGCAGAAACATGGAAAGCACCATTTCCGCCTCGATACGGAGCCGTTCCTCCAGGGTCCGGCCGATCCCTCGCAGAACGGATTCCTTGTCCGACCGGATAGCACCCTGGGGAAGCTCGCAGATCGACCGGGCCAGTTCCTTTGCTCGCTCATAGGCCTTGCCCGCTGGAACGATCTCGTTCACGAGATTCATCCGATAAGCCTCTTGCACGTCGATTCGCCGCCCCGTGATGATCAGTTCCATGGCGTGGGCGAACCCCACGATCAGAGGCAAGCGCACCGTGAGGCCGTCGCCACCGACAATATTCCACCGCCTCTCCAGCGCCCCGAATTCGGCATTTTCCGCAGCGATTCGGATATCGGCCAGTAGCGCGCTCTCAAGCCCGGCGGCAAAGGCGTATCCGTTCACCGCGGCAATGACGGGTTTGAAAATATCGGCCCGCCGGGTATAGCCGCAGTAACCTTCGACGTTGTAGACCTCGACACGGAACCTGTCGAAGCTGGCGAGATCCGTCAACGCCGCCGCGTCGTTCAGGTCCCAACCCGCACAAAAGGCCTTATCTCCGGCGCCCGTAAAAATCGCGACAAAGGCCTCGTCGTCGTCCCGAAATCGTTTCCAGGCGTGCTGGAGTTCGGAGTTCGTAGCCCGGTTGATACAGTTGTGTTTTTCCGGGCGATTCAAGGTGATGGTGACAATGTGATCCTCCATTTCGTACAAAATGTTCTCGTATTCCACGGCCATGCCTCCTCGGGTGTATGCCGGCATTTCCCAGATGGGACTGCCGGAAACTTGCCGGCAATCCCCGAGCGTTCAATACTTCAAATTCGGCATATGAAATCAAGTTCTTGGTCTCTTTTTGGGTTTGTGAAATGGCGCTCGAAGTCTTTTTTCGGTGTGTTTCGACACAGTAGTGCTGCCAAGAGCCTTATCCCTCCTGTTTTGACACGCATCACGTCACACAAACCCGTACAAGAGTGGGATAGTCCCGGGGCGGGGGGAAGGTTGGCGGATATATTGGCGGGGATCCTATTCCACGAAAGGCGCAAATCCCTTCAATGGCTCCCCTCGTTCCAGCCGCCCCCGCAGGGCCTCG
>CAZOXD010000250.1:0-5926 GCA_964583525.1 uncultured Pseudomonadota bacterium
AGCGCTACTTTCCCTTTTTCTCGCGCTCGACCTTGAAGAGGTAATGGAAGTTCAGGTAGCCCCCCGTATCGACCTTGAGATAGCCGAAGCGGTCGCTTACCTCCATGAAGAAGCGGTGCTGGCCTTTGGGGAGCGTGTAGATGTAGCGGAGCCAGGTCTTTGGGTGAAAAGTATGCAGCAGCGTCCCAGCCGCATCGTACACCCGCACCGCCGGTGAAAGCTTGGATTGGCTGGAGCGCTGCCAGATCAGGGTGACCCGTTCCCCGGAATCCAGCGCCTCCCCCACGAACAGGTCCTTGTCGCTGCGGTCTTCGATGCGGGCGTAGATCGTGGTATCGAAAGGGAGCCGGTTGGCGCGATTCAACCAGCCGTTGTCCTCCACTTCCTCGTAAGTCGGGTCTTCCACATCCAGCTTGGGGTATTTCCCGAAAAACCTCGCCAATTGGTTCGCCACGCCGATGGGCCGTTTTTCCGGTGGGAACAACCGCATGGCGGCATGCAGGACGCGCTCCTTCCGCGACACGTCGATTTCCAGCAGATCGTTGAACCAATTGACCCGCCGCACCCGAAACTCGCCAATCTTCCGACCGTTCCATTCCCGCTCCAGAGTGGAACGGTCGCCATTGAATTTCCCCTGATAGGTCACTCCGGAACGGGAAAGCATGTGCAAACGGAACTTTGCGAAGGGGGTGTTCCGCTTGAAAAACGCCGCTTCGAACAACTCCTGGTCCGCGGCGGATTGAAAGCCAATCACCCTCATCCGCAGGAGAGCCCCCCCCTGGGTGGCGGTCATCACCCTGCGGATAGCCCCTGGCTGGAGTTGCAGGATCAGGGGCGCCAGCAGGGACGAATATAGCGACTCGCGAGCCTTGGGGCTCCGCCTCACGCGGGACACATTCAGGCCGCGCGCCTCCTGCTCGATATTGGCCATCAGGGCTCCGCTGCCCCGTTGGTAGAGAAAGATCCTGCCCCGGGAGGAAGGCTTCCTGGAGGGGTGGGCGACTCCTTCGGGGGTGGATTCTGGGGGGGGCACCGGGTCGAAGCGAACGAACAGGGCCGGGCGGTTCTGGTGACGCTTGAGAAGGCGAATGCGCTCGTTGAATGCCTCCAGCGGGTTGGTGAGCAGCGCCGCCGGGCCTTCCTCAAGGGCCACCGGGCTGCCGGCCTGGAAGTTGAGCATGCGCAGGCGTTTCCGCAACCGTGCGCTGATTTCCTCGCGCAGCTTGCCATGCCCCATCACCGGATCGTTCCTGGCGTAAAAAAACGTGAGGGGGGCGGGTTTGGCGCCTTTCAGGGGCAGGGACAACTCCCGCAGATCCTCCACCAGGGTGGATCGGACGATTTGCACCGAGACCACGGCCGTATAGCGGGTGCGGTCCGGGGAGGTTTCCAGCTTCTGGACGCGGAAGGATTCGATGTATCGTTGCCCCCGGTTGAGAATGCGATTGCGTAGTTCCTTGTCGAAGAGCACCACCCACTCCTCCTCCACCAGGTCCCGGAGCATCCCGCGCAGAGCGGCGATTCTCCCCTTGCGGATGGCGCGATTCTTGGCGTCGTCCAGATTGTCTTCGAAAACGGGGACCTCCACCCGCGCCACCTTGTTGACGGTGCGCGACTGGGCGGAAAGCGGGGAAACCTGGAGAAGCGTGAAGGCGAGCAATACGGCCAGGAAGGCCAGCCCGGGAACGGGACGAGGATATCGCGGACGAGGCCGGATGGCCGCAGAGGGCAGAGCCGGAGGCAGTCTGCCCCGGCCCCCTCCCACTGAACCGTAGAGGACTTTACCCACGAATGTAGGAACGCAATTCATCCTTGAGCAACCGCAGCACCAGCAACGCGTCCGCACCGGTAATGGGTTTTGAAGGCGCGAATTCTCCATTGATCTTGTCCATCGGTTCCATCAGGCTGCGGCTGGTTACCGTGAGAATGGCATTGAACCAGGGGACGTCATTGCGCACATCGGCGAAGGGGGATGCCTGGCCAAAAAACTTGGTGCGCAACCCCTGCTCCCCGGTCACCTTGACCAGGATATCCTCGACCATCATGGCGAACTCGGCCCGCCGCACGGTGCTGTTGGGATAGAACTGGTGGGAAGCGTCCGGTTGCAACCCGGCCACCCGCAGTTTCATCACCTCCTTGATATCGGCTCGCAGGGGGTGGCTGTCGATATCGGTGGCGTCGGGGAGGCGGACAATCTTGTCCGCCTGAAGCTGGGCTTGGCCCGACGGCGCCTTGAATCCCGTATTGAAACGGGCCTTGTTGCCCCGCTTGTACAACTTGTCCAGCCGCAATTCCTCGATAAACAGGGCGGCAATATCGGCACGGGAAATGCTGGGGGCGAAGGCCACCACCTTGCCATGGGTCGTTCCCGGGGCGGCGCGGACGATCTTCTGCACCAGCGCCATCTCGCGGTCGGCCTTGCTGTTCAAGGGACTGTTCATCCCCAGCACCCGGCGGTACAGGTCCTGGGCCTTGTTCATTTCGAAGGCATCCCGGAAAGCCCGGGCCATGTAAAAGTGCGGCGCGGGGTCGCTCTGCCTCCGCTCATCCAATTCGAGGGCCTCTTCATAATGGTCCTCGGCCTCGGAGAGCCATTTTCCGCCGGGGGTTTTAGTGAGCCGGAAGACCCGGATCCCCGCCACGTGGGCGCCCCGTTCCTCGTCGTCGTTCTTGGCATTGCTGAAGGCCTCGTCCAGCAGGTCATCGGCTTCGTCCGCGAGATCCTCGCGCCGGTCCCGCGTGATGGGCGGGATGGAAGCCTTGTGGGCCACCACGATCGCCTTGCCGGCGTAGGCCGGGCCATGATCCTTGCCCAGGCTGATGGCCAGATTGAAGGACCTTTCGGCTTCCTTCCAGTCTTCCTTGTCGATGAAATCATGCCCGCGCAGGGTGTGATGCTCGGGTGTATCCAGCCGGCCCCTGGCTTTCCTGGGGTCCTTGCCACAGGAGGCCAGCAGCAATGCTCCCATGGCGGCCAGGGAAATCACGATCAAAAGATGCCTGTTGAATTGGGGATTCATGGTGCCTCTCAAAATAATCTCGCTATCAGGTGCCTTCGTGAAGTGCGCGAAAAGTGCGGGCGCTGGCTCAATCGAGAACGATCATGACACGGGCCTCGCGCAGAAAGTTCTGGCCCTGGGTGATTTTTCGCAGGGCGTCGGCATCGGCCTGGGAAACCACCAGATCGGCCTGATTGGCGCCCTTGGCCTCCAGGGCCTTTACCACGGCGGGGTTACCCTGTACCCGATCCGTTTTTCTAGCGGCTTCGATACTCTTCACATAACCCACCATGCCCTGGGACACCGCGAATTCCCGGCTCACGAAGGCCGACCCGTAAATCTCCCGGCCCTGCTGGTCGAAAATCTTGGGGGACATAGCCGGTTTCACACCGGTGCCCCGGGCATCGATGATCAATCCCGAGAAGGCCCCTCCCGAATTGAGGGAGGAAGCCCCGGAGGCGCCTGTGGGCGCCCCCAATTCCCTGGGCGGGCCCTGGTTATCCAAATAGAGATTCTCCGGGATGACTTGGCGGAGTTGCGCTTCCAGCTTGACCTGGACGCTCCCATCGGAGAAATAGCGGGGCCGTTCCACGGGCCGGATGCCATGCAACCGTCCCTGAATGCTGGTCGAGACCGAATCGCTGGCCAACATGGCGTTTTCCACGTTGGACGACCCGGTGAGGTTGATCCCCTTGAGCAGTTCCAGCAGGTTCCGGGCGGCATCCAGCCGGGCGGCCCGTGTGGCGCTGATGTTTTTCTGGGCGGCCGTCCGGGCCCAGGAGGCCGGCGCGCCGGTACCGATGGCGATGGCCAGGCCATTGTTCCAATCCACGCAGGCCTGCTCCTTCGGCTGTGTGCACCGCGCATCCACAGCGCCCTGACCCCATGTGGCTCCGGGAAGCAGGAAAAGAAGACCGATCGCGATTAAGGCCCTGTTCATAACCTTCCTCCATGTATGTGAACCGAATGGGCGCCGCATCCAACACCCCGCAGGCTGCCAATGATTTCGCCCAAATGAATCAATCGGTAGGAAGACAAGATACCATGGTTCGTTGGGGTTTGTCAGCATCATTGGTGGAGAGTGAACCAAATAGAGTAATTCAGAAACAGGGAGTGGGGGGCACCGGATGAGGGAATCGTTCGTTCAATCCCTGTGATGCGGATCGGGCGCATTACAACCGGAACGAGAGCCTTCCCGCCCACGGAAGAATTTTACGGTGAAAATTGGCAGAGTAATTTTTGTAAATAAACTTCCCTCGCATTTTTCGGTTTGACCCGATTCCGCGATTCTCCACCATGGAAAGGAATCTGGCTCGAAGCGACTCGGAATTGCAGCTTATGGCCTGATTATAGTAAAGAGACGGTTCCAATCCCCGGACAATCATGGAATTGCTCCGGATCACATATTCCAATCTCGCACATCTCCTTCAAGGCGGCTTTGGATTTTTCCTTCACATCGATGTCAATTCACTCACATGGCATCGTGTATATGTGGACCGCATACTGGTTTACACCATGAGACAATTTTCATAGGGCGATTTCAGCATGATGAATCAACGTTTGCTTCGGGTGGCGTCTTTGGCCCTCTTCCTGGTATTCCTGGCATCCCCTTTGTGGGCTGCGGGCGAAGGAGACAGCGGATTCGTCCCCCCGATTTGGACGATTCTCCCGTTCCTGGGAATTCTGTTTTCCATCGCGCTGTTCCCGCTGTTCGCGGAGCATTTCTGGGAGCATCACTATCCCAAGATAAGCTTGGTCTGGCTGGTGTTGGCCATCGTTTTGATGGTGATCTCCGTTCCGGCGGACCTGACCTTCCTGGAAGCCTTTGGTTCCAAGTTTTTCTCCACCACCGAGGAATACATCGCCTTCATCATCCTGCTGGGCTCCCTGTTCGTGATATCAGGAGGCATCCATATCTCGGGCGATCTGGCGGGAACCCCGAGGGTGAACTTTGTGATCATCCTCATCGGGAGCCTGCTGGCCAGCCTGATCGGCACCACCGGCGCGGCCATGTTGCTGATCCGGCCGATCCTGAAATCCAACTCCAAGCGGCAATATCAATCCCACGTGGTGCTGTTCTTCATTTTCCTGGTGTGCAACATCGGGGGCTCCCTCACTCCCATCGGCGATCCTCCGCTCTTCCTGGGCTTCCTGCAGGGGATTCCCTTCGAATGGACCCTGGCGCTGACCCCCCACTGGGCATTCGCCTTGGTGATCGTGCTGGCCGTGTTCTTTGCCTTCGACACCTACCTGTACCGCAAGGAGGGGCTGCACAACGCGCCCAAGGCCACCAGCGGGGAGCCGCTACGCATCCAGGGGTCGATCAATTTCCTGTTGCTGCTGGGCGTGGTGGGGCTGGTGATCATGAGCGGTCTGTTGCATTTCGATTCGGTGCTCCACATTGGCAGCCTGGGAGAACTGCACTACCCGGCGCTGATGCGCGACGGCGGGCAGATCGTTCTGGCGACCACCTCCATGATCATCACCTCCAAGCGCATCCGGGAGAGCAACAACTTCAACTTCGAGCCCATCAAGGAGGTGGCCTACCTGTTCGTGGGCATCTTCGCCTGCATGATCCCGGCGCTGATGCTGCTCAACGCCAAGGGCGCCGCCCTGGGCCTGGACACCCCGGCCGAGTATTTCTGGGCCACGGGCACCCTCTCCGCCTTCCTGGACAACGCGCCCACCTACCTGACCTTCCTGGCGACGGCGATGGGCTCCCTGGGAATCGAGGAGGCGATCGGCATGACCCAGAACGTGGAAGCTGAATTCATCCTGAAGGGCATTTCAGTTGGCGCCGTGTTCATGGGCGCCATGACCTACATCGGGAACGGGCCCAACTTCATGGTCAAGGCCATCGCCGAGGGGAGCGGGGTCAAGATGCCCAGCTTTTTCGGGTACCTGATGTACTCCAGCATCATTCTGCT
>CAZOXD010000251.1:0-5783 GCA_964583525.1 uncultured Pseudomonadota bacterium
ACCCTTTCCCGAACCGGAATGGATCGGCCAGGTGGGGACGGCTTTTGAGGCGCTCCCCTCCGGCGGTACGCTGATTGTCTTTACCCCCAATGACCCCCGCAAATTGATCCAGCAGCTTGTGGCGGACTATTGGGGCCGGTTTTTCTGGGCTCCTCTCACCGCAGGGGGCAATGAATGGCGTTCTCAAATCAGCAAGCGGGATCGGCAGGGGCCCCTCGGCATTCTCGAGATGCTCGGTGAGGATCATCGCCGCATTGACAATCTATTCGCCGCTACGGAGGCCGCCGCGGATAGCGGCGATCAGGGCAAGACCGCGGAATTTTTCGGATGTCTGCAACTGGGGTTGGAAAGGCATATTTCCATGGAGGAGGAAGGATTTTTTCCGGAAGTGGATCGCCGCATGGGTTTCATGGGGGGTGGCCCCGTCGCCGTCATGCGGGAAGAACACCAGCAGATGCGCGGCATGTTGCTCCGCATGGCGGGAGCCCTGGAGGAATCCAATCTGGACGACTATCTTGCCGCCAGCGAAACCATGCTTTTTTTAATGGAGCAGCACAACATGAAGGAAGAGCAGATGCTATATCCCATGGCGGAGGACGCTTTCTCTGCGGATATGGATGATTTGCTGCAACGCCTCTTTCTGTTTTGATGAGACCGGATCTTTATGGATAGGAAAGGTCTTCATCTCGATCAGGCGCCCCCGCTGAATTTGCCACTGCGATTTTTTCTCACCGCGCCCCTGTTCGGAATGGCGGCCGGGCTCCTGTTGGCCTGGCAGGGAGCGGAATCGCTGCGGAGTCCCTGGGCGTTTCAGACCGTGGCCCTGACGCACCTTATCACCTTGGGCTTCCTTACCATGGTCATGGCCGGCGCCCTGTACCAGATCGTCCCCGTGGTGGTGGGATCCACGGTGCCCAAGGCGGGGCTCGCCCCTCTTGTTCACGGGGGGCTTTGCGTGGGACTATTGGCGATGGCGGGCGGGGTGCTTGGAAATTTTCACCCCCTGTTGTGGTTGGCCCTGGCAGCGTTCCTCCCGGCCTTTCTGATCTTCGTGGGCCAACTGGCCGTGGCATTGATCCGTGCGCCCTCCCCCAATGTCACTGTAATTTCCATTGCTCTGGCCATCACCTCCCTGGCGATCGCCGTATCCCTGGGAGCGTTTTTTTTGGGGGAATATGCCTTCGGATGGCTGGCCATCGATCGGCGCGCCCTGACCGCGGTCCACGTGTATCTCGCCCTGGGGGGGTGGATCAGTCCCATGATTACAGGGGTGGGCTATGTGGTGATCCCGATGTTCTATCTATCCAGCCCCTTCCCGAAAAGCCAAGCCTGGATGGTGCTGGGTTGCCAGGTGACGACGCTCATTTCAGGCATCGTGGCAGCGCTCCTCGCCTCCTCCCCGTTGTGGCATTTGCTCCCCATTCTGACCGCCTTGGCGGGATTTCTGGTATTTACCTTCACCGCGCTGAGGATGCTGGGAGGGAGAAGGCGGCGCACCCGTGATACAACGCTGCGATTCTGGCGGGTGGGACTCGCCGCCGCGCCGCTTTCCCTGGCAGTGCTGGCGATTTACTCGGTGCGCCAGGAACCGCGCTGGCTCCTGACGTTCGGCGCTCTGTTCCTGATGGGATTCGGCGCTTCCATCATCAACGGAATGCTCTATAAAATCATGGCCTTTCTGGTTTGGCTGCACCGGTTCAGCAAGCTGGCCGGTAAGGTGAACGTGCCCATGTTGCGGGATATCATCCCTCCCAGACAGACAGAATGGCAGTGGTGGAGTTATCAGGTCATGCTGGCCCTGGTGGTTGCCTCCGCCATGACGGGCCATGACGGGCTGGTGCGTTTGGCGGGGCTGAGTCTGATCGTTACGTTTGGCGGGTTGTTTATTATCATGCTGAGAGCGGCACGGATCAATCCCGACCCCGCCCGGATGAAGCCCATTGTCCCACGGAATGAATTGTAATCCCGACCCCGCGGAGGGATTTTCCCTGTCGTTCCGCATGCTACTCCCGGCCGGTCCCCTTGGTGATCTGCAATTCCCACGTATCTTCATCCCGTTGATGAAGGGTATAGGAATGGTTCGCCTCCTCGATGTGGGGAAGAAAATAGACCGGCTTCCGCGGGAGCAATGCCAATAGTCGGCCGCCCGGTTCCATGCTTTCCAAAGCTGCCAGGATTTTCACCATGGGTTGGGGAGGCTCCAAATCCCTCAGGTCCAATTGCACCGGATCGGGCGAATCGGCGGAGACCGGAGGATCGGGCGGGGAATTTACCATAGGGTCTCGGGATATGTTCGCGTTGGATACGGATTGCGCTATTGTGGGTGGCGCCACGCCCCGGGGGAAGCGAGGCTCCTCCCCATGCATCGGCCCGGGATGCAACCATCGGTAGCATGATACCGCCGTTCCGGTGGAGAAACCAAATAACGGGAAATTCCAGGTGCTCCGCCCGTCCCTTTTCTCCCGATTGTTCCTGGGGAGCGTTCATGGAGAGCTGGCAGTTGCAAGATGCGGCCAAGCGGAAGGACAGCCGGATTCACCGTGCCCGGTTTCCGGATTTCCGGATTTCCGGATTTTCCAACGGATTCGGGTCTCTCCTCCATCGTGTAATAGTCGGTGCAAATATGGTAATCTCCATTTTTCCATTGCCCGGACTGCTGCATTTAGATGCATTTAGACAACCGCATTAAATGGTTGACCGGGATTTTCGTAAGCAAGGGAGGATACGGTAATGACAGGAATGCTCGATCTGGAGGCTCTGCGTGGGCTGGTGAAATCGGGGGAAATCGATACGGTTCTGGTGTGCTTTCCAGACATGCAGGGACGGCTGATCGGAAAACGGGTCACGGGACATTACTTCCTGGAGTACGGCACGGAAGAACTCCACGCCTGCGACTATTTGATGGCGGTGGACATGGACATGGAGCCCGTGCCCGGATACAAGGCGGCCTCCTGGGACAAGGGGTATGGAGATTTCATCATTCGTCCCGATCTGGAAACCCTGCGCCGCATTCCCTGGCTGACCGCGACGGCGCTGGTGCTGGGGGATTGCCTCGATCATCACGATCATCAATTGCTCCCCCACGCACCCCGCTCGATGTTGATCGCACAGGTGGAAAAAGCACGTTCCATGGGCTATACACCCTTCTTCGCTTCCGAACTGGAACTCTACCTTTACGACGAGACCTTCGGATCGGCCCGCGAAAAGCGCTATCGCGGACTGAAAAACGCGGGGTGGTACATCGAGGACTATCACATTCTCCAGACCACCAAGGAGGAGGAGCTGATCCGGGCCATCCGCAACGGCCTGGACGGAGCGGGCATTCCGGTGGAGTTCTCCAAGGGGGAGTGGGGACCGGGACAGGAGGAGATCAACCTTCGCTACACGGAAGCCGTGGAAATGGCCGACCGGCACGTCATCTACAAGAACGGCGCCAAGGAAATCGCGCATTTGCAGGGCAAGGCCCTGACCTTCATGGCCAAGCCCGATAACGATCTGGCCGGCAACAGTTGCCATGTCCATTCCTCCCTCACCGACGCCAAGGGCAAATCCGTTTTCCATGACGAATCCCAGCCCGAGGGCATGTCCAGGATCTTCCGGCAGTACATGGCTGGCCAGCTTGCCCTTTCCCAGGAGATCACCTACTTTCTGGCGCCCTACATCAATTCCTACAAGCGCTTCCAGTCCGGCTCCTTCGCCCCCACCAAGGCGGTGTGGAGCCATGACAACCGCACGGCGGGCTTCCGGGTGGTGGGCGACGGCCCGGCCCTGCGCGTCGAATGCCGCATTCCGGGCGGGGACGCCAATCCCTACTTGGCCTTCGCCGCCCTGCTGGCCGCGGGTCTGCACGGCATCGAAAACGAGCTGGAACTGGAAGACGAAACCATTGGGAACGCCTACGAGAACGACAGCCTGCGGGAAGTTCCCAAGACCCTGCGGGGAGCCCTGGCGTTACTGGACCAGTCCAAGGTGCTGCGGGCTGCCTTCGGGGACGATGTGATCGAGCATTACCTGCACACCGGGCGGTGGGAGCAACTGGAATACGACCGCCGGGTCACCGACTGGGAGTTGATCCGCAACTTCGAACGCGCCTGAGATACTGGGCTCTGTTTGAAATGTGCTTTTGGCTGCCTCCTTCGAGACGCCCCGCTGGTGCTTAAAGGCGGAACATCGCGGGGCTCCTCAGGAAGGCGGTATAAACGGGTCAACTTCATCAATCCGCGTCATTGAGGAGAGCCCGTTAGGGCTCGTCTCGCCTGTCCTGAGCTTGTCGAACGGGAAGTGCACTTTTTGGATTTTCAAACAGAGCCTAAGACACTTAAAAAAAACTGGGGGCCTTTCCTTCAGGGCCCCCGGATACCACCACAGCCCAACGATTGCGAGAAGGAATCATGACCGACCTGCTGAAGACGATCAGCCCGGTGGACGGCGCCATCTACGTGGAACGCCCTTTTGCCGAGGAGACCGCCATCGCCGCCGCCCTGGTCCAGGCCCGCGAGGCGCAAGCCCAATGGCGGCGGGTATCCGTGGCGGAACGGGCCGCGTGCTGCCTGAGCGCGGTGGATTCCTTCGTGGCGAAAAAGGAGGATATCGCGGAGGAGATTTCATGGCAGATGGGCCGCCCGGTTCAGTTTTCCCCTTTCGAGGTGAACGGCTTCGAGGAGCGGGCCCGACACATGACGGCCATCGCGGAGGAATCCCTGGCGGATATCGCCGTGGCGCCCAAGGATGGCTTCACGCGGTTTATCCGGCGCGATCCCCTGGGGGTGGTCTTCACCATCGCTCCCTGGAACTACCCCTACCTGACCTCGGTCAATTCGGTGATTCCGGCGATCATGGCCGGCAACGCGGTGCTCCTCAAGCATTCAGCCCAGACGCCCCTCTGCGCGGAACGGTATGCCGAAGCCTTCTCCGCCGCCGGGTTGCCCGAGGGGGTCTTCCAGTATCTCCATCTCAATCACGCCGATACCGAGCGGGTCATCGCCGCCCCCGAAGTGGACTTCGTGGCTTTCACAGGCTCGGTGCCCGGCGGGGAAATGGTGGAGCGGGCGGCCACCGGGCGCTTCATCGGGGTGGGCCTGGAACTGGGAGGCAAGGACCCCGGCTACGTGCGGCCGGACGCCAACCTGGAACATGCCATCGAAAACCTGGTGGACGGCGCCTTCTTCAATTCGGGTCAGTCCTGCTGCGGCATCGAGCGCATTTACGTACACAGGGACATCCATGACGCCTTCGTGGAAGGCTTCGCCGCCCTCACCGCACGGTACGTGCTGGGAAATCCCCTGGAGCCGGAAACCACCCTGGGTCCGATGGTGCGCACCTCCGCCGCAGATCTGGTGCGCGGGCACATCGCCGAAGCCCTGGATCACGGGGCACGGGCGCTGATCGACCCGGCGCAATTCCCGGCCAACCGGGAAGGCACGCCCTACCTGGCTCCGCAGGTGCTGGTGGACGTGAACCACGGGATGAAGGTGATGAGCGAGGAATCCTTCGGGCCGGTGGTGGGCATCATGCCCGTGGCATCCGACGAGGAGGCCATCGCCTACATGAACGACAGCGAATTCGGCCTCACGGCCTCCGTATGGACCAGCGACGAGGAGGCGGCGCTCGCTATCGGGGACCGGCTGGAGACCGGCACCTGCTTCATGAATCGCTGCGACTATCTGGACCCGGCGCTGGCCTGGACAGGGGTCAAGGATTCCGGCCGCGGATGCACCCTCTCCGTGCTGGGCTACGAGCACCTGACCCGCCCCAAATCCTTCCATCTCCGCACGACGCTATAA
>CAZOXD010000252.1:0-5768 GCA_964583525.1 uncultured Pseudomonadota bacterium
AGCGTTCACCCCACCAAGGGATATTCCCACGCCGCCAAGGCGGGCAACACGATCTACGTCGCGGGGCAGATATCCCAGGACGCATCCGGCGCCCTGCTGGGCCGGGGCGATATGGAGGCCCAGTGCCGCCAGGTGTACACCAACCTGAAAAATATCCTGGAGGAGGCCGGGGGCGCCCTGGGGAACATCGTCAAGATGACCACCTACCTCACACACTTCGCCAGCATCGAGACCTACCGCGCGGTGCGGAACGAGTTCTTCAACGACCCCATGCCGCCCAATACACTGGTTATCATCGAAAGCCTGGCCAGTCCGGACTTCATGATCGAGGTGGAAGCCGTCGCGGTGCTGGATGGGTGATGCGATTTCCCCGGAGGGTTGAATTCATCCAGGAAACCCCTGTTTGAATTCAGGTATTGATTTGTATTCGTCCATCTGGTTATGATGCCCGCCTTGGGGATAGGAAGAAAGGACTCATCGGGATCGTGGGAGGATTGCGCGGTTTCCTCGTTGTGGAGCGGACGATCATGTCCGTCCCTTCTCGGGGGACTCTCGTTTTCCCTCCCAATCACCGGGAATGCGCCACGCTGACCCAGCGGGGTGCGCACGCTCCGGGTTGGGGATTTCCGATATTCCGGCCCTGGTGGCCGGCCTCTCTTTCTCGTCCTATCCTGCGTCAAACTGAACCGCCATCCGGTGCTGCCCGCCCCGGCGCTTTCATATAATCCGGGGGCAGCCATAATGGAAATGCGGAAAAGGATTGACATTATTCGGGAAAAAACCTAACGAGACTACGGCGGTATTTTTTCCAAACGATTCAACCGATCCAGCAGGAGGGGTACATGACTAGAAATATCCTTACAGGAATATCATTCATAGCCATCGCGTTGTTCCTTGCCCAGGGGGCGTCCGCCGGTACGCTTGACGACGTCAAGAGTCGCGGATACCTGAAATGCGGCGTGGGCCAGCAAAGCCCGGCCTTCGCCTTTGCCGACGAGCAGGGGAACTACCGCGGCTTCGACGTGGAATTCTGCCGCGCTACCGCCGCCGCTATCGGCGTGGATGTAAAGTTCCGGCAGACCACCGCCAAGGAGCGCTTCCCCGCTCTGCAATCGGGCGAGGTGGACCTGCTCTACCGCACCACCACCTGGACCATGAGCCGGGACGTCAAGCTCGGCTTCAGCTTTGTCGGCGTGAACTACTACGACGGACAGGGCTTCATGGTACGCAAGTCCCTGGGCGTGAAGAGCGCCAAGGAACTCGACGGCGCCTCGGTCTGCGTGACCACGGGAACCACCACGGAGTTGAACCTGTCGGACTATTTCCGGGCCAACGGCATGAAATTCAAGGCCGTGGTCTTCGAGAGCGCTCCGGAACTGGTCAAGGCCTACGACAAAGGCCGGTGCGACGTGTACACCACCGACCGCTCCTCCCTGGCCTCCTATCGGCCCACCTTCAATAATCCAGCCGAGCACATGCTGCTGCCGGAAGTGATCTCCAAGGAACCCCTTGGCCCCACCGTGCGCCACGGGGACAACAATTGGGGCGATGTGGTGCGCTGGATCCTCAACGCCCTCATCATCGCCGAGGAAAAAGGGATCACCAAGTCCAACGTGAAACGGATGGCCAGAAGCTCCAAGGATCCCGAAGTTAAGCGCATGCTGGGCGCCACCGGATCCTTCGGCACCGACCTTGGCCTCAAGGCCGATTGGGCCGTCAAAGCCATTGCGGCCGGCGGGAACTATGGGGAAATCTTCGAGAATACCCTGGGGCCCAACACCCCCATCGGGTTGGACCGGGGAATCAATTCCCTCTGGAACAAGGGCGGCATCCTGTATGCGCCTCCCTTGCGCTAGTTAAGAAGGAAACCCAAAGCCGATGTCGAAGCGCGGAACGCCGCCCGATCCATGGGCGGCGTTCTTTTCTTCACTCGTTTTAAAGTCCCGGCCCTGGAAGATGCATCGACAACGCAGCACCGGGAGCCTAGGCTGTGTTCGGAAAGTGTTTTTGGCTGCCTCCTTCGAAACGCCCCGCTAGTGCTTAATGGCGGAAAATCGCGGGGCTCCTCAGGAAGACGGTATAAACTGGGCAACCTCATCAAACCGAGTCACTGAGGAGAGCCCGTTAGGGCTCGTTTCGAAGTGCGCTTTTTGGATTTCCAAACAGAGCCTGGTCGATTCCAATGGAGCGGGATTGTTGTTCTCCGCTGCCTGGCAACGGGAAATGGGGAAAGTATCATGTCCTGATAGGGGATTGGGACAATTCCGCAGAATCAGGAATAAACGCCGGTTGGGGATGGGATGTCCCGGTCCCCACTGCGCGGTGGTGTTCTCGCCGCGCGTCCGGATAGCTTGAGATAAATGCATGACGATACGAAATGGCTGACACCACAACACAACCTTCCCGCACCAACATTTTCCGCACCGAGGAATTCCGGTCGATCCTCTACCAGATCGTCATCCTGGGCGCCGTGCTGTTGGCCGGGTATTGGATATTCCAGAACACCGTAGCCAACCTGGCAAAGCGGGGCATCTCCTCCGGATTCCGCTTTCTCTTCCCACCCCAGGAGTCGGGATTCCCCATCGCGGAAATCCCTCCCATCCCGCTTCCGGAAGGAGGATTTCTCTACTTTCTGATCGTGATGGCATTGGGGCTGGCCGGCACCTGGCTCTTGGCGCGCTGGTTCCGGTCACGGGGGGAGGCGATTGGCGCCCATACCTGGGCAGTGGGGGCCGTGATCGTACTGGTGATCGTGCTTCCCATTGGCGTACTGTATTTCACTGCGGATACCTTGCGGTTTGAATATTTCGACGAGAGCAAATCGTACTTCATCGCTTTTATCACCGGCGTCATCAACACGCTCAAGGTTTCAATCATCGGATGCATCCTGGCGACGTTTCTCGGCCTGATCATCGGAATTTCCCGGCTTTCCTCCAATTGGCTGGTGGCCAGATTGGCGGCGGTATACGTGGAAATTTTCCGTAATATTCCACTGCTGCTACAGATGATCTTCTGGTACTTCGTGATCATCACCCTGTTTCCTCCGATCCGGCAAAGCATCGACTTCGCCGGATACCTGATTCTCAACAACCGGGGCACCATTCTTCCAACGCCGGTACCCCAGGATTCCGCCGGTGAATTCGTACTGTCTATCATAGTAAGCCTGATCCTGATCTACTTCTACGCGCGGTATGTGCGGCTCCGTCAGGAGAGAACCGGTGAGCAATTGCCGGTTCTGTTTCCCTCCCTGGGCATTTTGATTTTGGTGCCCGGCCTGATGTGGTTGATCCTGGGCAAGCCCTTCGAGCTGGTGTTCCCGGTATTGAAAGGATTCAATTTCGTGGGCGGGATGGTGCTGACACCCGAATTTACAGCCGTGCTGGTTGCGTTGGTGATCTATACCGCCGCGTTCATCGCGGAAATCGTCCGCAGCGGGATCCAGGCCATTTCCAAGGGCCAGCTTGAGGCCGCCTCGTCGGTGGGCCTGCGGCCGGGTCTGGTGATGCGGCTGGTGATTCTGCCCCAGGCCCTGCGGGTGATCATTCCGCCCCAGACCAGCCAGTACCTGAACCTGACCAAGAACAGTTCCCTGGCGGTGGCCATCGGATTTCCCGATCTTGTCAGCGTGGGGGGCACGATTCTCAACCAGAGCGGGCAGGCCATCGAAATTATCGCCATCTGGATGATGGTCTATCTGACCTTCAGCCTGCTGATCTCCCTGTTCATGAACTGGTACAACGCCAAAGTGAAACTGGTGGAACGATGACTTCGCAAAGCGGTGAAACCACCAAGGATTCCACCTCGGTCGCTCCCCCCAAGCTCAGTATCGGCCTGATGGGCTGGGTGCGCCAAAACCTGTTCAATAGCTGGCTCAACTCCCTGCTCACCCTGTTTGTCCTTTGGATCTTGTACCAGGTGGTCTCCGGCCTGTTTTCCTGGGGCATCTGGCATGCCTCCTTCAGCATGGACCGGGAAAGCTGCGAAGGCATCGATGGCGCCTGTTGGACCTTCGTTTTCAACAACTGGTACCTCTTTCTGGCCGGCACCTACCCCTGGGATGAGAAATACCGCCTCTTCATCGCCTATGGATACGTGATCGCCCTGGCCCTGGTTTCCCTCCATCCCCTGGCCTGGGGGAAAAAGTGGACCATAATCGCCTGGTTGCTCACCCCGATCGTGTTCCTGATCATCATCATGGGCGGGGGATGGACGGGCCTGACCCCGGTCGATTCGGAAAATATCGGGGGATTCACCCTGACCCTGATCCTGGCTGTGTTCGGGATCGTGCTTTCTTTTCCCATCGGAATCCTATTGGCCCTGGGGCGGCGCAGCCAGAAGATGCCCATCGTCAAGACGCTGTGCGTAGTTTATATCGAAATGGTCCGGGGGGTTCCCTTGATCACGATATTGTTCATGTCCTCGGTGGTGCTCCCGCTGTTCTTCCCGGAAAGCATCGATATGGACAAGGTGCTGCGGGCGCAGATCGGGATCATCCTCTTTTCCGCGGCCTACCAGGCGGAAGTGGTGCGGGGGGGATTGCAGGCCATCTCCCGCGGGCAGGAGGAGGCCGCGGCGGCCATCGGGCTCAACTACTGGCAGACCACAGGCTTCATCATCCTTCCCCAGGCCCTGCGGATCATGATTCCGGCCCTGGTCAGCGGCGCCATCGGGCTCTTCAAGGATACCTCCCTGGTGCTGATCATCGGGCTGATAGATTTCCTTTTCATCACGAAACTGGCCCCCGCCAACCCGAAGTGGATCGGAATGGACATCGAAGCCTATGCCTTTGTCGCGGCCATTTATTGGATCTGTTGTTTCAGCATGTCCCGCTACAGCATGCGGCTGGAAAAGAGGTTGCGGGCGGGCCATGACTGATTCGCAAATCATCAATCCCGGATTTCATACTCGAACAAACGGCAAACCCCATGGCGAATGCGAAAAAAAACACGGTGAAAAACAGCGGCGCCAAAACCGGCGCCACGAGCAGCAATGGCAAATCCGCCCTCATGATCGAGATGAAAAAGGTCAACAAATGGTTCGGTGAATTCCACGTGTTGAAGGACGTCGACCTGACGGTGGGGGTGCGGGAGAAAATCGTCATCTGCGGGCCTTCCGGTTCCGGCAAGTCCACCCTGATCCGCACCATCAACCGGCTGGAGGAGCATCAGCAAGGGCAGATCATCGTGGAGGGAACGGAACTCACCAACGACCTGAAGAACATCGAAACCGTGCGCCGGGAAGTGGGGATGGTCTTCCAGCAGTTCAACCTGTTCCCCCACCTCACCGTGATGGGCAACATCATGCTGGCCCCGGTGTGGGTGCGCAAGATTCCCAAGGACGAAGCCACCAAGATCGCCATGGAGTTGCTGGAGCGCGTGGGGATTCCCGAGCAGGCGGAAAAGTTTCCCGGCCAGCTTTCCGGCGGACAGCAGCAACGCGTTGCCATCGCCCGCGCCCTGGCCATGCAGCCCAAGATCATGCTCTTCGACGAGCCCACCTCAGCCCTGGACCCGGAGATGATCAAGGAGGTGCTGGACGTGATGCGCGAGTTGGCCCAGGGAGGGATGACCATGATCGTCGTCACCCACGAGATGGGCTTCGCCCGGGAAGTGGCCGACAAGATGATCTTCATGGACGACGGCATGATCGTGGAGGAGTGCCCGCCCAAGGAATTCTTCGGCAATCCCAAGGAGGCCCGCACCAAGCTCTTCCTCAGCCAGATCCTGCAGCATTAGAAACTCTGCCGTCCCAGCCCGAATGAGGACCTC
>CAZOXD010000253.1:0-5558 GCA_964583525.1 uncultured Pseudomonadota bacterium
TTTGACGGCCATGCAGCAAAATTGAATCTGCGTTGGATTTGACCCCGATTGCCGGACGCAAAAAAAACCTGGCTAAAGCGGACACTAAATTGTTTCCACCCAACAATTTTCAGCAACGCCAAATTTCCGGTTCTTTCTTGACGGTCAAGCCGGTTCAAGTCCGACCTATCGGTTCGCCCAGGCGATTTAGCCGGGGGCACAATAATCCATCTGATAGGAAGAATACAGGAAGGAAAACCATGCCCCGCACTAATCCCCAAACCCCACTGGCACGGCTGATCAACCCCCGGCTGTCCACCCTTGGATTCAGCCGCGTGGAACTGATGCACAAGTTGGGTTATGCCAACACTGACAGGGGCCTCCGACGGTTCGATGATTTCCTGGCCACGGGCCGAATCACAACCCACCTCCTGAAAAACCTGCCCGATGTGCTGGGGCTGGACACCCTCAATGTGGAAGATGCAGCCGCCACGACCCGCCAGCAGATCGCTGATGCTGAAGAAGCCGCTGCCCGCGAACGGTTCCGCCCCCACATCATCGTGCTGGCCAATCGACAGGACGGGAAGCACATCCCGGTATTCGTCAAAGCCTGGATTTGGAGGAACAGAGTGATCGGCCTGCCGGATGATTTCGGCGGCTTGTCTTCGTCCCAACAGATGAAGCAAGCGACCCGGATCGTACGCGGCCACTACCATGAACACGGAGGCGAACTGGGCATCTGGGGCAGGATCACCGGATACCGATTGCAACGAACTTTTGATCACGCCGTGATCTTGAACACCGATGGCACAATCAGCGACGGCTTCAACCGGGACGGGGAAGTCCTGGCCCCGGAAATACGAATCAAGGGAAAGCGGATTCCGATGGGGATATTTGAGGGTGGATGTGTCTGGGGCTAGGCCGTTTGAAGAAAGGTATACGGGAGGATTCTATGTTTGACGATCTCTGTAGGTAAAACCGGAGGACACCATGATGCAAGTTTCCGAACTGTTCCGCCAACACCGCGAAGATCAAGGGCTGTCCAGGCAGCAGGTTGTGGAACGGTCACCCTACTTTAACGTGGCCAAAGGTGTAGAACGCCTTACCCTCCTGGAAGAAGAAGAATCGGTTCCAGATGAACCGGTGCTGGGGTGGTTAGCTGATGCCATGGGCATTTCCAGGAAGTCCTACAGGGAAGCGCAGATCGCCGACCAGCAGCATGTCGCGGAACTGATGAAGAACAGGCGGCCCGCTGATGACTGCGCGGTGTGTGGGGTGACAATCGAAGAAGTCGGTGGACGACGTTTGATCACGACCCTGGCCCGTGCCCTGATGGTCAAAGGTGTGCCGATCCAGTACGGGGGGCGGTGGGATGAAATCCATGCGGTTCGCCTGGTGGGCCAGTTTCACCAGTTCTACCTGGTGCTGGTCGGAATCCCTTGGCAGGAAGACATCGTAATCCGCGCCCGTGAGCAGGCCCAAGCCGGGAACACACCCTGGTTCTGTATGCGGTGCGGCGGGCAGGTCTGTGAAAGGTGTGGATCATTGACTAGGGAAGTGCCAGGTTCAACGTTCCTGGCCGATGATGGCAAAACCACCTATTACGCCCTGCTGTCCATTGGGGAACCGGGGTGTAGCAACCTGAAGTGCAGGGGACATCGGTAGGCGAAATCGTTTGGCTCCCAGGTGCGCTGTGGTGGCGGCGGTGGGGGTGGATGTTGGCGGGATCACCCCACTGGAAGTGAGGCTGGCAGGGGCATTTATGGTATGATTACCCGACATCGTCCGGTTTTCCTGGGCGATCACCGCCATCATCCCAACATGGAGGTTGCAAAATGGCAGAATCCAAAAGTCACAAGCAGGCAAAGGCGAAAGCAGCAGGAAAATCCGGCACAACCGAAAAGCCCCTACCTGGTAATCGCCGCTTGGATGCGGCAACCGCGAAGAAGGCAACAGAAGTCGAACGTAGCGGAACAACCGAAGGGTTGAAGAAGGCTGCACAACGGTTGAAGGCCAGTAGAAAGCCCCAAAAGGTGCTTCAGGTTCCCCAGAAAGATATGGATGCGGCAGCCCAAGCGATGAAGAAGGCTGGAATCGGTGGGACAGTCAAAAATATGGGTGGGACGAAAAGCCGATCCATTCCCAAGCCAAAATGATAGCCACGCCCAGGCACTTTCCGCCCGGCTTTGAATGAAGTCCTGGCGGCGGTGGGGGTGGATGCTAGGTGACTTGCATTCACGCGGTGGTGCTGAACACGAACGGCACGATCCGGGACGGGGAAGCCCCAGCCCCGGAACTGCCGGTTGGGGGGGAAGCGGTGGCCGGTCGGGGAATTGGTAAGATCAAACGCTGGCAACCGACTTTTCCTTAACCCAAATCCAACCCTCCTTCTTGGCTAAGTCTTTGTCACCAACTTCAGGTGACACTGCATCACCACGAAGGAAATCCGCGCCCGCGACTACGCAAAGGCAGGCGTCGATGATGTCCATGGTATCGTCCATGCCTTCGGGTGGATCGGAATCCAGTTGCTGCCGGATCAAGTTCAACTTGGCTTCGCCGTGAAGCTGGGATTTGGGACGGTGGGCCAATACCGTGGCGGCGGGATAGACTTCCACGGCGGCCACGTATCCCAGATCGTCTGGCGACCAGGCCAATGGAATCCTGGTGCCCAAGTTCTGCCCGATAAGTTCGATCAGCGCCAAGGCTGACAACGCTGTACGGGCGATCAGATTTGCCCCCACTTCCAATGGTCGTTTTCCGATGTTGTCCCGAACGACCATATCCGTTCGACGACTGAAAAGGTCATTGGCATCTATGGCCAGGGGTTGACCAGCTTGGTGTTTCGGAAAGTGATTGGTCATGCCAACGGGCCAACCCAACGGGGCATCCAAGGCAATCAGTGTGCGATTGCCGCTACGAACCCTGTCGGCGACCCAAGCCTGTACAGGCGGATCATTCTTCCCCTTCGGGCCTTTTCGCTTGCCCATCCCCACTTCATGAATCACCAGACCCTTCGTTGACAGTTCCCCCAGGGCCAGCCCCATCCGCACTGGTTCGGTGGCACAGTCGATACCAATGATCCCTACAGTTTCATCAACCATTACCAAGCCTAAGAAGAATCCATGGAATGCTGGCTGACATCACGCTGGTGGCGGTGGGGGTGGATGACAGTGGGAATTAGACTGCTGGAAGGGGGACAGATCACTGATGCGTTTGTTGTGTGACCAATACTGAAGGTCAGAACTTCGTTCCCTTTCCAGTCGCCATTGCACCATCCAATCGCCGGTGAAGCAGTGACACCAGCGTAAGAATATCAAGCGCATCCTGTTCAGACATCGGCCATGAAATTTTTGGTTCATGCGCAGTGGGGTTTCGAAAGGCCCCGAAGATACCCTTTAAGAGGTTCATCACACCCGTATGTTCACTTCGATCAGTGTCAGACGTAAGGGTGTTGAAAGCTACAATTGGGATTCCATCCTGGCCCAGCCCAAGCACCGCATCTACCAGTTTTGCACCATCCCCTTCACACCCGGAAAGGCCCCGCAGGCGACCTGCAAGGCTTTTGGTCGCTTCAAGCACAGCATGGAAGTAATTATCCGCCAACAGTTCCGCACGGCAGAACTTCAGAACTTCTGGGTGTACTGACCTATCACGAAGCGTTGCATGAAGACGGCTGGCGCGTCTTTCTGCTTCAGGGATTGTCGAAACCGGTTTCGATTGCCTGATCTTCCCGTCTTGCCCAAGATCGTATCCGCAGAAGGCCAATCGCTTGTTCAGTTCGATGCGGGTCTGTTCGTATCTAACTTCCCAGTCGATCCAAAGAACCGGTTCCATCGCGGTCTGAACGAAAGCCATCACGGTGTTTCCACACCGATCCAATTGCTGGCGCTGACGCAGCGATTCGAACAATCGGGTTCGTTTGTTCGCTGTTACCCCCGAATCTTCAATATTACAGCGATCAAGAACCTGATCGATTTCACTATTGGAAAGCCCATCTTTCGTTGCTGCGATCACATCGCAAATAGCTTGAAGCTGGCTATCTGTGAATGTCGGTATAGATGCCATCCGATTGCGCCCTCCAACATGAATTCGAACCTATTTCCCCGATTCAATCCATCATCCTCCAAATCTTCCCCTTGATCCAGTATTGCCCCCCAGACCACAAAGGAGGTACGGTGGCCATCCCACCGTCTGGGAGGACGGGGCATGACCGAACCAACAAGGATGATCGATGGCACGGGGCAAGAAATCCAAGAACAACAACGGGGCCAAGCTGGGATTCGAAGCGACGTTGTGGCAGGCGGCGGACGCCCTGCGCGGGCACATGGATGCGTCGGAGTACAAGCACGTTGTCCTGGGCCTGATCTTCCTGAAGTACATCAGCGACGCCTTCACAGAACACTACGACCAACTGAAGACCGTTGCCGGGGCCGATCCTGAAGACCGGGACGAATACACCGCTGAAAACGTCTTCTGGGTGCCCCAGGAGGCGCGGTGGGGGAAGATTCAGGCAGCGGCCAAAACACCTGGCATCGGCAAGGTGATCGATGACGCCATGGTGGCCATCGAAAATGAAAACCCGCCGCTAAAGGGAGTGCTGCCCAAGGACTACAATCGTCCGGCGTTGGACAAAACCCGGCTGGGTCAGATAATCGACATGGTCGGGGGCATCGGTCTGGGGGATACAGAAAGCCGGGGCAAGGACATCCTGGGGAGGGTCTATGAATACTTCCTGGGGCAATTCGCCCAGCAGGAGGGCAAGGGCGGTGGCGAATTCTACACGCCCCAGTCCGTGGTGCGGCTGCTGGTGGAAATGATCGAACCGTACCAGGGCCGGGTGCTTGATCCCTGTTGTGGATCGGGTGGGATGTTCGTGCAGTCTGAACGCTTCGTGGAAGCCCACGACGGCAACAAGGACGACATCGCCATATATGGCCAGGAATCGAACTACACCACCTGGCGGCTGGCCAAGATGAACTTGGCCATCCGGGGTATTTCCGCTAACCTTGGCCAAGCCAATGCGGACAGTTTCCACAACGACCACCACAAGGACTTGAAGGCCGACTTCCTGCTGGCCAATCCCCCCTTCAACGACAGCGACTGGGGCGGCGACCGCCTGCGTGAAGACGTGCGCTGGAAGCACGGCACACCTCCGGTGGGGAACGCCAATTTCGCCTGAGTGCAACACTTCATTCACCACCTGGCCCCGAACGGCATCGCCGGGTTCGTGCTGTCCAACGGATCGATGTCCTCCAACCAGTCCGGGGAAGGGGAAATCCGCCAGGCGATCATCGATGCCGACCTGGTGGACTGCATGATCGCCCTGCCCCCGCAACTGTTCTACACCACCCAGATTCCGGCCTGCCTGTGGTTCCTGACCCGGAACAAAGCCGACGGGAAGTTTCGCAACCGCAAAGGTGAAACACTGTTCATCGACATCCGCAAGATGGGCACCCTGATCGACCGCGTCCACCGCGATCTGACCGAAGAAGATGTCCAACGCATCGCGGGTACTTATCATGCGTGGCGTGGTGAAGCGGACGCGGGGGACTACGCAGACGTGCCCGGCTTCTGCAAGG
>CAZOXD010000254.1:0-5542 GCA_964583525.1 uncultured Pseudomonadota bacterium
TAGTTGCACAAAGTGAGACACCGTAACTACAAGGTCTGGCCACTGATGAACACTGATTTGAACTGCGAACTACAACTGTAACGGGAACCGCGGATGAACGCTTCGACAGGCTCAGGACACGGCGCAGATGGACGCGGATGGGAACTGGAACTGCCACCCCTCCCCTACCCTGCGGGCATCCCCTCCCCGTGCACGGAGAGGGGAAATTGCAACATCATGGCCGTGGCAACCCAAATTTCCAAAGCGCATTGCCCGTCTTCCATTGATTCCGATTCCCAACTTGTCCTCCACCAGCGAAAGCCCCTCTCCGTGCACGGGGAGGGGTTTGGGGAGGGGTGCTGTTGCGGCGTCCTCCCTGACGGTCTCAATGGAACCAAGGGGATTTCGATCTGACATATGGGTGTCCCACTCCCCTCCGATACATAATTTCCAAGACACAAGGCGATTGCCGAAGGGCGGGGGAGAGCTGCCGTAGGATTTTTCCGCTTTCAGCTTTTTTCACGGGCCTTTCAGCGCCCGCTTGTTCCCAAAACAGATTGGGCCTCCTCCTGCAGCCGGATCAGGCCTTTATAGGCCAGGGGCACCACGAACAGGGTGAGCAGGGTGGCGGCCAGCAGGCCCCCGGTGACCACCCGCCCCAGGGCGGAGAAGGAGAACCCGGCCACGTTGGTGTAGCCGAAGGCCATGGGCAGCAGCCCGAAGATCGTCGTCAGGGCCGTCATCAGGATCGGGCGCATCCGTTCGCTGGCCGCGGAGAGAATGGCGGAATTGATGTCGCTGGGAGAGTGCCCGGAGGGGTCTTCGGGTGAATCCTCCCCTCCCGCCTCCAAGCGTTTGCGGTTGATGCGGTCCACCAGGACGATTCCGTTGTTGACCGAGATTCCGGTCAGGATCACGATGCCGATCATCCCCGTGGTGTCCAGGGCGGTGCCGGTGACATAGAGCAGCCACAGGGAGCCGAAGAAGGCCAGGGGAACCGTGGAGAGCACCGCCAGGGGCAGCAGCCAGGATTCGAACAGCACCCCCATCACCAGGAAGATCGCCGCCAGGGCCAGCAGCAGCGAGAACACCATGGAGCGCCGGTCCTCGCGCAGTTGCTTCACCTCATCCCCCAGCCGCCACTGGTAGCCCGGTGGAAATTCCACGCCCTGCAGCCGCTCGCGCACCGCCCGCTCCACGGCCGGGAGGTCTTCGCCTTCCAGGCGGGCTTCCAGGGAAATGGAGGTGATGCCGTTCTCCCGCTCGATGCGGCGCGGTGCGCTGCGCACTTCCAGGGTGGTCACGGCGGACAACGGCAGGCTCCCGCCCCCCCGGCGGTTCATGCGCAGGCCGGAGAGCAGGTTCATGCCCTCCAATTCGTCCTGGTCCTGTTGCAGCACCACGTCCAGTTCCTCCCCCCCTTCGCGCAGGCGGGGCAGGTTGCCCAGCCCGCGCAGTGCGGCGGAGACCCGCTGAGCCACCTCCCGGGCCGTGACCCCGTAGCGGCGGGCCGCGGGGCGGTTCACCCGCACCACCAGATGGTCGGAAGCCCGGGTTTCCTCGAAGGTGAACGGACCCAGCCCCTCCACGCCCTCCAACGCTCCGGAAACCCGTGGCGCCAGTTCTTCCAGCACCTGCGAGTCCGGGCCCGTCAAATCCAGACCCAGGGTGACCGTGTCGGAGTCCTGGCTTTTGCGGCCCAGGCGGTGACTCACGCCCGGTGTTATACCGATCACCCGGTTCAACCGGCGCATCAGGGCCCGCCGGTTCAGGGCGGGGGGTTTCAGGCCACCGCGCTTCAGGCCACCGCGTGTAATGCCGCGTTTTTTGGCGCCGCTCTTGGGGGGGGTCAGAAACAGGCTCAGAGTTCCCCCATCGCGGGTGTAGCGGACCATCACGGTTTCGATGTCCAGGGCCTCCTTCCTCGGATTGAGGCGGTCGGACAACCCCACGAAATAGTCTTTCACCCCCTGGAGCCCGTACACCGGATCGTGCCGGAACTCGATCCGCAGCCGCCGTTCGGAGCGGCTGCCGAAGAGGTTCCACTTCAGGTTGGAGGCCGGCACCCATACCGTCAGCAGCACCAGGGCGAAGATCAGGGCGGCGTCGAGGGGGCGGTTCAACATTTGGCGCAGGGTGGCCAGGTACGCCCTGCGCAGCCACTCCAGCCAGCGGGACGGCGGGGCGTCCTCCCCTCCGGGCAGATAGCGCGACCCCAGCGGGATGAACAACACGGCCACGGCCAGGGAGGCCGTCAGGGAGATGGCGATCGGCCAACTGATGTGCTCGAAGAGGAACGACATGAACGCCCGCTTCTGCAGGAAGGGCAGGGGCAGAAAGACGATGATCGTGGTCAGGGTGCCCATCAGGATGGCCAGCCCCACCTCCCCCGTTCCCCGGATGGCCGCCTCCGCGGGCGGCGCGCCCGCCGCGCGGTGGCGGCTGGTGTTCTCCACCACCACCACCGCATTGTCCACCAGCATTCCCAGGGCCAGCATCATCCCGGTGATGCTGACCAGGTTGATGGAAAGTCCCAGGAAGTACATGACGATCAGGTTGATCAACAGGGACGCGGGGATGGCCAGCATCACCAGAGCGGTGGTGCGCCAGCGCCGCAGGAAAATCCACAGCACGGCCAGGGCGAACAGCCCTCCCCAAAGCGCCGTCCATTCCAGGTTGGCCAGGCTGTCCCGGATCAAAAGATCCTCGGCGAACAGTTCGCGCACTTCCAGCCGGGAAAAATCCTGCTCCCCGCCCAGGGAATTTTCCAGGGTTTCCCGCACCGCCCGCCCCACGGCGACGGTGTTGGCCGTATCCTCCTTGGAAACCGCCAGCAGCACCGCCGGGCGGCCATCGACGAGGGTATAGTTGCGCTGGGGCTGTTTGCGCAGGGTGACCCGCGCCACGTCGGAGATGGAAAGCCGCACCCCACCCCCCGGAATCCCGCCCGGATTCCCTGCCGGTTGTGGCTGTGTTGCGCTGGCCCGGCCCTCCCCCACCCGTGTGGAGGCGGCCCTCCCGGTATCTTCGCTACGATTATTCCTGAGGTTTTCCGTGCGGTTTTCCTCGCTGCGATCCCAGGTTGAAGGGGCCAGGGGGAGACCGTGGAGGGCGTCCACCTCATCGAAGCGGGCCAGCGCCCGCACCGGAATACGCTGTTCTCCGCGCATCAGGTCCCCCAGGGGCATGGCAAAGTTGTCCCGCCGCAGGGATGCGGCCACCCGCTGGGGGTCCACCCGCAAGCGGCGCAGGGCATCCGGGTCCACCAGCACCGCCACCTCGCGGTCGGCCCACCCGTAGATGTTCACCCGCGCCACGCCCGGCAGCCGTTGCAGCACGGCCTCCAACTCGTCCAGCAATGCGGGCAGGGAGGCCTCACCCCCCTCCGGTATGATCAGGCGCGCCCAGTAGATGGGCCAGTTTCCCTCGCTCCATTTCCAGATGCGGAAGCGCTTGAAATCGTCCGGGAGTTCGGGGCGCAGCCGCTCCAGTTTTTCCCGCACGGCCAGGTAGGCCTCGTTCATGTCCGTTCCGCGATGGAAGCGCAGCCGGACGCTCCCCCGCTCGAAGTCCGCCCGGGTGCGCAGGGAATCCAAGCCCGGAAGGGTACGCAGGGTTTTCTCCGCCGGCTCCAGCACGGCATCCAGCAGGTCGGCCGGCGCCGCGCCCCGGTATTCCGCCGAGACATGGATGGTGGCCCGGGTGCGGCCCGACGGCATCAGTTCCAGGGGCAGACGCATCCAGGCGATGGATCCCAGCACCCCCAGCCCGGCCAGCACCATCACCATGCTCACCGGGCGGCGCAAGGCAAATCGCGGCAAAATGGCAAAGGGGGAATCCATGTTGCTACCGTCTCAGTTGCTACCGTCTCGCAGGGATTGTGGAGGGAAGGGAGGCTGCCTGCGGCCGGGACTGTTTCCACGGGCAGCGGCGCGGTTTGATTATATCGGGTTTGGCTGCCGGCGGAAGCCGCAGGGGATCGTCGGGAGCCTGTCAGATATTGCGTTCCCTTCCCTCCCAAAAAGGCTCCCGCAGCTTGCGTTTGAATATCTTACCGGAGTCTTCCCGCGGCAGATCGGAGCGGAATTCGATCAATTTGGGCACCTTGTAGCCGGCAATTTTCTCCCGCAGAAAGGCCCGGATGGACTCTCCGCTCAGATCGGCCCCGTCCTCGGGCTGAATCAGCGCAGCCAGGGATTCGCCGAACTCCTCGTCCGGAATGCCGAAGACTGCACAGTCCCGCACTCCGGGATACCCGATCAGCACCGACTCGATCTCGGCGGGGTAGATGTTGACTCCGCCGGAAATGACCATGTCATTTTTGCGGTCGCAGAGAAACAGGTATCCCTCATCGTCCAGGTACCCAATATCCCCGCAGGTCACCAGGCCATCCCGTTCTATTTCCCTGCGCAGGCCGTCCTGGCCGTGATAGGTGAAGTCCGGCTGGGTGGCGTTCCGCATGAATATTTCCCCCGGCTCCCCGGGCGGCAGGGCGTTTCCCTCCTCGTCCAATATGATCATCCGGGATTCCTCGACGAGCTTGCCCACCGTGCCAGGCCGGGCCAGCCATTCCTCACTGGTTGCCAGCGTGATCACCCCGGTCTCCGTACCGCCGTAGTATTCCATGAAGACCGGTCCCCACCAATCGATCATGGCCCGCTTGACCACCTGGGGACAGGGAGCGGCGCCATGGAGCACCAGTTCCAGCGCGGACGTATCGTAACGGTTCCTCACATCCTCCGGCAGTCTCAACAGACGGATGAACATGGTGGGTACGAGATGCATGTGGGAGATGCGGTACCGCTCCATCAGGGCGAGTGTTTCCTCGGCCTCAAAGCGGGGCTGCAGTACGACCATGGCGCCTCTCCGCAATGCGGCCAGGCAGGTCAGGTTGGGCGCATTGTGATAGAGCGGACCGGTGACCAGCACATGGGATTCCGCGGGGTAGGGAATACCCTCGAACAATTTCTCGTCCTGTTCGGGGGTTATGGGCAGGCGCTGGATGGCCTTGGCGCGTCCTGTTGTGCCTCCGGAAAACATGATGGTGTGGATCATGTTGAGATGCCGGGGCTCGAGCGCAGGGTGGTAAGGGGGATGCTGCTGCAGCCATTGCTCCCAATCGGTAACCGTTTCGGGCACGCGGCAGTCAGCGGGAGCGAGCGCGTAAGCCTGTTGGATTTCCGGGGGCGTCCCGACAACCAGCAGCGGCACCCCGTTGGGAAGCGCATCCTGAAGAATCGGCAGCAGATCGGCATGAGCGACCACAGCCTTGGCTTCATTGTCCCGCAGGATGGCCTCCACTTCCGCAGCGGTGGAGTGGAAGTTGATGGGCGCCGCGTAGGCGCCGATGGTGGTGGCGCCGATGGTGGCTTCCAGCAGGGCCAAATCATTTCGCAGGAGAAGGGCCACTACGTCACCCTCCCTCACATTTAGGTTTTTCAGCCCGGTAGCCGCCCGTGCTCCCCGGCTAAAGAGTTGCTCTTGGGTCAGCACCCGCTCCCCACTGATGATTTCTCCCGCCATCGTTGCTCCCCTGCTTCGAATCCCGTTGCCCGCCCTGCCG
>CAZOXD010000255.1:0-5502 GCA_964583525.1 uncultured Pseudomonadota bacterium
CCCGGTCACAGCCAGCGCCAGGAGGAAACATCTTCTCATTCTTTCTCCAAGATTATATTTCGACGATTCGGGACGGCCCATTCCAGGCCCTGGGAGCAGGGTACAGGATCAGCACCATGAGATAAAGAGCGCCACCGGCCACCAGGAGCAGGGAATACCCCTGGGAGACCGCCAGCAAATTGGCCAGGGGTGTGGAGATCACCGAAAACGCGCCGTTGAGGCTCCAGGCCCAGGGAAGAAAATTGCCGCGGCTTCCCCCGAATACGGAAAGACCCAGGGGGAAGGGAAATCCCATGGCGATGGAAACGGGTGCCAACACCAGCGTCAGCACCACGCATTTGATTGCGAATGGCAGGTGCAGGAGCGCGAACAGCAGCGGGTCCAGCAGCACATAAGCCAGGGCGCACCACACCAGGATCACCAATCCGGCGATGCGCACACCGCGTGCCGGCGCCGGCAACCAATACCCGGAGAGATAGCTGCCGATTCCGGAGAAGACCAGCATGGCGGCCAGCACCACCGCGAATGCGGACGTGAAGTCGTTGAGAAAGAAGGAGGCCTTCTCGATCAACAGAATTTCCAGGAACAGGAACCCGAAGCCCAATCCCGCGAAATAGAACACGCTCTTGACGATCACGGTGCGCTCGGGGAGCCGCTTCCGCCACCGGATCAAGGGCAGAAACAACACCACCAACGCCAGCAGGATGGACTGGCTCAACACCGCCACGTTGACCAGGTAGCCGATTTCCTCCCGGGGAATGAGGGCGATATTTTTCAGGATCGCTGCCAGCTTTTTCAGGTCCAGGATGGAGTGGAAGAACGGACGGTCATGGGTGGGGGGTTGCAGATTGAAAAAATGATTCTCCAGGAAACCCGCCGGGTTCGCCCCCATCAACTCCAGGGCCTGATCCCGGACGGCGTCGCTGGCCTCATCACGCCGGGAAAGCACCTGCCCGCTGGCGAAGGATAGCAGGGGCAAATCGTTCCACACCTCAACAGTGGCGGGATCGATGCCGGGGAAGAACGAGGTGTCGAAGGAGCGGTCGTCGCAAAATCGCAGCAGAGAATCGATGCGTTCCCGGGTAAAGGGCTCCCGGGCGATCAGGATGCGAACGTTCCAGGCGGAGCGGTACACGAGCAGATGATCCCGCGGGTTGGCCTTCCCCGCCAGCAGCAACGCCTGCCGGGCCGTTTCGATCATCTTGACTGCGTACAGCGTGAACTCGCGGATGGAAACCGGGATGGAAACCAGGCCTCCCGGCTTGAGCAGGTCCAGGTAGCTGCCCATGGCTTCGACCGTAAAGGCGTATTTGTTGGAGACGGACTGACCCAAAAAATCGGAACTGAGATCGATCAGGTCAAACGGTTGCGATACCGAGGCGGCCACCTCCGCGGGAGAGGAATCGAGCAGGGTCACCCGGGGGTCGGAAAGACTGGGGTGCCGCACCCCGTCAATCCCCTGGCCGATCAGACGGAAGAGGGTGGGGTCCGGTTCCAACGCCATCACCTGCCCGGCGCCCAGTTCGAGGGCCTCCCGGATCCGGAACCCGCCCCGGGTGCCGATCAACAGGGTGCGGGGGTTCTCAAGCAACAGGTAGGGCCCCGAATCCAGCGCGGCCTTTACGTAATCCCCGGAGTAATCGAGCGTTTTCACAAGGGAGGAAATCCTGTTGCCGTCCTTGTACAACCCATAAGTGGCGGGCGGCTCGGAAACCCCCAGCAATCCGAAGTTGTTGGAAAAATCGGTATCCAGCCGTTCGGTGAAATTGTCCAGAATCAGGTAGTATCCCCGGGGGGATTTGAGATCGGCAACCACCCGGTTATCTTCCACGTGCAGGGCCGGATAGATGATCTTGTACTCATTGAAATCGGCTTGGTTGAACCAGATTGTCAAACCTTCCCCCCCCAGGAAAACGGCGGCCACCAGGAGCGATGGGAGCAGCTTCCGGCCCCTGGGAAGCGTCAGGATGGACCCCAGTTGCACCGCCGCCAGCAGCACCATCACCGCCGGCAGCAGGTAGAACGGATGCACCCACACCATCAGCGCCAGGATGGCCAGGGCGCCCAGCCCGGCGCCCGTCAGGTCGGCGGCATAGATCCGTGGGATATTCCGCTGGTACATCAGAAAATACAGGCCGATATACAGCCCCGTGAGGAAAAAATAGGGTAAGAGCGCCAGATAGTACTTGCCGATATTGAGAAGCTGCCCTTGCCACAGCAGCTGGTTTTGCAGTTCGAGAGGGTTGAAGGGATTGACGGTGACCCAGTGAAACCCCAGCGCCGCTGCGGCGATCAACAGGCCGGGAGTGATGAACAGGATCTGCCGGGCTCTGGGTTCGCACCAGTCCTTGAACAGGCTCAGGATCACGCCGCTGGAGGAAAATCCCACCATGGTGATGGAAATCACCCAATATCCGTACTCGGACCAATTGGCGATGGCGAAGTATCGCGTCAGCAGAATCTCGAAAGCGACCGCCGCCAACGACACGAAAAATAGGGGAAGCAGGGCGGAAAGGCCGGGACGGTTGGACATGGATACAGGTTCAGGTCAGCAGGAGGTGATTGAGGGGGCCGCCGCAAGCGGGATCGGCACAGTGAGTACCGCCGGCGCGATCCATGCAGCCCCTGCCACCCAGCGGGCCAGGAAGCGCCGGGATTCCCATCTCAAGTTCGATTTCATTGCCTTTCCAGCATATCGCACATCCATCCCCCTCCCTGGGCCGCGCAAGGCGCCAGGGCGGGTTCAGGCGTTGATTTATCGCGGGAAAATCCGGACCCTATCTGGCAGGCCAGCTTACGGCAATTCGGGAAGGCTTTGCAAAATATCGCATGCACCGGAACCCACCCTGTAAAGCCCTTCCCTCACTGCGGTATTCAGCCCGGCGCGGCCTTCCGGCGCGCCGGGCTCCCACCGATGTCCATCCCCAATCGCGACCTGCACATCCTCCTTCTCGCGATTTTTTGCAAAAAAGAGCAATATTCGGTAAAATTTGCATAATATCTGTAAATTATGCAGTATATCGGGAAATTATGCAGTTATTTGCAACCATTCCGGGTATTCCATGAATTCGAATTTTTCCACGTCCAGATGAACGAGATTTATTCCGCCTTCTTCCAATCCCTGGCGCTGATTGCCACCGGGGAGACCGGCCTGCTGGAAATCGTCGGGCTCACGTTGCGGGTGAGCCTGACGGCGGTGCTGCTGGCCGCCATAGTAGCTCTGCCTCTGGGGGGCGCCTTGGCGCTCTACCGCTTTCCCGGACGGCGGGGCGTGATTGTGCTGCTCAATGCCCTGATGGGACTCCCGCCCGTGGTGGTGGGGCTGGTAGTGTATCTGCTGCTGAGCCGCTCCGGCCCCTTCGGGTCCCTGGCCCTGCTGTTCACGCCGGGGGCGATGATCGCCGCCCAATTCCTGTTGATCGTTCCTATCGTGGCCGCCCTGGCCCGGCAGACGGTGGAGGACCTGTGGACGGACTATTCCGAGCAGTTGCGCTCTTTGGGCGCGACACCGGGGCGGGCCTTGTGGACGTTGCTGTGGGACGGGCGTTACAGCCTCCTGACCGCCGTGCTGGCGGGGTTCGGCCGGGCCACCGCGGAAGTGGGGGCCGTGCTGATCGTGGGGGGAAACATCGCCCACGTTACGCGGGTGATGACCACGGCCATCGCCCTGGAAACCAGCAAGGGGGACCTGGCCCTGGCGCTGGCGCTGGGATTGATCCTGATCGCCCTCTCCGTTTGCGTGAACGGGACGGCCTATCTGCTGCGGGACACCACCCGCCCCCAACATGGCTAGCGGAATGATGGAAGCGGCGGTTCATCACGGCTCCCTGCCTCCGGGGGAAGAAGCAGGGAACAAGCAACCGGGGAATGCAGAGCCAGGAAAGAGCAGGGCGATTCTCCCCCTGAAACTGGAAGGGGTTGCCTTTGCGGTGGAAGGAACAACGCTGGTGCGGGGATTGACCCTGGAAATCGCGCCGGGTACCCGCACCCTGCTGCTGGGACCCAACGGCGCGGGTAAAAGCCTCACCCTGCGGCTCTGCCATGGATTGATCGAGCCCAGCGCGGGGAAGATCCAATGGGCCGGGGGGGTGGCCTCCCATTTCCGGCACGTACGGCGGCGGCAAGCCATGGTATTTCAGCGCCCGGTGCTGCTGCGGCGGCCGGCGCTTCACAACGTCACCTATGCCCTGGCGTTGCGGGGAGTACCCCGGGCGCTGCGGAAGGAGCGGGCCATGCGGGCCCTGGAGCAAACCGGACTGGCGGAGGTGGCCCACCGGCAGGCGCGGGTGCTATCGGCGGGAGAGCAGCAGCGGCTTGCCCTGGCCCGGGCCTGGGCGGTGCAGCCGGATGTGCTCTTTCTCGACGAACCCACGGCCAACCTGGACCCGGCGGCCAGCCGGATGGTGGAAGAGATCATCGGCGCCATCCACGAAAGCGGCGCCAAGATCGTCATGACCACCCACGATCTGGGTCAGGCCAAAAGGCTGGCCGACGATGTGATCTTCATGCACAGGGGCCGGCTGATCGAGCATGCGGCTGCGTCCGAATTTTTCGACTCGCCCCGGACGCCGGAGGCCCGGGCATTTCTGGAGGGAGAATTGTTGTGGTGAGCACCGATTCCCGGGGGGATTTTTTCATCAACGGGGGCAGGTTGTGGCGTACAGGTTTGAAAGGGCTGCTTTGGGGTGCGCTGTTCTGCCTGAGCACGCTGTTCTGCCTGGGCACATCGCCCGCATTTGCGGACGAGCGTTTCATCACCCTGGCTTCCACCACCTCCACTGAGAACTCGGGACTGTTCGCGCATATTCTCCCGCGCTTCCGGGAAGAAACGGGCATCGCAGTGCGGGTGGTGGCCAAAGGCACCGGTCAGGCCCTGCGGATCGCGCGCAACGGGGACGCGGACGTGTTGCTGGTGCATCATCGTCCCTCCGAGGATCGGTTCGTGGCGGAGGGATTCGGGGTGGAGCGCCGGGACGTGATGTACAACGACTTCGTCCTGGTGGGCCCCCGGGAGGACCAGGCGGGCATCCTCAATGGTGGAATCGCCCGAGACGCGGCCAGGGCGCTGACTAAAATCGGGAAATCGCAATCGCCGTTCGTTTCCCGCGGGGACGATTCCGGCACCCACAAGGCCGAGCTGACGCTATGGCGAGCCGCGGGACGGGACGTGAGGGTGAAGTCCGGATCGTGGTACCGGGAAGCCGGGGCGGGAATGGGCGCCACTTTGAACATTGCGGCTGCCATGGGGGCCTATACTCTGGTGGACCGTGCCACTTGGCTGAGCTTCCGGAACAAGGGCACCATGAAAATCGTGGCCGAGGGCGATCCCCGGCTCTTCAATCCCTATGGCGTGATCCTGGTCAACCCGGCGCGGCACCCTCATGTGAAGGCGCGCGCGGGGCGGGTCTTCATCTCCTGGCTGACCGGCCCGATGGGGAGGCGGCTCATCGCCTCGTTCCGTCTGGAGGGAAAGCAGGTGTTTTTTCCTTCACCACAATGAGC
>CAZOXD010000256.1:0-5495 GCA_964583525.1 uncultured Pseudomonadota bacterium
ACCCTCTCTCATCTGACCTGAGCCCCTCCACACCCCGACGAATCCGAACCAGGGGCAAGTGGGGCCGTTTTGGGGGCTTGTTCGGCCCTGATCCAGGGACACCGGCTTGGGGTGTCATACGACTTCATCCTTCTGTCGGCGCCCGACTACCATTACGCTTCCAGTTCCTCGGTGCGGTCGGTGGGACTGCCGGGGTGGGGTGTTAGGGCGGACAACTCGTCGCGCTGGGTGGGTTCCTGCACGATGTCGACGGAGGCCAGGGCAGGCTCCAGTTGTTCGACGTTGCGGGCGCCGACGATGGGGGCAGGTGAAATCCCATGAAATGGGTCGTGCTGATCCAAGTCCACCTGCAAGCTACCCGCCGTCCCCTTCGGCTGCTACCAATTTGATGAGAGGGCCCAGAGCGGTGTCCATCAGCCCGTACTGTTGAAACACACGCAGGGCCCCATCGATCTGACCGACGTGTCGGTGGAAACCGATTGTGAATTCCACGGCGCTCTCAATGGCTCGCCAGCATAAAGCAGCGGAGAGACAGCCATGGGGGAAGAATGGCTCGTCCTCACTGAAAAGCGGGTTCCGAGGAACGCCCCTCGCGAATTCCGAGAGCTTCTCCTCGGCGACTTGCGTGTTGAGAGGTTCTCCGCTTTCCCAGTCAGTCTCGATCTCCTGTGGAGAGTAGTGGGCCAAGTACTTTCGCAGGGTGAGTACGCATTTCATGCGATGGAAACGAGAGGAGCCCCTATCAGAGGGGTAGTCGCAAATGGCGGTGTACTTCTCCTCTGTGGTGGGGAATCTGCGCTCCTTTTCTCTGAACTCCGAAAGTCGTGTCGACACCGCCGTCGTTGGGAGCATCTGATTCATCCAGATATGCTCGTTGACGGTCGCGTCAAGGAAGCTCGCGGTCAACAAGAGCGATGACACGCAGTAACTGAAGTGCAATCCGCGGTTCCGAGATTCGCGGTCTCCGGATTCGATTGCTAACGCCATGCTGCTTTGGTGCATAGTCGCGGGCAAGAATTCCCAGCTGATCAACGATGCACTTGATGTTTTGTCTGCATGATAGGTAGCCACCTCAGCTGCTCCTCGCTGTCATTCCCTCCAGGCGCGCAGATCGTTACCGGTCACAGCAACGAGCGATCCCAGCTATCGTGTGCTTCTCAACTTAAGCCGAAATACCACCGTTCAACCTCCCACCATAGGAAAATGAATTTTGGTGGCCGCTTCCATCTTGGTCTTTTCATCCCGGCGATCATAGCGGGAGGTGGTGACCGGCGAGGCGTGACCCATGAGATGTTGCACCGTCACCAAATCCACCCCCGCATCCAGCATCTTCCCCGGCAAACGTTCGCCGGAGGTCGTGGGGTGTGAAGGGTTTGACCCGCGCTTGGCGGAATCGCTTTTCCAGAATGACCCAAATGGCTTGGTCGGTCAGGCGCTCCTGGTTGATTCTGCCCCCTTGCGGATACGGTGGGGCAACGGCACCAACTTATCTCCCCGCATTTTGAGCTATTCGGAGACAACGATGGAATCATTAGCAAGCCGGTAGTTCAATTCAACCGGCTATAAACGACTTGATTTCTATGGCCAGGATTCTCTTGCGATTGACTTCGCCAAACGCAGCGTCAAATTCCTGAATGAGATTCTGTAAGGCATCGGACTTCATGGTCTCAGTCAATTTTTCCTGACTCTCAAACTCATAGAGCGCCATGTAGTTGTACCCATCGCCACCATCCATGATCTTGTAGCGACGGCCACTTATCACGCCTGGAAATCGGTTCAATGCTTTGGGCATATGATCCTCGTCGTACCACCGATTGAACGCATCTTCTTGTTCGGGTTTGACGTTTGCCATTACGATGAATACGCCTTTGTTTTCCATGGTTTGATAAACTCCTTTTTGAATTGAACGACAATTTTCCGACTTGAAGTTGGCCGAACACTAGGCAGAAGAGAGGGAATGTTGGAGCATGGAGATTGTCAACTCCGCATATCGCTGTGTGATACACGGCCCCATGTCAGGTTGTCGAGCCTCCATCTCTAGCTCATCGGGAAGTGAATCTTTGTAGCAGCCTCCATCTTGGTCTTTTCATCCCGACGATCATAGCGCGACGTGGTGACGGGCGAGGCATGGCCCATGAGGTGTTGCACGGTTACCAAATCCACCCCTGCATCCAACATTTCCCCGGCAAAGGTTCGCCGTAAATCGTGCGGAGTGAAGGGTTTGACCTTCGCTTGGCGGAACCGCTTTTCCAACACTACCCAAATGGCCTGGTCGGTCAGACGGCCCGCAACCATTTTGCCCCCTTTGCGGATTCGGTACAACAATGGCCCCACATCGTCCCCCCGGAGGTTGATCCACCCGGTCATGGCGGCCTTAGCTCCGTTGCCCAGGTACACGGTTCTGGCCTTGTTGCCTTTTGAGGCCACGATCTTCAGACCGCCTGTCTCGGTGTCGTAGTCGCCCAAGTCCAAGGCAACAACTTCACTCCTTCTCAATCCAGCTGCATACAATAACGCCAAGATGGCAGCATCTCTCATGCCCGCAGGTGACACATCATGGTAGCACTCCTCCACCAAGGCATTGATCTCACCCGATCCGACCGACCGGCCCTTGGGGATGGCATCGCCTTTCACAGTTTTAATGTCGATGGCCCGGTGAAACATCTCGGCGTCCATGAACCCGAGCCGCCAGGATTCTCGCAGCACCCCCCGCAAGGCTGCGAGCATTTTGTTGGTGGAGGCCGGACTGTACCGCTCCATGAGTCGGGAGCGGATGGCCTGGGTGTGTTGATAGCCCATGTTCCACCAGGGAAGCGAGGCCGGGTCGGCTGTCGTACCGGTCAGCAGTTCTGCAATGACCCGCAGGGCCTGGGTCATGGCTCTGCGTGATCCCGACCCGAGGGAAGCCAGGTACACTGCAACCGGGTTCGCCGAGGGCTGCAAGGCCGGGTGATTCGGGGTGATGATTGTCAGGGAATTGGAGGTGTTCATAGCGGAAATGCTCTTTAATTATCAAATATGTGAACTCCCCTTCTCATAAGTAATTATGACACAAAAATAGGCGGATTTGAAGGGTTATTCGAGTTGCCGGGATACCCGAAAACCGAGGCAAACTGAGCCGGGTTATGCCCTCGGGATCGACCTGTATGTGCATCAGGCAGGCATTGACATAACTATCTCGGTGTGGCCGGACTGTTAAAACCGGGGGAGGAGAGAGCAATGCAGGAAGTCACATTGTACCACATGCCGAACTCATTTTATTCCCAGATCGCCCGTGTGGCACTTGCGGAAAAAGGGGTTGGTTGGCGTTCCAAATGGATCGCCGCAGGGCCTCCAACCTATGAGTCCTACAAGCCTTGGTACATGCACCTCAATCCAGAGGGCACCGTTCCTACGATGGTGCACGACGGCCAGGTCGTCCCCGATTCATTCGATATAGCAAGGTACGTGGATGCGAACTTCGAAGGGCCGCCGCTGATTCCCTCAGACGAGGGTGAACAGGCCGAAATGGAGCATTGGATCGAAAAATTGGGCAGTATCTCGGTAAGGGAACTGAGCTATGGAGACGAGAATTATGCCCGAGCTGGGGCTTGGATCAACCGTTCCCGAATCCGCAACCTGAAACGCCGGGAACGCAAAAATCGGGATTTAGCGGACATCTATCGAGCCAAGAGAAGGAGCATCGAGGAGGAAAACAGCCATATGGCCGACCCCGGCCACATGGAACTACTGCGGGCAACACTCAAGGGCGCTTTTGACGAAATTGAGAGCACCCTCGCCAAAAATCCATGGCTTGTCGGCGGGCAATATTCCCTGGCCGACACTTTCTGGACGGTAACGGTGGCCCAGTTTATTCTGCTCAAATCCAATCCCCTAGAAGGGCGGCCCGCACTGGCGGAGTGGTATTCCCGCATCAAGGCCCGCCCTTCCTTCGAAACCGCAGGGATCTGGGATTCAAACAGGTATTTCGATATTCTCCCGTTGGTGGCCCAAAAGTTTCTCCCCTGGCTTGTGGCGCCCCTCCTGGCAATCACGGGCCTGTGGGCCCTGTTGTGGTGGTTGTTGTAATGAGGCGGGTGAGGCCAAGTAGATGGCCCCAACCTGTCCCACCCTATGTCACACAAACCCGTGCAAGGGTGGGGCAAGTGTGTGAGGTGGGGTTGGGGCGCTGAGGGTGCGGACATTCGATAACTCGGCAGTACAGGCCGCATTGGTAAATCAGAAACCTAATTAGGGGAGCGCCTTGCAGTACTATCGCGAAAACACTCAACCCTATATCGGCGCGGAAGACTCCCACCGCCATTACGCACAATACGCCGAAGTGGAGCCGAGGCTGGTGGGCCTCTACGAGCGGGTGCTGGCACTGAAGGCGGGCCGGATTGCGGAAATGCTGGATGAATTCGAACAAAACCAGCAAGCCATCATGGGAGAAACGGGGATGTCTGCCCCCCAGTTCTGGCCCTACCATCTCAACCAATTGGTGATGACCTTGTACAAGGACATGATCAAGCCGGAAATCACGACCCTGCTCGACGCCCATCCGGACAACCCACTGCTCAAGTCCAACGAGGCCACCGAGCACGCCTGCGGCTACTTGCTCGATCTCGTGTACCAGGACGTGCAGGCGCTCGCACTGGAGAGGGGCTATCTGTCCGCAAAAATCTTCTAAGCCCCACAATGTCCTGTCCATCCCAAAATCCGTTTCCATGCCAGCCCGCTCCAATTTTCCACTCCCCCATTGTTCCCCTTTTCCAGTGTGCTAGGTTGAATCCTTCACGCATTTAGTGGCGTAAGGGAGGAGCACGCCGTGGCAGCCAAGTCCACCAAGGGCAAGAAGAGCACTCAGCGCAAACTGGCTGCGATCCTCTGTGCGGATGTGGTGGGCTATTCCCGCCTGATGGGCGCAGACGAGGAAGCGACCATCGAGACCCTCACCGCCTACCGCAAGGTCTTCACCTCCAAAATCAGGAAATATCGCGGCCGCGTGGTGGACGCCAAGGGCGACGCGCTGCTGGCTGAGTTTGCCGCCGTGGTGGATGCGGTGAACGGAGCGGTGGAAATCCAGAAGGAGCTTGCCGAGAAAAACAACGACCTACCCGATGACCGCCGAATGGACTTTCGCATCGGCATCAACCTGGGAGACGTGGTGGTGAAGGATGGCGTGATCTACGGCGACGGGGTCAACGTCGCAGCGCGGCTGGAGTCATTGGCGGAATCCGGAGGCATCTGCGTTTCGCGCAGCGCCTACGACCAGGTCAAGAACAAGCTGAAGCTGGAATACGAGTATTTGGGGGAGCAGCAGGTCAAGAACATCGCCGAGCCCGTGCGGGCCTACAGGGTGCTTCTGGATTCCAGGCCGAAGGCCGGGCCGCCTGCAGGGCAACCAGATTCCAAGGCCCCCGCTGAGGAAAAATCTTCCGGCGACGTATTGCCTGCCATTCTGGAGGGCAAGCCCCCGCCCCTGCCGGACAAGCCCTCCATCGCCGTGCTGGCCT
>CAZOXD010000257.1:0-4279 GCA_964583525.1 uncultured Pseudomonadota bacterium
GCCGAGGCGTGCTTGACGATCTCGAACTGCGAGTGCTCGCTTTCGGCCACGATGTACTCGCAGTCGAAGTCTCCGTTGGAGATCATCTGCGATACGAACTGCATGACCGTGTCGTACGGCCGGATCGGATAAGCCGTGATTACATCGACGTCCGCGAGCCGGCAGGCATGCGCGATCGCTTCGCTGCCGCTGATCAGCTCCTCCGATTCCCCGCCGTATCCTCCGGCGCCCTTGGCGGCGCTGGGCTGCTTGGCCTGCGCAGATTCAGACGGTTTCATTGGCGATCTCCTCTTCGTATTGACCCACGTGGTGGAACCCGTGCGACCGTATCGAGCGCTTGGCGACCATCCCGGACAGCCAGGCCGCATAGCCTGCCTTGTCCTGGGACCACATCTGCCACTGGCTCGCGTTGTCCTCGAAGGCCTCCTCGTTGATCATCGTGACGCAGCCGGCGACCGGACAGACCGCCTCGCACACGCCGCAGCCGCAGCACACCTCCATGTTGGCGTCGTAGTGGCCATCGGGTGCGATGTCGAAGCATGTATCCGGGCAATGCAGCCAGCACAGCGTGCACTTGGTGCAGGTGTCGAAATTGATCACCGGCCGCAAGCTGCGCGTGGAGAACTTCTTGAACGTGACATTGCGGCCCGGGACAAACCCGCCTTCCCAGCCCGGCACGTCCTGCCGGGCGGGCAGTCCGCGGATCACCAGGCCCTCCTCCATTTTGGTCCAGCCGGGCAAATCGAACGAGAACGGCGTCTCGTCGTTGCCTTGATCGGCACCCACTGGCACCTGCTTGACCAGATCGTAGGTGCGCTTGGCCGAAGCGACTTTCAGGTCGGACTTCCACTGGTCGCTGATCGCTGCCGCGATAGAATCCAGGCTCACGATGTGCGGGGCGACGCTGGCCAATGCGCCCAGCAGGCGCACATCGGTGTGATCGTCCTTGAAGACGAACATCCCGGAAAAGCTGGCCGCGCTTTTGACAATGGCCAGGTTATAGGGCGCTCCCTTGCGGTGGATGTCGCGGATCAGCTCCTCGTGCGATTGCGTGGACGTTACCAGCAGCGTGCCGGCGCCCTTGAGCAGCTTGTTGATCGGCTGCAGGCCGTTCCAGGCCCACGATTCGACGCCCTTGCAGAGGGTGTCGTCCACGACGATCGTGACGTCATTGTTGTCTGGCTCGTACCGCGACAGGAAGTCCTGCAACTCCTCCTCGGTGTCGGATACGACGGCGAACTGCTTGGCAGGAATGCCGTTGCGCTCGGGAGAGTCGCTGTAGCGGCCGAATGCAACACCGATCTTACCCTCCTTCCTGGCGGCTAGTACGACGCCGCGACAGAGGTTCTTTGCCATGGTTCTTTGAAAGATCCCGCGATATATGACCTCAATGGAACCGGTGCTCATCGCGCTGTCTCCACTTGGGGTGTATGGAACGGATGCCATCCCCCGTCCCAGAGTTGCGGGTAAAGTCTCCGCTGCCGAAGGCACAGCGGAGGACGTCTATGCGCGTAATACCCGCGTGGATGCGGCGGCACCGCACCGAGGATGCGTCGAACGGAGTGCAGGCCACATGTAAGGCGGGACTGATGGCGGGCACGATGCCGCGCCACGCCCGCACGCTTGCTGGAAAATTGCGGAAACCGTGTGAAATGAGAAGAATCGTCGCCATAGGTCTCCTGATCAAGTCGGCCCCCTGCACCGGGTGCGGCTGTATTGGTAGAGCGGTTCTTGACTAGCTCCTGGTGTGCTGCTCAGACCGCCAGCAATGCCGGCAGGTGTTCCGTCACCCGTCCCGGCGTCATGCCGGAATCCGTCGCTGCATTGCGCCCGCTGCGGGGGGGGTTCCCGCCTCCGAGTCCAGAAACTGCCAATGCAATTCGATATGGATAGCCAGATCCTGGGTGTGCTGGCGCGCCAGCTTTTCCGCGAGCTCCGTATCGCGGTGTTCCAGCGCCTCGATAATGTGCATGTGGTCGATGATGGAGCGCTCCACTCGGTCGTCCTCGCCGATGGTCGTGAGGCGGATGGAACGCATGTGGGCGAACAGGATGTCCGCAATCTGGTTGATCAGCGCGTTCTTGCTTAGCTGCAGCAACTGCTGATGAAAACGGATGTTCGTCTCGGAATACTCGTCGATCTTGGCCCGCAACCGGTTGTTCTCGAACTTGGCGAACATCCGACGCAGCTGCGCGATCTCCTTGTCGCTGGCATGCTCTACGATCAGGCGCGCCGCCATCCCCTCCAGCGCCGCCCACACGGTGATCATCTCAACGATCTCGTGCTTGGTTTTGCGCACGACGAAAACGCCGCGGCGCTGTTCCACACGCAAGAAGCCTTCATGCGCCAGGCGCGAGATGGCCTCCCGGATGGGTGTGCGGCTGACCCGGAGGTCCGCGGAGAGCTGGCGCTCGTCCAGCCGCAACTCGTCGCGTGTGGCGTAGATGTTCATCGCCATGATGGCCTGCTTCAAGGCGTCGTATGCCTTTTCGCGCAGGCTATGGCTGACGTCCAGCGGTCGTACGGACAACCTTGCCGAGTTCACGAGTTACGTCCTGAATGGCAGCAATCCGGCCCTGTACTCCCCCTTTGCCGCAGGGATACGGCTGGCGCTTGGTTGAAAATCCCGTATTTTGTATACCATATATAAAGACGCCAGACAGAAGGCAACCCTTTTTTTCCACCCGGCTCCCTTCCAGGGCTTTGAATGCAGGGGCTATTCGAACGTTTCCGAGTGGCCTCTTTTAAATGGCCTGCCCCCCCTCCTTGCGTTTTCATGGTAAACAGTCAGACATGAACGAAATTTTCGGCCCCCTCCCCTCCCCAAGCGATCCTTTCACCCTGTTCCTGGTGGCCACGATCTTCGTCTCCCGCGCCCTGGACTTCCTCTCCACCTGGATCGTCACGCCGAAGCTGGAGTTGGAGGCGAATCCGCTGATGCGGAGGATGCGTTGGGGGCGGATGGCCCTGCTCAATCTCCCTTTGCTGGCCCTGCCCCTGTTCCATCACGGTCTGGCCATCGCCATGTCGGTGACCAGCCTGCTGGTGGCGGGCACCAACCTCTGCAACGGCGCGCTGGCCCGGGGAATGGGAGAGAAGCGGCAGTTGGAAAGCCAACTGGCCGCCCTGCACCGGATCGGATTGGGGGGCGCCCTGCTGATGAACAGCGCGGGCTCCCTGGTGATTTGCGGAGGGGGCGCCTTCATGGCCTTCCTGGCCCCGGCGGTGGAAAGCCGTCCCTGGTGGGCCGCCATGGGGGTGGTGCTGTTCGGGCTGGCGGGATTGGTTCACTTGAACATCGCCATCGTGCGGCTGTACCGGCGGGGCGCCCGCAAGGGTTGAGGGAGCAGGAATTGGCGCCGTCCCACGCACTCCGCTGCATGGGCTTCAACCCGCCTCCCCCCCTGTTGAATCCGCGGAATGAACCTCGCCCGGGGATGGCTCAGGCCGACTGATGCGGCGTCCGCTCCATCATGCCGCCCTGGAAGGCGAACATTTCCAGAACCACCAGAACGATCCCGAAAATCCAGGCATTCCAGGCCGCGGGCACGAATTCGGAAAAGGACAGCAGCCAGGGAGAAAGAAAGAGCACAATGCCCAGGAGCGCGTTGATTAACTCAGGGGCCTTGCTGCTCGTGTTGAATTCACCCCACATGGCGAACCCGATCACGGCCAGTCCCAGGAGGATGCCACCCCACATGGGCTCCAGGTATTCCGGGCTAAATAAGAATACGGAGGACAGGACCAGCCAGATCCCGACCACCAGCACAATCGCATCAATCGCTCTTCTCGTATTCATCGTCGTACCTCCACGCAAATAGGATCTCCGTTTGCCTTTGCGGAAGGACTGCGTATTGCGGGATGCATTGCGAATCCACCCGCAAAGGGACCTTTGGTTTCGGCATCGCCTTTGTTGCAAGGCGGCCGTTCCTCCATTTATTGCTTCCTGAGGAGCCGGGCCTTTTGCGACCGGATACGGAAGAGTGGGCGGGGTGAGCACCGGCCGTTCTCTATTAGTCTCTATGGGCGCCGGTCACATGGGGCCCTCCCTGTTCCATAATTCCATTGTACCAAAAAGAACGCGGCAGTCATTCATTTCGGCCAGGCTTCCCTGCCAACCAGGCCTTCCCATTGAATGGTTCCGCGTGCCTTCGGCTGCTTCAGACCCGATGAGCCCCCTCACCTGCTGGCGCCCACGTGGCCGTTCCCCGGAACAGAGAGACCGTCCGCATGGCCCTTCCCACAACTCTTCCGGCAGCCCTCTTCGGTGGCCCTCTTC
>CAZOXD010000257.1:4379-5458 GCA_964583525.1 uncultured Pseudomonadota bacterium
GCCCTCTTCGGTGGCCCGGTGTTGTTGATCTCCGTTGCGATGCGGTAGGTTGAGTTCTCTCAAGAACACGGCCGTGAAGGACGCCGGAGGCGATGGAAGCAATCCCGCCTATCTTTGTGCACCCCTGTCATTGCCGCGCCTTATGGTTGCCGGCCCAAGCCCTCTTCCCGGAGACGCATATGGAACCTGAGATGGTGCGGATCGACATCGGCGATGGGATCACGACGGTGCTCCTTTCCCATGCGCTGGAACATCCGGCCGGCAGGCCGGTGCTGGTATGGATGCCGGCCATGGGCGTGCGGGCCGATTACTACCGCCAATTCGCCGAACATCTGCACGAAGCCGGGCTGAACACCGTCCTGGTGGAACTCCGTGGGTACGGAAGGAGCAGCGAACGGGCCTCGTGGAAGTGCAACTTCGGCTATTGGCAGCTTCTCTCTCACGATCTCCCGCCGATCATGGAGGCCGTGCGGGCGCGCTTTCCCGGAAGCCCCGTCTGGATGGGAGGGCACAGCATGGGCGGGCAGCTTGCGGCGCTGTACGCCGTGGAGCATGGGGACGCCCTGGCGGGACTGGTGTTCGCCGCGGTGACCTTTCCCCATTACCGCAACTGGCCCTTCCCCCGGTCGCTGGCCATCCTTGGCCTGGGTGTGTCGGCGCGCGCCTTTTCCCTCGCCGTGGGACACCTCCCCGGACACGTGTTCGGCTTCGCGGGCCGGGAGGCCCGCAACGTGATCCGGGACTGGTTTCACACCCTCCGCAAGGGACGATTCCATATTCCCGAAGTCCCCCTGGATTACGAGGAGGGGCTGGGGCAGGTGCGGCTCCCTCTGCTGGAAATCTCCTTCAGCGACGACCCCTACGCCTCGCAGGCCTCAACCAGGGCCATCGCCTTGAAGATGTCCCCGCGGCACGTGGAGCGCTGGATCTACCATCCCAACGATCTCGGCATGGAATCCATCGGCCATTTCCGCTGGGCCAAGGCCGGCGCGCAACTCCCCGCCCGCATCGCGGGGTACCTGCTGGAATTATCGGGCTGATGAATGTGGCCGCCGCAGCGAACTACCACGGCTAACTAC
>CAZOXD010000258.1:0-5376 GCA_964583525.1 uncultured Pseudomonadota bacterium
CCCCGCCCTACCCCAGCTTCTCCCCGAAGAACGCCAGCACCTTATCCCAGGCGTCCTCGCTGGCCTCGTGACGGTAGCGTTCTTCGTTGTCGAAGGACTGGAAGGCGTGGCCCGCGCCGTCGTAGCGGTGAAAGACGTGCTCCACGCCCGCGGCGGCCAGGGCGGCCTCGTAATCGTCCACGTCTTCCGGGGAGGGGTTCTGGTCCTCGTTGCCGAAGAAGCCGATCACCGGGCACTTGATATTGGGCGCCAGATCGATGGCGGGGGGAGTGCCCTCTCCCATCGTCAGCTTGATCCGCCCCCCGTAGAAGACCGCGCAGGCCTTGTAGTCCGGATTGGAACCGGCGCCCAGCCAGGAAACGCGTCCCCCCCAGCAAAAGCCGACGACGCCGATTCTCCCACTGTCCACGTTCTCCAGCGCCGCCAAGTACGCGAAGGCGGCATCCAGGTCGGGAATGGTGCGGTCGTCGCGGAACTCGTCGCGCTTGAGCTGCATCTCCGCTTCCTTGGGCCACCAGTGGAAGATGAAGGGCGCGGCCACCACGTAGCCGTTTTCGGCGTAGCGTTCCGCGGCCTTGAGGGTGAACGTGTCGTTCTCGATCCCCGTGTGCCCGACGGGAATATGCTGGCACAGTACGATTCCCGGATGGGGTCCCGCGCCCGGCGGTTCGAAGACAAAGACCTCCATCGGGCTGCCCTGCACGTCCACGGTATCGATGCGGTGAGTCATGGTGCTCCTCTTCTCTTGGATGACAATGCTCAGTTCCAACGACCCACAGGGTGGCAAAGATGAGGCGTTCAGGCAATATGTCAAGGGATGGAGGCAAAACCTCATCCCTCCCATCACCAAAGGAGACCGGCACCCATGAACACGGCCGCTGATTCGGTATCCGTCCCCCTCGAAACCGTCTCTTCAGGAATTTCAGCGGAAGCGGAGTACGACCTGATCGTGGTGGGCGCGGGCGTGGGGGGGCTCACGGCTGCGCTGGTGGCGAAGCTCTCCGGCCTGCGGGTGCTGGTGGTGGAAAAGAGCGGCCAGGTAGGGGGCACCAGCGCCACCTCCTCCGGCACGGTCTGGATTCCCGACAACCCCCACCAGCGCCGCCAGGGCATCACCGATGACGCCGCCGAGGCGCTGCGGTACCTGGACGCCCTGGTCGGGAACCGCGCCAGCCGTGAAATGCGGGAGGCCGCTGTCGCCGCCGGGACAGAGATGCTGGCCTTCCTGGAGGACCATACCGACCTCCGCTTTCAACCCTACGAGACCGCCCCCGATTACCGCCAGGAGTTGCCTGGAGCGGCGCTGGGCTGGAGGCCCCTGGAACCGTTGGCCTTCGACGGCCGCACCCTGGGCCGGCACTTCGGCGAGGTGCGCTGGCCCATTCCCGAACTGATGCTCTTCGGCGGGATGATGATCACCCGCGGGGAAGCGGCGCAGTTGCTGAAGATCGGCCGCTCGTGGTCCTCTTTCCTCCTTGGCGCGAAACTGGTGACCCGCTACGCCGCGGACCGGCTCCGCCACAAGCGGGGCACGCGGCTCGTGCTGGGCAACGCCCTGGTGGCCCGGCTCTACAAGAACCTGCTCGACAGGGGCGTGCCGGTTTGGCTGAACTGCACTCCCCTCAATCTGGCCGCACCCCAGGGGCGCGTCTGCGGCCTGGAACTGGAACGCAACGGCGGGGTGGCGCGCGTGCTTGCGGAAAAAGGAGTGGTGCTGGCGGGGGGAGGATTCCCGGCCAATCCGCAACTGCGGGAGCGGCATCTGCCTTCCCCCACGCCCCAATACACGGCCGCCTTCGAGGGCTGCACAGGAGACACCCTGGAGTTGGCCCAGCGGATCGGCGCGGCCCTGGGCGCCCCGGGGGAGGACAACGCCCTCTGGTTTCCCAGTTCGGTGGCCACGCGCGCCGACGGATCGACGGCGGTCTATCCACACATCGTGCTGGACCGCGCCAAGCCGGGTCTGGTGGCCGTCAATGCCGCCGGACGGCGATTCGTCAACGAGGGGGTGTCCTACCACGAGTTCACCCGCGCCATGTACCGCGCCCACCGAAGCATGCCCAGCATTCCGGCTCTCTTGGTGTGCGACCGGCGCTTCCTGTGGAAGTATGGCCTGGGGATGGTGCTTCCCCGCACCTTGTTCCTGAAAAAATTCCTCGCCAGCGGGTACCTGAAGACCGCCCCCACGATACCCGATCTGGCTCGGCGGATCGGGGCCGTTTCCACCGGCCTGCAAGAAACGGTGCGGGCCCACAACGGGTTCGCGAAGACGGGCATCGACAGCGAATTCGGCAAGGGGAGCAACCCCTACGACCGCGCCAACGGCGATCCGGATCACACGCCCAACCCATGCCTGGGGCCCATCGAAACCCCGCCCTACTACTCCGTCGCCGTGGTGCCCACCCCTTTGGGCACCAGCCTGGGCCTGCGCACGGACACCGCCGCCCGGGTGCTGGACGAGGAGGGCCGTCCCATTCCGGGGCTTTATGCCTGCGGCAACGACATGCACTCCCCCTTTGGAGGGGAATATCCCGGCGCAGGCGCGCAATTGGGGATCGCCATGACCTTCGGCTACCTCGCCGCCAGGGATGCCGCCAGGGACGCGGCGGGGGAGTAGAAGCACCGGCTACGACGAGGCCCGCTGGAAGCGTGACATGCGCCACGCCATTGTCCTCGACAACGCCAACACCTGTGAGCAGGAAGGCGTCCCCATTCCCGGCGAGGCGTTGCGGATGCCGGGGTAGGGGCACCGGGGTAGGAAGAGGCGGACGCTGCCGATCACCAGGATGCGGCTTTCCCCCTACCCCCATACCCGGCGAGCCACCTCCTGCACCAGGGTCAGCTTGGCTTGTTGGGTATCGGGGGTGACCGGGTTGCCGGCCACGGTGCTGGCGAAGCCGCACTGAGGGCTCACCGCCAGACGTTCCACGGGAATATAGCGGGAGGCTTCCTCCACCCGCCGCACCAGATCGTCGGCGTTCTCCAGTTCGGCGGTTTTGCTGGAGATCAGGCCCAGCACCACCGTTTTGTCCTCCGGCACGGCGGCCAGGGGGGCGAAGTCCCCGGCGCGGGGGGTGTCGTACTCCAGGAAGAAGGCGTTCACGGCGATCTCGTTGAACATCTTCTCGGCCACGTACTGATAACCGCCCTCGGAAAGCCATTGACCCTTGAAGTTGCCCCGGCACAGGTGCATGACCACGGTGAGGTTTTCCGGGCGCCCCTCCAGGCAGGCGTTGAACAGATCCACGTAGCGCTGCACCAGCGCGTCCGGGTCGCTGCCATCGGCGCGCGCCTTTTCACGCAATTTGCCGTCACAGAGCATGGCCAGCGGCACCTCGTCCAGTTGCAGGTAGGTGGCGCCCCGTTCGGCCAGGTCGGCGATTTCCTCCCGGTATACCCGCGCCAGATCGGCGAAGAATTCATCCTCGTCCGCGTACCCGGCCTCCCGCGCCGCGCCGGCCCTGCCCCAGAAGTGCATGGTGGGGGGCGAGGGCATGGTCAGCTTGGGCACAGCCCGGGTAGCGGATTTCAGGAAGTCGAACTCCTCCCCGGAGATGGAACGGCCCCGGCGCACCCTCCCGGCGATCTTCGGCGCCAGGAAGCGGGTGGCTTTCCCGGTTTCTCCGTGGAACTCGAAGCGGGCTTCCTCCACCTCCAGACCTTCGGTGGCTTCCACGAAATGCGCCCAGTAGGACACCCGGCGGAACTCCCCGTCGTTGACCGCCCGGAAGCCCAGTTGCTCCTGCAGGGCCACCACCTCGCGGATGCTGCGCTCCTGCTCAGCCCGGAAGGCATAGGCGTCGATGCGCCCCGCGGAAAATTCCCGGAAGGCCCGGCGCAACGAATCCGGACGCAGCAGGCTGCCCACGTGCTCGGCCCGGAAGGGGGGATCGGTGCGGTAGGGTGCAGCCATGTAGTCAAGCTCCTCGGGTGGCGGCGGTCATCCGGAAGGGATTCCTGGCCATCATGCAACGATCCAGGGGCTCAATACCCCGGGTTGGATCGAGGCTTTGAATTCATCCCGGAAACATATATGTTTCGAATTCGGTTGTCCCATCTATTTCATACGATGCCGATTCAAACCAGGCCGATTCAAACCATGCCGGGAACGATAGGGCAGCGAACCGGCAGCCCTGCAATAGGGAGGCGTACCATATGACCGGTGGAAACGGCGGGGCTGGAAACGGCATGGCCCCGGGGTGCCTGGAGGGAATCCGCGTGCTGGACCTGACGCAGTTCGAGGCGGGACCCATCTGCACCGAAGTGCTGGGGTGGCTGGGCGCGGAGGTGGTGAAGGTGGAGAACCCCAATGGCGGCGATCCCGGCCGCAAATCCTTCGCCCGAAAACCGGGTGAGGATTCCCCTTATTTCCTGTTGTTGAACGCCAACAAGAAGTCCATCACCGTCAACCTGAAGTCCCCCCAGGGCCTGGAACTGGTGAAGGAGATGGCCCGCAAGGCCGATGTGTTCATCGAGAACTACGCCCCTGGCGTGATCGAGCGCCTGGGCCTGGGCTACGAGGTGCTGCGGGAGATCAACCCATCCCTGGTCTACGCCCAGGTGAAGGGCTTCGGAGAGGGCAGCCCCTACCAGAACAACCTGGCCTTCGACATGATCGCCCAGGCCTGCGGCGGGGTGATGAGCATCACCGGCGACGCCGGCGGCCCGCCCATCAAGCCGGGCGCCACCATCGGCGATACGGGCACGGGAATGCTGCTGACGATCAGCATCCTGGCGGCGCTCTACCGGCGCAAGGATACCGGGCTGGGGGAGCGCCTCGACATATCCATGCAGGACGCCATGCTCCATTTCATCCGGGTCGCCCTGTCCGTCACCGCGCGCAGCGGCGAGGCGGCGCCGCGGGCCGGCGCCAAGCTGCTCTCCGGTGGCAACCCCCCCAGCGGAATCTTCCCCTGCGCGCCTGGCGGGCCGAACGATTACGTGTACATCTACACCAGCCGCGCCCACCGTACCCACTGGCACCGGTTGCTGGAGATCATCGGCCGCCCGGAGTTGATCGGCGACCCGGATTTCGAGGAATTGCCGGCCCGGGTGGAGCGGGAGGATCAGGTGGACGCCATGATCTCCGCATGGACGCGGCAATACGACAAGTACGAGGCCATGCGCCTGCTGGGCGAGGCGGGCATTCCCGCCGGGGCGGTGCTGGATACCAGGGAGTTGCTGGACGATCCCAGTTTCCGCGACCGGGGTATCTTCCAGACAACGGAGCATCCCACCAACGGCTCCTTCACCATGCCGGGATGGCCCGTGCGCCATGGGGGGAAAACGCCTCCCCTGACTCCCGCGCCTCTGCTGGGCGAGCACACCGCCCAGGTGCTGGAAGATTGGCTGGAAATGAACGAGCGCCAGGTGGCC
>CAZOXD010000259.1:0-4162 GCA_964583525.1 uncultured Pseudomonadota bacterium
GCCAATATCCTGGCCGATCTCAAGAAAGTGGGGCTGTAATGGGAGGGTCTTTATATCCCCCCCTCCCCCTACCGCACGATCTTCTGGTAGGAATCCTTGCGCACGATTTTCCCGCCCCGGAAGAGGAAGTGGTCACAGCCCCGGTAGGTAAAGGCGCTGCCGCCGGGCTGGGTGCCGGAGATGGTCCATTCGGAAACCCCCCGCTCCCCATCCTCGCTGAGCCAGTGGTTGTCCTCGCCGAAGTGCAAATCGGGCACATTGGCGAACATTTTGGTGAAATAGGCTGCGATGGCGGGGATGCCCTCCACCCGCGTGCCCACGGGCTCCTTTCCGCTGGGCGTTTCGAACACGCCGTCCTCGGCGAAGTAGGCCATGATGGCGGGAACGTCGTGGCGGTTGAAGCAGGCCAGGAATTCCTGCATGTCCTCGGTGGTAATGGCGCTCATGGGTGGCTCCCGGGTATGAAATGAAAAGCGTGCCGATAAGGGAAATCCCCCCCACTTCCCGGTAGTGTTTTCGTTTAAAAATTGAAATGTCATTCTGAGCGCAGCGAAGAATCTTGTGGGTACGATGATTTCTCCAAAACCAGGAAGATGCTTCGCTCCGCTCAGCATGACGACTGTTTTAATATTGAAATCATCCAGAAAATTCAAAGTGATACATTACACATTTCCCTGCCGTTTTTCTGTAGCCCCTACAGGGCCTGCAAGGCAGTAGTGAGGGCCTCCGCCGCGCCTTCGACCCGGGTTTCCGTCCCGAAGGAAAGACGCAGCAGGGGAGTCCGCCCCTCGACGTGATCGGGGGAAAAGACGATCTGGCTCCCCTTTTCGAATTGGGGCGCCAGGAAGGGCAGCGGCCCGTGGGGATTGTGGCGTCCCTCCCCGCTGAACACGGTGTGGCGCAGTCCCTGATCGGGATAGACGAACGACCCCGGGAAGACTTTCACCTGGTAATTTTCCAGGCAATGGGCGGCCACCTCCGTATCGTTCCGGCCCGTGCGGCGGGAGAGTTCGCTGATGTCCAAGGCCATGTAGAAGGGGTTTCCGGTCTCCCCGAAGATGCTCAGGCCCGGGATCGCCGTGGGATCGAAGCGATCCAGGAAACGCCGGTTGCGCTTGCGCACCTCGCTGGCGATGGCTGGGGGGATGTCCGCATAGTGTTCCAGCAGGTGTCCCGCGAAGGCCAGCTTTCCGCTGCTGGGCACCAGGGATTCGGCGGTCTTGATGAAGCGCATGGCATAGGTCAGTTCCGTTTCCGCGCACAAGGCGAAGCCGATGCGCAGCCCGGGCAGCCCGAATTTCTTGGAGAAACTGTCGACGAAGATGGTGCGGGAGGGATCGAACCCGGCCAGGGCCGGCCCCACCTCGTTGCTGGCGGGATAATTGGCATAGACTCCATCCACCACGATCGCGCAGTCATGGGCCGAGGCGACCCGGTTGATCCGCTCCACCTGTTCCGGGCCGAGGGTGTACCCCATCGGATTGTGAGGCACGTTGATCAGGATCACTCCCACCGACGGGTTGCAATAGGTTTCCACCCCCCGCGTAAACTGTTCGGAATCGAAGGCCAGGAAGGACATGATCCCGGCATGGGCGGAGATCACCGTGGAGAAATAGGGATAACTGGGGGCGGCCAGCAGCACGTACTGCTTCGGGTTGTCGGCGCTGCCCAGGGGGGAGGTAAAGGTGCGGATGGCCACTTCCACCGCATTTTGCCCGCCATCCAGGGAAACCACGCGCCCTTCGTCGAAGCGCTCCTCCCCCAGCCATGCGTTGAGGTGGGCCGCCATCAGGCGGTTGGTCTCCCGTTGTCCCAGGGTGCCGGAATACCGGGTGGCCAGTGGCGCCAGCATCTCCGATTGCTCGAAGCGGGTGTACACCTCGTACAGGTCCTCGCGGAGGGGAACGCCGCCCACCTCCCCGATTCCCAGGTTGAACACCTGATCGGGCAAATCCATCAGCACGTACCCGCCATAAAACCGTTGCAGGTTCAGCGTGTCCATGTAATCCCGCACGGTCGGGTTGATCAGGCGGGCGGGAGATTGAGCGTCCCGGGAGCGGGGGGATTTGGGGTTATCGGACATGACGGGTCTTCTTTTCCTCTCGATTGTATTCGGTGAGAAATTCCTTTTTGAATGCGCTGAACCGGCCTTCGGTTATGGCGGCGCGGATTTCCTCCATCAGCGTAAGATAAAAATTCAGGTTGTGCACGGATGCCAGCATCGGCCCCAGAATCTCGTTGGCCGCGAACAGGTGGTGCAGGTAGGCGCGGGAAAAACGGCCGCAGACGGGGCAGGCGCAGGCCGTGTCGGGTGGATAGCGGTCTTTCCGGTACTGACGGCGGGTGATGCGCAGGCGGCCCACCCGGGTGAAAAGTACCCCCGAGCGGGCGTACTTGGTCGGAATTACGCAATCGCTCATGTCCACCCCCGCTTCCACATAGGCCAGGATATCCTCGGGCAGCCCCACCCCCATCAGGTAGCGGGGCCGATCTGCGGGGAGATGAGGGACGGTGTGCCCGAGCACCTCCTCCATCACTTCCAGACCCTCGCCCACCGAGAGCCCGCCGATGGCGATTCCCGGCAGGTCCAACGCCGCGATTTCCTCCGCGCAGCCCTGCCGCAGGTCGGGGTAGGTGCCGCCCTGGACGATCCCGAAGAGCGCCTGCTCCTCCCGGCTGTGCGCCTCCCGGCAGCGCAGAGCCCAGCGCACCGTACGCTCCATGGCCTCCCTGGCATAGGCGTAGGGCGCGGGGTAGGCCACGCATTCGTCGAAGGCCATGGCGATGTCCGAGCCCAACTTTTCCTGGATGGCCATGGAGCTTTCCGGGGTGAGGGTCACCGGGCGCCCGTCCTTTTGGAAGCGGAAGGCCACCCCTTCCTCGCTGATTTTGCGGTCGGGCAGCGAGAACACCTGGTATCCGCCGCTGTCGGTGATGATCGGATGGGGCCAGTCCATGAACGCATGCAATCCCCCCTGGGAGGCCACCAGATCTTCGCCCGGCTGAAGGTGCAGGTGGTACGCATTGGCCAGCAGGATGCGCGCGCCGGCTGCAGCGGCCTGGGAGGGCAGCACTCCCTTCAGGGCAGCCTGGGTGGCCACCGGCATGAACGCCGGGGTGGGGATTTCTCCCCTCCCTGTCTCGATCATACCCACGCGGGCATTGCTGCCGGGGTCTGTCTTAACAATGCGAAAACGGAAGGTCATGCAACCGGTGGGGGGATGAAAGGGTAAGCAAGGCGCCGGGATCGCTGACTGGCACGATGGGGGATCAATCGGGGAAATTATTCTGTGGCATCCCCGGATGGATCTCCGCCTGGATCGCCGGCATCCTCCTGATTTGGGTCCGCGCCGGCGTCCGGAAACCGGCCCTTGGGTTCCTGGAAAAATTCGGATACCAGCAACCCGAAGGCGTCCACGCCGGAAATGGGGAGCTTTTGCAGGGTTGCGTCGTCCTTGGGGTACCCGCTGAGGGATTTCCCGGCCGCCAAAGCGAGCCGTTTCTTGTATTCCTCGAAGCGCTTGCGTTGACCATTCAGCAGGTCTTCCAGGATATTCAGGCGCTCCAGATTGACCTCGGCGATGGTGTGTTCGGCCCGCAGGTCCAGATCGACGGCCACCTCCAGCACCTGGTTCCCGCAGGCATTGTGGACCCGCCCGCCGGGCATGGACAACTCGGTATATTCCAGGGTCTGGCAGGTGGAGCAATGGAGCCAGATCAACCGGCCCGGAAGGGGATTCACGCCCGCTTCCCCGCTCTTCCCGGCCGATTGCGGAGCGTCCTCACTGCTGGTGGAGGATTGGCTGGCCCCGGTTTCCTTCGCAACTCGGCGCCGGTCGTCCAGCGAAATCACATTTTCATCGTCTGCCATGCCAAAGTTTCTCCCCCCAAATAGTTCGTCCTTATTCGGTTCTCGGTTTTGTTAAACGGAAATCCTATCTGCCATCGACTGTATTTCCTTGGCGGTAAAAATCAATTGTTCAGCCAGAGACCTTCTAAAATGGAAATTCAAACGGTAATCCGCACGAACTCTTAACATTCTCATTTGATCCATCAAATTCCCAATTATATTTATTTCCTTATTCCCGGGATATTTTTTCAGCTTCTTTATGACCCTTCGATGTGAACCCTCTCCGGGATATCCTTCACCTGGAAGTTGAGC
>CAZOXD010000259.1:4262-5337 GCA_964583525.1 uncultured Pseudomonadota bacterium
ATGGTTCATAAATGCCTGTATTGGATTCGAAATTGCCATCTATGCCATGGAGAAGACGATTCACAGCTCGTCTTTCAGTTCCACGGCAATCCAAGTATATGATGAGATTCTGCTCCCATCCCCCGGGTTGCAATTTCCAACCGCATCCGATAAGGTTTTCCCGTTAAGATTCAAGGCTTTGCCCCCGGCCCGTGCGAGCTGCGATTTTCGCCGCCGGGAAGGCGCCGCCTTGAGGACCGCGCACGGTATCAATGGCCGCCGCATCAATGCCCCCGTTGTCTGTCAAGGATACGGGGCCGGTCAAGGACACCGGTCGATCGAGGATACCGGGCCGGTCAAGGATATCGAGCCTAATGGAAGCGTGAGCCGGAAGGACCCGGCCCGCCGGGCTCCCTGTCATTCGCCGATCCTCTGGACCGTGCGGATGAGCCATCGTGCGAGGGATTGCGAGTTGATGGCGAATCTCATCAAGCTCCACGGAAACAGGGTCGAGATCCCCTCTCGCTCCCTACGATACCCGCTTTCACCCCCGATTGCCAGATTGGAGGAGGGGCTGGAGGCTTATCGCGCCTTGCGGAAGGATCCTGCGCTGCTTCACGGCTCCTCCCGGCAACGGCGGGAAATTTCCATATTTCTGCGGCAATTCGGGCAAATGCTGTTCCACACCCTGTTTCCCGGGGTGGAATTCCACCAGTTGTCCGCCGGTCTTCCGCTGATTCTGGATACCGGCCACGATTGGTGCGGGTATCCCTGGGAACTCCTTCATGACGGGGAACGGTGGGTGGCCCTGGATCAAGGGGTGCTGCGCGGGAACGAAATGGGCGGGGGCGGAATAAGCGGGGACGGAATGGGCGGGGGCGGAATAAGCAGAGCAGGGGAAAGCTCCCTTCGGTTGCGGGCCCCTTCCCTCAAGGTGCTGGGGATCAACGCCCATCCCCTCCTTGGTGAGAACGGTGCTTCCTCCGGGCAGCATGGGGGGGAGCGGTCCGGAATTCCACGGGGAACGGGCATTGCCGGTTTACCCGCAGCTGGTTTACCCGCGGCAGGATTAGCCGCTACCGGATTAACTGCTACC
>CAZOXD010000260.1:0-1898 GCA_964583525.1 uncultured Pseudomonadota bacterium
ATGTTAAATAACAAGACGATAGCCAGATAACTTCTGACGGGAAGTTCTGCCATTAAGCACTTTTCAGGCGGTCCGGCGCGACATCCCCGCCGGGGAAATCCGCGCGGCGCCCCCCATAACCCGGCCGGTGCGGGAGACCCGGCCGGATTTACCGTGTGCGCAGGGTGATATTGCGATAGAAGGCCTCCGCCGAGGATTCCGTGGAATCGGAGTCGATCTGCATGCCGACGATCGCTTTTTCCTGCGGGGCGGCGCCGAATACGCGGATGTAATCCTTGAGAATCTCGCGCCTCTCCTGGTACCACTTCCCCGTGCCGTCCTCTTTCCCGGTGCGGAGAATCAAATACCGGGACTCCTCCCGCTTGGTGCTGGTGAGGGGAGAATCCTTGGGGCCATCGTTTTCCCAGATATAGCAGAGGGATTTGAATCCGAAGAGCCCCGGATTGACGATCACGCAGAGGGAGCCGGCCTGGTCGTCCTTTTTCTTCACCCGCACGTCTCCGCCCTTGGGTAAGGTAGTCACCTTCCACTCCCACTCCAGCACCGGCCAGTCCTTGACCTCGAAATCCTTTTTCAACCCGACGGAAAAGGAGTTGTCGTCTCCGCTTTTGAGGTGAATGTAATGCTTTTTGGGGCTGTCGTGGACAAATTGGTAGAAGGTCATCTCTCCGCTCCCGAACACCGGGGAGATTTTTTGCAAATCCCACTTGCCGTAGGTTTTCCCGGCCGGAAGGGTCTTTGTGAAGTCGTCCAGCCGCCATTCCTTTTTTTCGTTTTTTCCCGCCGCCCACGCTTCTGACAGACCGGCTTCCGGCAGACCGGCTCCCACTGCCAGTATCACCGCCAGGATCGGCGGCAACGGCACCGCCAGGATCGGCGCCAGCAGCACCGCCAGAATAGGCGGCAGCGGCACCGCCAGGATTGGCGGCAGCGGCTCCGCCAGGGCGGGAACCACCCATGATCTTCCCAAGCGGCGCGCCGCACGGGAATTCCCGCTGAAAATCCTTGCCATGACGTTCATCCGTAATTCGCCTTATTGATCAAGGAGAGTGGGCGTCCGCATGGCCCGAATCAGGAAGAACAATCCGAACCCCACCATCAATCCGCCCGCGGCCCAGAGCAGCCACGCCACGGCGCCCTGGAGAAAGTAGAACAGCACGGCAAAGGCCAGGGCCACCAATCCCTCCCCGATATCCTTGCGGGTAAACCGGTAGATTCCATAGGCCGCGACGGCCAGTGGGGCAATGACGGGCAACACCCACTTCAACAACACCATCACGGCGCCCGATGCCAGCAATGCCGTGCCTCGGCCTATATCCTGATCCTTGTTGGAAATCATGTTGAAGCTCATCCTGCCCTCTTGGCCAATGGGTTCAAAGCCAATGAAACGCTTCCGGAATGGAACTCATCCTCACCGCATCGCAGTGGGAAGATGCCGCAAAAGATGTCGTAGAAGAAATTGCGGACGGTTCCGCTGAAATTCAACTCGCAAACCCAGACTACCCCCTGAGAAATCGATACGAACCGGGAATGAAAACGTCATCCCGGGTGGAATGCAGGATCTTCCGCTGCGACCCATGGGAGGCCTCACTCCGTTGCGTATGCACATGGCGATTTTTACCTGGGGAATTCCATTTGGAATTGTCACCTGGAATTCGGTAGTGTCTCAGTTGGAAAAATGGATTGTCATTGCCGAGCGCAGCGAAGAATCTTGTGGGTGCAATGACTTATCCAATACCAGGAAGATGCTTCGCTGCGCTCAGCATGCCAACTGTTTTTATATTGAATTCATCCAGGATAATTCAAACTGTGATGCTACCTGGAATACCGGCGCCATGACAAATTCCCCTCCATCGGGTAAGGTGGCCTTCCGGTTATGGTGGCCGGTTATGGTGGCC
>CAZOXD010000260.1:1998-5104 GCA_964583525.1 uncultured Pseudomonadota bacterium
CCGGTTATGGTGGCCGGTTATGGTGGCCTGCGGCCACCGTATACAGGCAACCATATACTACCGTACGTTACCATAGCACCCATTCATGATACAGGTTTTGCCCCAATGTCCCAACCCGGTGGATCGCCCCGCTTTTCCCCTCAGGAGCGGGCTATCCTGGCCCGCTACGTCACCAATACCGAGGGCTCGGTCTTCGCGCTGACCCATCTTCCCGAGGTGATCAAGGGGGCGCTGTTTTCCCGCTATTCCCGCTCCACCCTGGGGCTGCGGGAGCTGCTGCTGAAAGAGTTCATCTCCGATCCCGGCTCGGAATTCGCGGCCATCGGGGGATTGGATGCGGAAGCGGCCTCCACGGCCGAACAGGCCGCGCGGGAATCCCACTTGGCCGTGGAACGGGCCCAGAGTTTTTACAATCGCATCCTGGACGGATTCGGGGACGATTCCATCGGGGAACTTGGCGGTGCGCACCTGGCCATCGAGAACGTCTCGATGATCGCCACCAAGGTGCTGGAGGACGCGCGCATCGGGGGCTCTCCCCTGGAAAAATCCACCCGCTACGTTTCCTTCGCCGATCAGGTGGACGGCGACTTTCTGTTTTACAAGGAGCCCATCCTGATGGCCTCCTCCCACCGGGATCTGTACCTGGCCACGATGCGCAAAGCCTTCCAGACCTACCGGGACCTGATCGACCCCCTTACCGCGCACGTGGAGCAGGTTTTTCCGCGGCCCGTGGAGGTCAGCGAGGCAGCCTGGCGGCGTTCCGTGCGGGCCCGGGCCTTCGACGGATTGCGGGGCCTGCTGCCCGCCGCGGCGCTCACCAACATGGGCATCTTCGGCAACGGCCGCTTCTTCGAAACCATGCTGATCAAGCTGCAAACCTCCCCCCTGGCCGAACTGCGGGAGGTGGGCGGCGCCATGTACAGCGAGTTGGCCAAGCTGATCCCCTCCTTCATCCGCCGGGCCAACCCGGAGCACAAGCACTTCGCCGGATTCGCGGCGTATGACCGTACGCTGGCGGAAGCCGTGGAGAGCATGATGGGAGAGTTGGGCCGCGCCGCGCCTCCGGGCCCTGGAGGCTCCGAGGGCTCAGCAACCGGGCGCGGGGAAGCGGGGGACACAGGGAACGCCACCTCCCCCGCCTCCCGCCGGAGTGTGGAGCTTTCCGGGTGGGACGCCGCTGCCCCCGATCAGGTGCTGACCGCCCTGGCCTATCCCGGGGCCGCGGTGGATTGGGAGACCCTGCATGGACGCATCGCGGCTCTGCCGCCGGAGGAGAAGGCGGCGCGGCTGCAAGCGCTGGCCGACACCCGGGAGAACCGGCGCCACAAGCCCCCCCGGGCATTGGAACTGGCGGCATACACCTTCGATCTGGTGGGGGACTTCGGCATGTACCGCGACATGCACCGCCACCGCATGCTCACCCAACAGCGCCAGCCCCTTTCCACCCGGCACGGCTACGAGATGCCCGCAGAGGTGGAGGACGCCGGGCTGGCAGGCCCCTACCGGGAGGTGATGGACGCCGCCGCCGGGGCTTACGAGACCATCGCGGCGGACTTCCCCTCCGAGGCGCAATACGCAGTGCCCATGGCCTACCGCATCCGCTGGCACATGCACGTCAACCTGCGGGCGCTGATCTGGCTGGTGGAGTTGCGCAGCACCCCCCAGGGGCACCCCGCCTATCGGCGGATGGCCCAGGAAATGTTCCGCCGCGTCGAAGAGGCACACCCCACCTTCGCACCCTTGTTCAAGTTCGTGGATCTGGAGGAGTATCCCCTGGGGCGGATCGGAGCGGAGCAAAAGCAGGAAGAACGCGCCCGGGAAGGAGAATACGTGGAGCGGGTCAAGTAGGAACTGAAACGGCAAAAGCGAACTGCCAAGGCAACCGCCGATAAACGCGGATGGACGCGGATGGGAACTGCAACGGCAGCCTTCACCCCCAAATTTTCCCTGGACAAATCCGCTTCGATCTGCCATAATATGTTGATATAATAGCTAATTATTCTGAAAATAATTATTTTGCGAAACGAACCCAATCCGTGGGATGGGGATGAGGACGGATTGCGAAAGGAACCCAATTCGTGGGCCGGGTGCGGATTGCGAAACGAACCCAATTTCTCAGTTTTTATCCGCGTTCATCTGCGTTCATCGGCGGTTCCCAAGCCGTTGCCGTACAGCGGCGCTAATTCCCGCGCAGTTTCAGGGTGAGTTGGTCGTGCAGGGCCGGGTTGCGGCGTTCGTTGCGGGTAGAGTATTCCAGCTTGTAGTAGCGGTCCGCGATGGCCACGCTCGCCCGCCCGTAGCGTTCGGCGGGGGGCTGCCCTTCCTCCAGGCAATGCACCAAGGCATCGGCGATCCATTTTTCGATCTTCATCACCACCATCTTGCTGCGCAGGCGCCCTTGATCGTCCCGGTTGAGGACGTTGGGCATGGTGTTGGTGGTGATGAACTCGGAGAGGTAGGGGGAATTCAGGTTCTCCCGGGCTTCCGGGGAAATGTAGGTGTGGGTGCAATAGAAGAAGATGTTGGAGGGACGGGTTGCCGGGGTTTCCGCCAGCAGGCGGGTGGCGCTGGCGATGGTGCCCCCGGTGCGCACCATGTCGTCGAGAATAAAAACATCGCGTCCCTTGAGCAGTTCGATGCCGTCCGACGCGCTGATTTCCACGTTGCGCTGGCCCAGCCGGGTTTTCTCCAACACCACCAGCGCCGCCCCGGCGAGGCCGGTGAATTCCCGCACCCGCGCCGCGAAGTCCGCCGCGCCCTGGTCCGGCGCCACGAATCCCAGGTTCTTTCCGTTGCGCTTCACGGTGACGGTGCGCAGGATCAGGTTGGCGATCAGGTGCGCCACGTCCAGGTTGACGAAGGGGGGTTGCTCTCCGGATTCCGCGTAGACCTCCCTGTAGATAGCGGCCAGCACCTCGGGCTTGTGGTTGTGCACCGTCACCACCTGATCCACCCCGGAAGTACGCAGCATTTCCGCGTACATGCGCGCGGAGAAGGGTTGCCCGTCGAATTTCTTGCGGTCTTGCGGGGATTTCATCTGGGGATGATCCTGAAAGTGCGGGCCGCGGTCCTGGGCGGAAAAGAACAGGTCCGGCTCCACCAGCAC
>CAZOXD010000261.1:0-5102 GCA_964583525.1 uncultured Pseudomonadota bacterium
AGGATCGTGTTTCCGGGGCCCTTTCACGCCAGGTCCGCCGCGGATATACCTGCCTACGCAAAGCAGCGGTACCGCACTATTGGGAAGAAGTACGAGCGCCAGGAGGCCTTTCCCATGGAATCGGGGGAATTCCGGGTGATCTGCACGGGCACCCTGTCCGGCACCACCCTCAACGGGACGGGCTTCGAGGGCGTCCGCTTCATCGACATGTTCACGGTCAAGGACGGGAAAATCACCACCCAGGACGTCTGGAACGACCTTAAAGAATCGGGCGTCCTCGATACGTAGTTCAGCAGCGCCCCATTTTCCTCCCCCCATCTGATCTCAATCAGGCGGAAATATGACTTAGATCAAACCTGGCCCGGGAGAGAGGGAGTACAAATGCCTCCATACGCGGTGAGGCGTCCCCTCCCCCGAAAACCGATATGGTGGCAGGGATGAGTTTCGGGCACACCTTGCCCAACTCCCCTTCTCAGCACTTCTCCTTGAGCCCCTCGATTTTCATTTTCGGGTCCAATTCGGAGGCTTTTCTCCAATCGGCGCAGGCTTTTTTCATTTGTCCCATCTTCAGGTAGGTTTCTGCGCGATCTTTGAAATATGGGGCTTTTACAGGATTGAGTTTGATGGCTTTGCTGAAATCGGCAATGGCCCGGTCGTACTCACCTTTTCCCATGAAGGCTTTCCCCCGGTGTAAAAAAGCATCTGGGTTACTTGGCCAGACCCAGATCACCTCGTCGAAATCGTCAACAGCCTTCTTGTATTTCCTCGTATCCAGGTAAGCTTCGCCGCGGTTTCTATAGGGCTTTGGGTTGTTGTACGGCCTGAGCCGGATGCCTTCCCGGGGCGCGTCGGGATAGTTGGCCGGGTCCTCCGAGAGCAGCTTGAGAGTCATGAAGCCCGGCTCGGCATCATTTTCGGCAGCATTCCCGGCAACATTTCTGGTGGGAATCTCGGCGTAGATGTCGGTGAAGGTGCCGCCGCGGTCGATGGAAAAACGGAACTTGCGGGGATCGGACATGGGAAGGGATGATTTTTAAAATTAGTGTGAGGAAATTCCCAGTTATTCTGAGAATCGGCGATTTGACAATGCGATAGCGTAGCCCATCCGGAGGGAAATGTGCCCAATCCCTTGGGATGGAATGGGGCGTCTTCTCTCTCTGTGGGGGGAGTCCGGCTCTTTCTACCCGTCCTCGGGCGGGGTGGTGATGACGAAGAACAGCAAGTCGCCCAGGCCGGTATTGTGGATGGCGTGCTCCACACCCGGCGGAATGAAGATCACGTCCCCGGAGGAGACCACCTGCTTTTCGCCGTCCAGTTCCATCATCCCCTCTCCTTCCAGCACGTGGTAGATCTGCTCCTGCACCTTGTGGGTGTGGGGTTCCACGCAGGCCATGGGCTGGTAGCTGGAGATGCGGAAATCCATCAATTCGGAGCCGGTGTTCTCGGGACGCACCAGCATCTTGGAAATGGCGCCGGGGGTATGGGCTGGCGGATTCTCCCAGAACACCTCGGCCATGTTGCGGATGACGGCTTTTCGGCTCCTCTGCGGTGATTTACCGGATGATTTACCGGATTCGGTCATGGGGGTTTCCTTTCCATATATTAATATTAGGAGTGTTGGCGGCGATATTTGCTGTGGTATTTTCGGTAGTATTTTCGGCGCCGGGTCAGCGGACGCTGTGCCGGAATCACCGGGCGCGCTTCCGCCGCAGGGCAGCGATATAATCCGCCAGACCGGCGCGGATGTCGAACCGGGGCCGGTAGCCCAGCACCTCCCGGGCGCGGGTGATGTCCAACGCTCCTTTGCGTACCGCCGGGATGCGGTCCGCGTGCAGGTAATTGCCGGGGCCCACGGAAATATCCGCGCCGGGCACCAGTTCGGTGATGATCTCCACGATCTCGAACAGGGTGGGGGCCGTGCCGCTGCCGATGTTGTACACGTCGTGGGGATGATCGGCCTTGTCCAGCACGGCCAGGATGCCCGCCACCAGGTCGTCGACGTGGGTGTGGTCCACGGCGAAGTCCCCTCCGGCCGCCAAGTGGAGCGGCCGGCCCTCCACCGCCGCGTCGGCCAGATTCTTGGGTATGCGCGGCCGGGGCAGTCCGGGACCGTAGACCCAGCAGGCGCGGACGTTGATGCATTCGATGCTATGCAGTTCCCGGTAGCTGCGCCCCAGGTGCTCCACGGCCAGCTTGGAAATGCCGTAGGGGTACAAGGGCTGTTGGGGATGATCTTCCGTGGCCGCCGCGGTCTGGAAGGGGCCGTAGGTCTCCTCGGAACTGATGTGCACCACCCGCTTCACCCCGCAGAGGCGCATCGCCTCGAAGAGATTCAGGCTGCCCTCCACGTTGACCTGGAAGGTGCGGAAAGGCGCCTCCACGGAGGCCGGCACGCCCACCACGGCCGCGCAATGGACGATGGCGTCCGGCGGGCGCTCCCGCAGCAGATCGAACACCGCCGGCCATTCGGTGATCTCCACCGTCACAGGGGTGACGTTGCCGTGTGCCTCCCCAAGCGTGGCCAATGCGGCCAAACCCTCCCCGATGACGATGTCCAGCGCGGTCACCTCGTCTCCGCGCCGGGCCAGGGCGGACGTCAATTCCGTGCCGAGAAATCCTCCGGCGCCGGTGATCAGGATATGGGACATGGTGTTTTTTGAATAATTGACGATCCAGGCGCTGGTTAATCTATAATTGCGGAGGACACCCTAAGCCACGGTCGTGTTATTCGTTGGCAGCTTTCCGTACCGCCGTTGATAGGATTTCATCCGATCAAGATGTTCGCGCTCCGGTACATCCGAAGCCATGGCCCGGAAACTCTCGGCTTCCCCAAGATGTTCCTGCAGGTGATTCCTCACTGATTGGGGGGCAAAACCGTAATACACCACCTGCCCCTTCCCGTCGTAAAGCGTGTACACACCGGGTCCATCCGGGGCGCACCTTTGAACAGTGGTGGAAGTGAGTGGCAATTGCGTATTGCGCTTCCCGGTTTGGGCGGTTTGGTCCGTGGCATGAACGGTCAACCGCAACCCAACTGCTACTAACACTTTTTCCAACGTGGTCAAAGTAGGATTCCCGCCTTTGGAGAGAATTCGGTGAAGAGCGACGCGATGGAGTTCCGTCTCGCGGGAAAGTCCAGTCATCCCCAACTTGGCGTCCACAACGTCCTTCAGCGCCACCAGAAAGGCGCCGTTGCCTTCCTCCAATGCTGCATTGATATATTCCACCCTTTCGCCGGGATCGGCGCGCAAATCGTCGAGCAAATCTTCCCTGTAGCCGGTCGATGGCGTCAGTTCCTGTTTATTCTTCATGTTGGATCCGCTGCCTCCAGTCATCCAGAAAACGCCTTGCCCGGCGGATATCGTTCTGCTGAGAACCCTTATCGCCCCCTGCGAGCAGCACGATGACCCGAGAGCCTTGCCGTGTAAAATAGATGCGATACCCCGGCCCGGAAAAATCGCGCAGTTCCCACAACCCGCTGCCAAGGGCGCGGTGATCTCCCAAATTACCCAGCCGCAAATTCGCCAATCTTGCCCGAATTCGGGCTCGGGTTTTCTTTTCCAGTTTAAGCAGCCATTCCCGAAAAGGGATGTGTCCATTGGCCATCCGATACTGTCGAACCTGTATTTCGAGTACCGGATTCATGGAGGAATGTAACTTAAAAACTACTACATGTAAAGGGTGAATGAATGACACCGCCGCAAGACGCGGCGTATCGGGCATCGAAAATCCTGTTTATCTCACGCCGCAAGCGGCGGGGAATTCAACCCGAAGAGATTGAAAGGATTCCCCCGGTAGCTAAATGAACAGAGCCCCCCCTGACTCGCCGGAGGTTTTCGCCCATGGCAATTGCCGTTTCAAAGAATCCCCCTTGTGGTATGGAGGGTACGGACGGGTCCGCCGGAGCTGGTACCTGATGGATAACTTTGCGCGCGCGTGGGCGGTGCGGGGCTACGAACGGTGTGGAGACAAGAGACAGTGAGGAGAGGAATGGCGGAGAAATTTCAGATCGGGCTGACGACGGATTTTCTCAACACGGACGGCAAGCTGGCCTACCGGGATATCGGGTTGGATATGATCGAAGCGCGGGGCGGCCGCTTCAGCTTTTCCTTTATCGAGGAGTACCGGGACGAGTTGGGGGCCGATCAGATCGAGGGGCTGGACGCGGTCTTTTCCGACGAGCCCATGATCACACCCGCCACGCTGGGGAAGCCGGAACGGCTCAAGGTGGTGGCCCGCTTCGGTGTCGGCTACGATGTGGTGGACGTGGCCGCCTGCACGGCCGCCGATGTGGCCGTGCTCAACACCCCCGACGCCACGACCCGCCCGGTGGCCGAGGGCAATGTCTGCCTCATGCTGGCCGTGACCCACCGCCTGATCATCAAGGACCGGCTTGTGCGCACCGGCCGCTGGGACGACCGCTACAATTACATGGGCGCGGAACTTCGCGACCGCACCGTTGGCATCGTGGGGCTGGGCCGGATCGGGAGGCGCACATTGGAACTGCTCACCACCTTCGGAATGAATCAACCCCTGGCCTACCACCCGCGCATGGACGAGGCGGCCATGGCTGGGCTGGGCGTAAAAAAGGTTGACCTGCCGGCGCTGATGGGCACGGCGGACTTCGTCATCATCTGCACCCCTCTCAACGAAAGCTCGCGGGGCATGATCGGCGCGGAACAACTGGGCCTGATGAAGCCCGATGCTTACCTGATCAACACCGCCCGCGGCGCGGTGGTGGACGAACAGGCGCTCTATGAGTGCCTGAAAGCCCAGCGTATCGCGGGAGCCTGCCTGGACGTCTTCACCGCCGAGCCCATCGACGAGACGGTGCCTCCTTTCGCCGATCTGGAAAACGTGATCCTCACGCCCCACGCCAATTCTATTACAGATGAGTGTGTGCGCGATATGGGGCGGCAGGCGCTGGGCGCTATCCTCGATGTGGCCGACGGCAAAAAACCCGAGACCCTGATCAATCCCGAGGTGTGGGAGCGGCCCGGCTTCCAAAAAAAGCTTGCTGGTGGATGAGCGGAGGGGTGGCTGAGCGGGGGTACAGACCAGAGAGCGATTCCCCAATCGCTGGTGAACCGCGGATGGGCCGG
>CAZOXD010000262.1:0-5075 GCA_964583525.1 uncultured Pseudomonadota bacterium
GCAACGGTTGGACGAAATGGGGCACGGCGGGGGTGGGGAGGAGTGAGGAGGGGGACGGGAGGATTATGCGATTGTGGTGTACGAGAAGTAAACGACAAAAACAAAATGGGGGACGCTGTTGCCCCAAACCCAGGCTATTTAGAGGTAATAGAGGTTTTCCAGGGGCAGTTCTTGAGTGCTTCAATCAACTGAATTGATTGATTTTAGTTTTTTCACCCCCAGTCCAAATACTTCCCTTCCTGCAAACCTCCCCATTCAAATCACAATTTGTTATGCTTTTCCCATGCAATTCCATTGGGGAGGAACGTCGTGGTATGTCCATCCTGCCAGCATGAGAATCCCGCAGGTCAAAAGTTCTGCGGTGAATGCGGTGGAGCGCTGATCGCGATTTGCGCCAAATGCAATACCCCCAATCCCCCGATACAGAATTTCTGTGGTGATTGTGGTCACGATCTCTCCCAGCCGGTAACGCCATCTGACACCCCGCCACAGTTCTCATCCTCTTCTCCTGGCGAGCGCCGCCAGGCCACCGTGCTCTTCAGCGACTTGTCGGGTTTCACGGCCCTGAACGAGCGCCTGGACCCCGAGGAGGTGACCGGCATTATGACGCGCTTCAAGGAGGCCGCCGAGCGTATCGTCGCCGCCCATGAGGGCACCGTGAACCAGTTTGTCGGCGACGAGGTGTATGCCCTTTTCGGCATCCCCACTGCCCATGAGGACGACCCCCAGCGGGCGATTCGGGCGGCCCTGGAACTGCACGAGGCGGTGCGGGGCCTGAGCGATGAGGTCGAGGCCCGGCTGGGCGAGACCCTGCGCCTGCACTCGGGCATCAACACCGGCTTGGTGGTGACGGCCCCCGGTGACGGCAGGGGCGGGATTTATACCGTGACCGGGGACACGGTCAATACCGCCGCCCGGCTGGTGAGTTTGGCGGACACCGATCAGATCCTTGCCAGTGATTCCACCCGCCGGCAGGTGGCCCCCTTCTTTGACCTGCAAGGCTTGGAACCCGTGGCCGTCAAGGGCAAGGCACGGCCCCTGGTACCCTACCGGGTGTTGGGCGCCTCCGGGGTGGCCAGCCGCTTCGAGGCCGCCGAGGCGCGAGGCTTCACCCCCTACACAGGCCGCGATGCCGACCAGGCCATCCTGAAAGAGTCCCTGGAACGCACCATTGAGGGCGAGGGTCAGTTTGTAACCGTCTCCGGCGAGGCGGGGCTGGGCAAGAGCCGTCTGCTCTACGAGTTCCGCCAATCCATCGATCACAGCATGGTGACCGTGCTGCAGGGGCGCTGCCAGAGTTTCGGCCAGGCCACCCCCTACCTGCCCATGACCAACGCCTTGCGGCGTGGCCTGGGCCTCCACGACGGGGACACATCCACCGAACTGCACAGCAAGGCCGTTGCCAATTTGAGAGCCATCGATCCTGCCTTGGAGGACTCGATTCCGGTCTTCCTGCACCTGCTCAACATCCCCAGCACCGAATATCCACTGCCCGAAAACCTGACCGGCGAGGCCCTGCGCCGCGCCTCACAGAACGCCCTGGCGGCTCTGAATCTGGCGAATACCCGGAAGCGGCCCATGGTGCTTATCCTGGAGGACTGGCACTGGGCCGACGAGGCTTCGGACACCGCTCTGCGCAACTTGCTGACCCTGCTGGGAGGGCACCGCTTAATGGTGGTGGTGAACTACCGGCCCGAGTACCAGAGAGGATGGGACGGCGCTGTCAATCACCAGCACTTGACCCTCGGCTCCCTCAATGCCGGCCACACCGGCATCATCGCCAAGGCCGTGCTGGAGGCCGAACGGCTACCCGAGGGTCTCGGCGAACTGATCCACCAGCGGACCGGGGGCAACCCTTTCTTCATCGAGGAGATGTGCCTGGACCTGCTGGAAGATGGGATCGTGCTGGTGAAGGACGGCCAAGCCGCCCTGACCCGCCCCGCGGACAGGCTGGAGTTGCCCGGCACCGTGCAGGCGGTTATTCGCTCGCGGTTGGATCGCCTGAGCGAGGCCCAGCAGGAGGTGTTGCGGCTGGCCTCGGTGATCGGACGGGAGTTCGACTTCCGTCTACTGTCAGAGGCCTACGGGATGGAGGGCGGCCAAAGCAACGACGGTCAATCCCATCTGCATGCTTTGACGACTCAGGGGTTGATCCAACTGGGTCGTGTGGGGCATGACCCGACATTTCAATTCAAACATGTGCTGACCCAGGTGGTGGCCTACGAGACCCTGCTCATCGAACGGCGCAGGGAACTGCACGGGATCGTCGGGAGGACGATGGAGGCGCTCTATGCCGACAAGCTGGAGGATCATGTCGAGGCTCTGGCCTACCATCATGACCACGGGGGGGAATGGGATAGGGCGGTGGAATTCCAGATCAAGGCCGGCATGAAAGCCCGGAAAATATTTGCCCTAAATACTGCGAGGGTGTACTTTGACCGCGCCCGGGAAATACTTAAAAAGGAAGCCCCGGACGTTTCTTGGCAGGTTCATTTTGAATCTGTGGTAAGGCAGAAGTCGAATCCTGGCTAAGTGTCTTGCATTCACGTTCATACTCCTAACGAAGAACTTCTGACGGAGGTTAAGGATGTCTGATCAATGGAAAATCTCGGGCCTTTATTTCGAAAACTGCAACTGCAAAATCCTCTGCCCCTGCCTTTTCCTGGGCGATCCCAGCGAAGGGGATTGCACCACCATGTCGGCGTGGCATATTGAAAAAGGCCACTACGGTGATAGCGCGCTCGATGGCCTGAATGTCGTCATGGCGATTTATTCCTCGGGCCATATGGCGCAGGAGAAGTGGAAGGTTGCCCTCTATCTTGATGAAACGGCCAATCAGCCTCAGAAGGATGCGTTGACCCAGATATACGGTGGTAATGCGGGAGGTCATCCCGCGGTCTTGGCCACCTTTGTGGGCGAGGTGCTTGGGGTCAGGAGCTTACCCATCGAATTCCAGGCCCAGGGCAAGCGGCGAACACTTCTCGTGCCCGACATCATTGAGAGCGACATCGAGGCCATCGCTGGGGAAGACGGGACTGAAGTAACTTTTAGCAACACTCCTTTGTGTGTTACGCCCGGCCAAACGGCGGTGGTGGCCGAATCGAAGAGATTGAGTTATCGAGACCACGGGATGCAGTGGGAAACCTCAAACCGTTATAGTAGCTACTCCCCATTTATTTACCAGGGACCCTGAGACCCCTTCTGGACGAAACAAAGTGGCCCCCGTCCCGGTATGGCAATCGCCCGGGCCGGGTGGCAGTGTGGGAATCGCATCAGGCGGCGGGGAACGCACCGGCATGGGGAAGGGGAGGAGGGGAAGATTGGATCAGGCAGGCCGAGGGAAATGCTACCTCCCCAGCGCCTCCAGCATTTCCTGGGTGGAAGTGAATTTCTCCCGGGGCTTGCCTTTGGGCGCTCCCCGTTCCACCTCCATCTGGTCCAGCCGCTTCCAGTCCGCGAAAGTAACATAGGGCACGCTTTTGGACGCCAGCAGTTCGGTAACGGCGCCGGGGGCGGGGTTGAATCCGCCGGGGAAGGGTGTTCCGGGGAAGTCCTCCAGCATGGCCCGCACGGTTTCGATGGCGTCGCGCTTGTTGGTGCCGATCACGCCGGAGGGGCCGCGCTTGATCCACCCGGCGGCGTAGAGGCGGGGCAGCACTTCGCCCCCCCGCTGCGAGGTGATGCGGCCTCCGTCGTTGGGGATGGTGCCCCACCCTTCGTCGAAGGGCAGGCCGGGCAAGGCCGTGCCCCGGTAGCCGATGGAACGGAACACCAGTTGCACGGAAATTTCTTCGGTTTCCTCGGTTTTCCCGGTGCCCTGGGCGCGCAGGGCGCCACGGTCGTCCTTGACCAGCCGGTTCTTCTCCAGGCGCAGGCCCTCCACCCGCTCGGTTCCCAGCACTTCCACCGGGGATACGAGGAAGCGGGCCCGGATCTTCTTTTCCTGGCCGCCCGCGCCCTTTTCGATCTGGGCGGTGAGAATATCCAGGTTGCGCTGGTGGGTGGGATCCTTGACCGATTCCAGGAATTCCCGGTTCAGGTCGTCCAGTTCCAGGTCCGGCGGATGCACGACCAGGTCGCAACCTGGAATGGAGCACAGTTCGCGGATTTCCGGGTTGGTAAAGGCGGCTTGGGCCGGCCCGCGCCTGCCCAGCAGGTAGATGGTCTTGATGTTGCTCCCGCGCAGGACCTCCAGGGCGTATTCGGCGATGTCGGATTTGGCCAGTTCGCCGATGGGCTTGGCCAGGATGCGGGCCACGTCCATGGCCACGTTCCCGATGCCGACGACGGCGGCGCTCTCGCCGCTCAGGTCGAACTCCAGGTGCCGGTAATCCGGGTGCCCGTTGTACCACCCGACGAATTCGGTGGCCGGGAAGCTGCCCGCCAGATCTTCCCCGGGAATCCCCATCCGGCGGTCGCTTTCCGCACCGGTGCAGAACAGGGCCTGGTGATAGTGCCCCAGCACCTCCTCCAGGGAGAGATCGGCGCCGCAGGTGACGTTCCCGAAGAAGCGGAATCCCTCCCGGCGCGCGGTTTTCTCATAGAGGCGGATCACGGACTTGATCTTCTGGTGATCGGGCGCCACCCCGCCTCGCACCAGGCCGTAGGGGGTGGGCAGCCGGTCGAACAGGTCGGCCTGCACCGCCAGCCCTTCCTGCTTGAGCAACTCCTCGCAGGCGTAAAATCCCGCCGGTCCGGAGCCGAATACGGCTACCCGCAAGGGATTCCCCGTACTGCCAATGGTCTCGTCCGTATCACTCATACCGCTCCTCTCGCTCCCTGGGCTCCTCTGGGTTCCATGAAGTTCCGCTGGTCATCGCGAACCGGCGTGGGATTGCATTCGCGTTGAAAACCCCCCTCGCATCCTCCTTCCCCTCTCATAGGGAATCTGGGGCGATTTGGCAACGGACGGGGGAGATGTACCGGCGAAAGGCAACTGCATTGGAACCGCGGATGAACGCGGATGAACGCGGATGGAAAAGCGAACCGCAACTGCGCCTCACCCTTCCGCGCATCCCTGCGCTCCCTCCCTTCCATGAGAAGGTCAAATGTCAAGCCGACGTGGCGGCCGCGTT
>CAZOXD010000263.1:0-5071 GCA_964583525.1 uncultured Pseudomonadota bacterium
CGTTCCCGATTTTCAGGCATTGGATGCCTGGGATATTGCTGAAAAGGAATGGCGGTGACGAGGAAACCGCGGGAAAAGGGGGAATCCCTGGTTCCCCACGGAATCCGGAAACAGGAATAGAGCTGGTGGAGCTCATGCCATGACCGCCCCCCTGCCCGCGGCACCCTGATTGCACACTTCCCAATCAAAGGGCAAAGGAAGATTCGCCCTGTTAAAAAAAGCGCTCCTTGCCATTCCTTCGCATCGCCGGCGCGTACCTTCTTACTGAACATCCGGTCATGGGCGTCAAGATCGTTCTCGCCGAAGACGAAGAGCATATCGGGTACATGCTCAAATTCCGCCTGGAAAAGGAGGGGTACCAGGTGGTGTGGAAAGGCGATGGGCAATCGGCCCTGGAAGCCGTGCGGGCCGAGCGGCCCGATATCGTTATCCTGGACGTGATGATGCCCGGCTTGAGCGGATTTCAGGTGCTCGAAAAGCTCAAATTGGAAGAAGCCACCCGCGATATTCCCGTGGTCATTCTCTCCGGGAAATCCCAGGAATCGGATATCGTGCACGGCCTGCGCTCCGGGGCCATCGACTATATCACCAAGCCCTTCCGCACCGGCGAGTTGATCGCCCGCATCCAGCGCATCAAGCCTCCCTTCCCTGTGAACGGGAACTGATCGCGCGGGATGGGGGTTAAAACCAATACGGTTCAGTTAAGAATGGGAGCATAAAATTCATATTTTTTCCGTGCCCTGCGAGACAGGCGCTTGAGGCGCCCTCCTCTCCGAACACGGAAAAAGCCGCGTTCCTGAGGAACGAGCGAAGCGAGTGTCTCGAAGGACGTGGCTTTTCCACAATGATTTCTCCTTAACTGAACCGTATTGGGGTTAAAACCCTTTGCGCACCATCTCCCCCCAGGCCCGGCTTCCCCGCAGAAAGTTGACGGTTCCCTTCAGGCGCCACCAGGAATTGAGCTGGCGATAGCCGAAGTTTTCCAGCACGCCCAGCAGGATCAGCCACAAGGTGAGCCGCACGCCGGGATAGCGGTGGAAGGTCAGTTCCTCCAGGGCCAGCGCGCTGAGGGACATCACCACCCCCAGCAGGATGGCCGCGGCCAGAAAGGCCAGCCCGAAGCGCAGATCTATCTGCCCGAAGGCGGCCGTGAGGGCCATGGACAGCAGCCCGATCACCTCGATCACCGGCCCCAGGCCCTCGAAGATCAGGTAGAAGGGCAGAGCCAGCAGCCCGATCCGCCCGTAGCGCGGATTGAACAGCATCGCCCTGTGGGTGACCAGGGTGTCCAGCAGCCCGCGTTGCCAGCGGTCCCGCTGCGCCCCCAGCACCTTCAGCGATTCCGGCACCTCGGTCCAGCACACCGGTTCCGCGATGAAGCGCACCTTGTACCGGCGGCCGGCGCCTATCATGCGGCGGTGCATGCGCACCACCAGCTCCATGTCCTCGCCCACGGTATCGCTGAGAAATCCGCCTGCGGCGACGACGGCCTCCTTGCGGAACATTCCGAACGCTCCGGAGATGATCAGCAGCATCCCCAGGGCCTCCCATCCCGCCCGGCCGAAGAGGAAGGCGCGCAGGTATTCCAGCACCTGCATTCTGGCCAGCCAGCTGTCGGGGATGCCGATCTCGGCCACCTGTCCCTGGCGCACGGTGCACCCGTTGACGATGCGCACCACGCCGCCGGCGGCCACCACGTCCGGATCCTCCAGGAAGGGCCGGGCCAGCATCAGCAGCACGTCGCGCTCGAGGATGGAATCGGTGTCAATCACCGCCACCAGGGGATTGCGGGAGACGTTCAGGCCGGCGTTGAGGGCGTCCGCCTTGCCTCCGTTTTCCTTATCCACCACTACCAGGTGGGCAATGTCGCGGGAGAGATACACTCGGCGCACGTCCTGGGTGGGAATCCGGTTCGGGTTGGCCCGGCGCACCGGATAGAGGTTGAAATGCCCGATCAGTTCCTCCAGGGTGCGGTCCTTGGATCCGTCGTTGACCACGATCACTTCGAATTGGGGATAATTGAGGCTGAGCAGCGAGTGCACGTTTTCCACCACCGTGCGCTCCTCGTTGTAGGCCGGGACCAGAATGGAGATGGGGCTGGTCAGGGGCGCGTGGCGCAGCAGTTCCTTGTCCTGCACCAGCCAGGAGCGGCGCAGGTGCTTGCGCATGGAATGGTAGGCCAGATAGATCAGCAGCGTATTCAACGTGTTGGCGGTGAAGAAATACACCAGCACGAAGGTATGCCAGGAATTCAGGACCAGTTGCAGCATGATCTGCCGATCTTCAGGTTACAGCGGTTTCCCCTTTCACCAGGGTCCGTTCCGACACGCTCAGCACTTCTTCCACCAGCGCATCGGATTGGGGCGGAAGCCCGCTCCTGCGGGCCCAGGCCAACACTTCCCGGCCCTGTTCGCCCAGATCCAGCAGGGCTTCGGCCACGGTCTTGACCACCCAAAAATCGCTTTCCGCCAGCAGGGAGGTCATGCGGGGGACCACGGTATCGTCGCCGATATTCCCCATTGCCTTGGCCGCATAGGCCCGCACGACCGGGTCCGGGTCTTCCAGGCAATCTTCGAAATATCCCCCCAGAGTGGGGTCGTCAAAGGCAGAGAGCGCCTTGATCGCAGCCAGCCGCACCTCCCGGTGGCGGGTGGTGGTGGCCAGGTAGAGAATTTCGGTGGCCTTTTCGGAGTAGGCATAGGTGCGCATCACTTCCAGGATCGTCACCATTCCCCAGGGTTCCAGGGTTTCTTGCAGCAGCATGTCCCCCAGTTGGGGCAGAATGCGCGGCCCGAATTCAAACAGCAGGTAACGCAGCCTTTCCCGCAGACGGGGGTTGCCGCCCAGCCGCTGAAGAAGGTCGGGCACAGAATCGGTATCCCCCGCCTGCATCAGGGCCGAGGCGGCCGCGAGGCGCACCATCTCCGAGCGGTCCTCGAGGGCTTGGCGCAGGTCGGGAATGGCCTTCCCGCCGCGCAGCACTCCCAGCAGGTTGGCGGCGAAGAGCCGATCCTCCTCCCGGCGGCTGGTGAGGAGTTCCCGTAAATGGCGCGTGTAATTGCGTTCGGTCAGCAGGGCGGTGAGCTTGCCACGGTCCTCCCCTTCCAGATCCATCAGGTATTCCGTCAGCAGGCCGACCAGTTTGCGGAACAGCTTGCCCTCCAGGCCACGGATGGAGTCGGCGGCCCTGTCGTCGCCCGCCAGGTACCGGGAGATCGTCCGGATCCACGCTTTCCGCAGGATGCGCTCCCGGCGCTCGCGGGTTTCCGTGACCAGCCGCATCCCCACCGTATAGACGATCAGGGCAACCGCTATCACCATCCCCACAAGGGTGAGGGTGGTAATGACCGCGGGGAGATCGTGGAACCCGAATTCGAACCATCCCTGAAGTGTATCCCAAAGGGGGGACCATTCCGGCAGCCATTCCCGGACGGATTGCCATGCTTCCCGCCAAAATTCCCGCTGAGTTTCCAAACCGTCCCCTTGAGAGTTGTCCTGGAGGCGCTACGCCGAAATCAGCCTTTCCGCCCTGCGCGCATTTCCGAAGGCAGCGCCCCGCGGGCGGCGCCCCGGATGACTCAGAACGTCAGGGACAACCCGCCCTTGATGCGCCATTCCAGGTAGACCTGCCGGTCCAGCGAGTGATCCAGGCGCGCTCCGGCGCGCCAATACAGATTGCTCTCCCGCACCCGGCCCCAGGCCGTGTAGTCCACCCGTTGCTGAAGGTCGAAGCCCTTCTTGTCGATTTCCACCATCGAGCCCGGCAGCCCGGGATTTTCCTCGTATACCACATAGACGTCGGTGAGGGTGAGACGGTGCTGGAGATCGTGGCTCACCGGCCCGGATTGGAATCGGAACCGGTTTTTCATGGAAAGAAAGAGGGTATCCTCGTTGTCGATATCGTATTGCCAATGGGCGAGTTTAAAGGACAATTCCCGCCAATGCGATTTTTCGGTGGGGCCGAGGGGATCCCGGATGAGATAAAAACCCTCCGTTTCGATGCGTTTCTGAGGCAAATCGTCGGGAAATTCGCGGGTGGTCAGGGATAATTTTCCCCCGTACTCAAGGCGTTCCGACTCCACATACCGCATGCCCACATAAACGGTCTGATACAGCATCGGGGTGTAGGTGTTGTCCGGGTAGGCATAGAGGTCCAGTTCCCGCCACCCGCCAGCCAGAAACCTCAATTCCTTGCGGGTTACCGTAATATCCACCCCGGGCATCAGGAAGGTGTTTTCCGCGCCGGGATCCGATTGCGCATAGTAGGAATCCCCTTCTTTCACCTCCGTGACCAGCAGGGTGCCGCGCACCTTCAGTCCGCCATCCTCGTATTCCACCCGCGGCTTGAAGTGGGTAACGGTGGCGTCGATGCGGGGCAGGCTCTCCGGGCCGTCCAACCGCCAGTCCTGCACCATGTATTCCAGGCGGAATTTCCAGGAATCCCCGGCCCGGCCTTCTCCGAAAACACTGTACTCGGTGATTTTCAGCGTGGTTTGGAAGTCTCCCGTATCCTGGTGAAACAGCCGCCGCTGCTTCTCCTCCAGATCGATACCGGCCTCGATGCCCGCTTCTGTGCCCGCTTCTGTGGCCATTCCGGTCCCTGGGTATGGGAGGAGCAGCGCCATGGACGCGGGGGCGATGACCGCGATGACCGCCAAGGCCGGCAGCAGGCGGCGGATCATGGGAAGAGGTTGCGGAGTGATCGTCATGGCAGATTGGGAGGTTCGATGCAGGGTTGGGTCCAGCCGCGGTTACGCCAGGGCCGTGGTGTTTATATTTCCTCCGGTATTTTTTTCACCCCTCCAATATACCGGTTCCACCCACACTTGGCTTTTCCAAGAAGAGAATTTCATAAATAATTCATATTTCGGATGAATGCCGGCACCCGCACCCAATCCATCCGGCAGGATGGTCCCCGGTACGGCCGGGTTGGAAGCATGACCCCCCGGCGGGATATCTGCGGGAATTCCCGGCCTGCCTGCGGCGGTGGAGGGATGGCTCAGCTCCACGCCGCTTCGGATTGGTCAATCCTCCCCGAATTCTGTTAGAGAGAATGGGTCCTGGAATTCCG
>CAZOXD010000264.1:0-5045 GCA_964583525.1 uncultured Pseudomonadota bacterium
TGGCGGAGCACCCGGGTGGAAGAAGCCGAGTTCACCACCGTGATCGGTCCGTGGCTCCCTTCCACGGTCAGGGTCCAATTGTGGTGTACGTGCCCGTGCAGATAAAGCTGGATGGGCTGGCGGAGAATCCAGCGCTCCACCTCGTCCTGGTTCCGCAGGTCGTGATTGCGGCGATAGCGGTGGGGGGGCGGGAAAAACACCGGGTAATGATTGGCCAGGATCACCCGCGCACCCGCCGGCAATGCGGCGAGCCATTGCCCGGTGGCCGCGAGGGTTTCCCCGCGCACCTCGCCATCCGCCGAAAAAAGTCCGGCGGGCATGGCGCTGTCCCAGGCCGCCAGCCACCAGCGCTCGGTCAATTGCCGGGTCTGCAATCCGCACCCTCCCGGGCCACCGGAGCCTCCCAGGCTATCGCTTCCGGACCCCTCCGGGGCATCGCTTCCGCCCGATTCCACGGGAGTTCCACCCAGATCCCCGAACCAGGTCTCGTATCCCCGCCGGGTCAGGGTGTCCCGGGTGTAGCGGTCATGGTTGCCGGGAATGACGGTGACCCGGTGCGCGCCCCCGTTCAGCAGTGGGGAGAGCATCCCGCGGGCCAGGGCGAATTCCCCTTCGCTCCCCAACTGGGTCAGATCCCCGGTGATCAGCAGGTGATCCCAATGCAATTCCCTCAGCCGCTGCACCAATCGCTGGAAATTCGCCCAGGGATGCGCCCGGCGGCGCCGGAGCACCAGATTGAGCGCTCCCAGCAGGCGTTTGGAGGCATATTGCAGTGGATTTCTGGGCAAGCGGTGAAAGTGGGGGTCCGAGATATGCATCAAAATGAAAGGATCGCTCAATCCGGGCACCAGATGCTAAAGTTAGGCGAAATTCGTTGCTCTCGATCCTAACCTACCGGTTCGCTTCCCCCCCAGCAATGCCCGTTGGGAGGAAGGAATTTCGCCTCCATCGAAAATCGCAGGGCATGGGGATTGACCTAGGGACAAAGGCGCATGCAAACCGCCCTGGAATTCAGCTTTTACATATTGGCCGGGATCGTCGGGCTGGGGATGCTGATGGTGCTCGTCCTGATGAAGGACGTCTTCTTCCATGGGCGGTTCACGCATTATTTGCCGGTGCTGGAAAGGGTGCCCACCTCCGCTCTGGACGAGGCGCGGATGGTGCTCAAGCGGCTCAAGAGCGCATACGCCAAATCACAGGGCCAGCGGCAGGACGAGATCGGCTACGAAATCCGCCATCTGGAACAGCGCATCACGGCGCTGGAGGACCGCACCTATGCCGATCAGTCCGATTACTATGACGCCGCCAAAGCCCGGGAAAAGGTGTGGCGGGAATGGCGGGGCCTGCACGAGGAAATCCGCCGCTCGCCCCACGCTCAGAGGAAGGCCCTCGCTCCCCGGTTGGAGGGATTGAAGCGGAAATACACGGAGTTGAACAAGGAGGTGCAGGAGGAATACAAGACCGCCACTACCCGGGATCGCCTCGTGCTGGAGGAACTGAAATTCCAGGGGGCGCTGGAGCCGGAAATTCTCGTCAAGAACCTGGAAACGCCGTCCAAGGCTCCCGCCGCCAGCAAAAAGGATGCAAAGGATCCGTCCGGGCAACCGGGAGAGCAAAAGCGCCCCTCCAAATGGCCCACTCCCCTCCCCCCGTATCCTCCCGCCGGAAGCGGGGAGCTTCGCCAGGAGGATATGAGCAAGGCCGGCGTACCCAAGACGGAGCGCACCTACGTGGATGCCACCCTCAGCCTGGCAGGGATGCCCCACGGAGTGATGGCGCACGTGGACATGAGCCTCAGCTCCCTGGCGGAAGTGGAATTGACCGGACTTCACCGGTATGTGGGGTGCACCTTCATCGGAACCGACCTGCGGCGAATCGAACTGAAACAGGCCGAAGGGATCCACGTATTCCAGGACTGCAATTTCAAGGGGGCCTCCCTGGCCCAAAGCCGTCTTGCCGGTGTGGTGTTTCTCCGCTGCAACCTTTCCAATACCCACTGGAAGGGCGCCGGTCTGGACCGGGTCAAGTTCGAGACCTGCCAGTTGGAAGATATCCATTGGGAAGGCGTCGACCTGAGCCGTACGATGGTCTCCGCGGACATGATCCAGAGCGCGGATTTTTCCGGAGCGGGGAAGCCTCCCCGAAATATTCCGGCCGGGTTCGGCGGCGCGCCCGTCCCCCCCGCCTCTCCCGATCCAGTCAACGGGATCACCCCCCCATCGGAACCGCCACATTCCGGCGTGCCCGCTTCCGGCGGGCCTGCTTCCGGTCCGGTGGCGCCCGCTGCACCAATCTCCGCGCCTCCTCCGGATGGGCAAGGGGAATCGCCTCAAGGCCCCGCCCAATTGCAACCCGCACCTGAAGAGGCGCCGGATCGACCGCACCAGCCGGACGCGGCGGGGGAAAACCCTTCCACCCAGAAAACGGAAGGCGGAAACGCCCCCGGCACAGAGGACATCGCTGTGGACATCGCCACGGACATCGCCGTGGGAAAACAGTGATGCCTTTCCCCCGCGGGCAGCCCCCGGTTGGCTTTTTCCGCGCGCCCCGGTAGGCTCAAGTCTGATCCGCATGGTTCCCGCATCAACCCACGCCGAAGACTCCGCTTGCATCCACTGACTCGATGGATCGTCCTGATGGGCCTGTTCTGGGTGCTTCCCGTGACCCTGGCGCTGGCCCAGGATTCTTCCCCCGATCAACCGATCTTCCGAAGATTTTCAGAGGAGCCGGAAACCCCCGGATCCAGGATGGGCATCTTCGAAATTCCGGTCTACCTGCGTCCCCAAACGAATCCCGACGCGGAAATCGTGGAAAATATCGGGATTAATTATGTGCGTTCCTTTTTCCCGGGGAGCCTGATCTTCACCTCGCTGGGGTTCAATTTCGCCCGCATGGAGTGGCGGCCGAAAAATCCCGCCATCGAGAGCGAGGAAGTAAAGCAGTTCGATATCACCCTGTCCTACAATGCATGGATCAAGCGCTCGATGATCGTGAGCATGGGGGCCGGCCTGGGGCTGATGGATGGATTGGTGATCAATTCCGACGGAAGTTTTCACCACAATCTGGTCCCGTATATTCCGTTGCAGTTGGGGTGGATCCTCCCCATTGGCAGCGATCTGCGGATAAGCCTGCGTTGGGCCCACACGCCATATTTGGGGAGTGGCCCCGTTCTCGGACACTCCCGCCTCTTTATCGGGGTGGGCTTCGTGTATTGACAGCAGGTATAATGCACCCGGTGGCTGTGGCATCCGGTATTCGTTGACACTCCGGAACCCAAGGCCGGCCGCATCCAAACCCGAACCCGGTTGTTTTTCATGTTTCTTCCATTTCTTCCCTACATGGCCGTTTTATTGGTTTTGTCGGTGCTGTTGGGGATGGCTCCCCCCGCATTGGTGGGAGAGGTGGGGGATTGGGAGTTGGCGTTGATGTACTTGGCGCTGCCCCTGCTGGGGGGCATTCTGGGGAACCTCCAATTCCCGGGGAGGGCGGGCTCGCTGCGCCGCCACGGCGCCCGGAAACGCATGCTCTTTCTCGGGCTCTGGATTGCGGCGGTTTCCCTGTTGGGGTTGCCCCACGCCCTGGCGGGACGGTTGAATTTTATCGGGGATGGCACGGAGGTGACCCTGGCCGTGCTGATGGTCAATTATTGGATCGGCGAATCCCTCTCCCTTCACCCCTACAATCCCCTCGTGAACACCCAGGGACGCTCCCAATGGCGGCAGTTCTTCGAGACCCTGCGCATGCCCGCGCCCATCCTGATGTTGATATTATTGGGGCTGGCCCTTCCCTGGGCGATGGGGGGCGGGGACTCGCTGGAGATGGAAATCTCCATCCAATCCTGGTTGAAGTCCTTCGCCGGGATGACGGCGATGATGGTATTCGTGCTGATGGTGGCGATGCCTTTGATGATCCGGTACTGCTGGGGATTGCGCCCGCTGCCCAACCCGGAAACCGAGCGCACCATCCAGGACGAACTACGCACCAACGGAGTCACCGTGGCCCGTGTGCTGGCCTGGCCGGACGGGATGACCGGCAGCGCCACCGCCGGGGTGATCGGTTTGCTGCCCAGACTGCGGTACCTGCTCTTCAGCCCGGCCCTGGCGGACGTGCTGGACGAGGGGGAAATCCGCTCGGTGACCGCCCATGAGGCCGGGCATATCAAGAATCACCACTTGTGGTTTTTCTTCCTCGGCATGTTCGGCTTGATCCTGATGGTTCAGGTGATGCAGGTGTTGACCGTCCTGATGAACTGGGAAGGTTTGCTGAGCGGCGATCTTCTCCCATTGCTGGTGATCGCCGTTGCCCCCTTCGCCTTCCTGCTGCTCTCCCTGCGCTACGGGTTCGGGTACCTGAGCCGGGAATTCGAACGGCAGGCGGACGGGAACGCCTTCCGCAGCAAAGGAACGCCGTCCTTCGAGAGCGCGATCGAAAAAGTGGCCCGCATCAACGGCATTCCGTTGGAGATGGACAATTGGCACCACCATGGGATTGCCAAGCGGATCGCCTACCTGAGGGAAGCGGGAGCAGACCCCGCAACCATCGGCCTCCACGACCGCCGGGTGCGCCGCATCAAGCTGGGGCTGGCGGGATTCCTGATATCGATGATCGTCCTCCATGGCGCGGTTCTCAGCCCCTATGCCGCGGAGTTCTTTGGGGAGGGAAATCCGGCAGTACTGATTCAACTGGCATCCAGCGCCCATAATCGGAAAGACCTCGCTGCGGCGGAACGGTACTACCGGATGTTCCTTGACGTGAAACCGGATAATGCCATCGTGCAGAACAACCTGGCCTGGGTGCTTGTGACCCGTCCCGGGCAGGATGCCTACGGCCTGGAAGAAGGGCTTTCCCTGGCGCTCTCGGCCTCCAGCGCCAGCCGCGAGGCCTTCATCTGGGATACCCTGGCCGAATCCTACGATCGCCTCAACCGCCGCGCCCAGGCCATCGCCGCCGCGGAGGAAGCCCTGGCGCTGGCCGAAGGGGGAAAAGGGCGGGGCGATGTGCCGCTGCAATACTACCGCGACCGGGTGGAGGAATTTTCCCGGTAG
>CAZOXD010000265.1:0-5029 GCA_964583525.1 uncultured Pseudomonadota bacterium
AGGTAGGTCTAATAGGCCTATATGTCAACAATAATGTGTTGACAAAATAGTCAACTCGGAACCTACCATCGAAGAAGCCGCGCTGGATTGGTTGATCAACCTGGGCTTTCACCTGCTACCTGAGGGAGGAAACGAATCCATGACCCAATTCGATCTGGTGATCCGGGGGGGCACGGTGGTGACGGCGGCGGATACCTTCCGGGCCGACGTGGGCATCGCGGGCGGGCGCATCACCGCATTGGGGGAATCCCTCCCCGGCGGCAGGGAGGAGATCGGCGCGGAGGGACGGCTGGTGCTCCCCGGCGGCATCGACAGCCACTGCCATATCGACCAGCCCTCCTCCATGGGCGCCACCAATGCGGACGATTTCCGCTCCGGCAGCGTATCCGCGGGGTGCGGGGGCACCACCACCCTCATTCCCTTCGCGGCACAGATGAAAGGACAGTCTCTGCGGGCCGTGGTGGAGGAGTATCACCGGCGGGCCGAGGGCAAGGCGGTGATCGATTACGCCTTCCATCTGATCGTATCCGACCCCACCGAAGTTGTGCTCAGGGAGGAATTGCCGGCCCTGATCCGCGACGGTTATACCTCCTTCAAGGTCTACATGACCTACGACCGGCTCAAGCTGAACGACCGGGAGATGCTGGAAGTGCTTTCCACCGCCCGCCGCGAAGGAGCATTGGTGATGGTGCACGCGGAGAACCACGACGTGATCGCCTGGCTGGCGGAACAATTGGAAGCCGCCGGGAACACCGCCCCCAAGTACCACACCGAGGCGCACCATCCCGCCGCGGAGCGGGAGGCCACCCACCGCGCCATCACCCTGGCGGAAATCGTGGACGTGCCCATGCTGATCGTGCACGTCTCCGGGCGCGAAGCGGTGGAGCAGGTGCGCTGGGCCCGGCAGCGGGGATTGCCCATCTATGCGGAAACCTGCCCGCAATACCTCTACCTCTCGACGGACGATATGGACCGTCCCGGCTTCGAGGGCGCGAAGTACATGTGCAGCCCGCCGCCCCGGGAACCCGCCAACCAGGAAGCCATCTGGCGCGCCCTGGCCGGGGGGGTGTTCGAAGTGGTTTCCTCCGACCACGCCCCGTATCGCTTCGAAGGGCCGGAGGGGAAAAAGATGCACGGGGAGAACGCGCCCTTCAAGATGGTCGCCAACGGCATCCCGGGGCTGGCGGCGCGGCTGCCCCTGCTGTTTTCCGGCGGGGTGAGCGAGGGTAGGATCACCCTCAATCAATTCGTGGCCCTGAGCGCCACCAACGCCGCCCGCCTGTACGGTCTCTATCCCCGCAAGGGAACCATCGCCGTGGGCTGCGATGCCGACATCGCCATCTGGAATCCGGAGCGGGAGGTGAAACTGACCCTGGAACTGATGCACGACAACATGGATTACACCCCCTACGAAGGCTTCGCCGTGAAGGGATGGCCGGAGATCACCCTCTCCCGGGGGGAGGTGGTCTGTGAGGATTTCCAGCCCCGGGGAGATGCCGGCCGGGGGAAATTCCTTCCCTGCGATAAATCCCCCTTGGCGCAGCCGCGGTAGGGGGCAGCCCCAACTCAGGTGCGCCCGGTTGCCAGCGAGTCAATCTTCAACAAAATCCAACCCGATCTGTAGAGGAATTGGTGTGAAAATAATTCAATGAACTACCCCGCCGCAAGATACGGGGTATCAAATTGAGATGCCGTTTTCTCCATGCGGAGCAAGCTTCGGTGAATAAGACCCGAAGAGATCAAACCCTGCTCTCACCGTCCCCCTCCCCATATCCCTTCAGGGGCAGGCAGGAAAATTCGCGGTCCTTGCCCACGGATTCCAGCGCGTTGACCAGGGTGCGGGCGGCTTCCACGGTGGTGCAGTAGGGGATGTTGTAGGTGAGCACAAGTCTGCGCATATGGGTGGGGTCGATGCGCCGCTTGCCGGAGCGGGTGGTGTTGATGACCAGTGTCAGGCTTCCTCCGGCCATGTGCTTGAAGAGGCTGTTGGGTTCATCGGGCTTGAGGCTGGTCTCGCTGACCCCTTCCATCCCGCCTTTCAGCAATACCGCCCGTGTGCCGGGGGTGGCCAGTACCTCGTACCCCAGCCCCGCCAGGATTTTGGCCAGGGGCAAGATGGCATCCTTGTCCGCGTCCCGCACACCGATGAACACCGTCCCTTCCCCGCGCAGGCCGTTGGAGGCGGCGATCTGGGATTTCAGGAAGGCCTCGGCAAAGCTCGCCCCCCGGCCCATCACCTCGCCGGTGGACTGCATTTCGGGACCCAGGGTGAGGTCTGCCCCCGGAAAGCGGGCGAAGGGAAACACCGTCTCCTTCACCGCAAAGGGCACCAGGGGATTCAGGCGCAGTTTTTCGGGGTTCAATGCTTCCCCGATCATCAGCCGCACCGCCTCCTTGGCCAGGGGCGTGCCGATGGCCTTGGATACGAAGGGCACGGTGCGCGAGGCGCGGGGATTGACCTCCAGCAGGAAGACTTCCCCTTCACGGACGGCGAACTGGGCGTTCATCAACCCCACCACCCCCAACTCGATGGCCAGTTCCACCGACTGGCGGTTTATCCGCTCCTGGATCTCCACCGGCAGGCTGTGGGGGGGCAGGGAGCAGGCGCTGTCCCCGGAATGCACCCCGGCAAACTCGATGTGCTCCATCAACCCCGCCACCACGGCGTTGCGGCCGTCGCAGAGGACGTCCACGTCCACCTCGATGGCTCCGGACAGGAATTTGTCGATCAGCACCGGATGGTCCGGGGAGGCCTTCACGGCCGCGTGGAAATAGCGCTCCAACTGTTCCTTGCCCTGCACGATTTCCATGGCCCGCCCCCCCAGCACGTAGGAAGGCCGCACGATGAGGGGATAACCGATGCGCTCGCTGGAGGCGCGGGCTTCGTCCAGGGAAGTGGCGATGGCGTTGGGGGGCTGGTTGAGGCCCAGCTTTTCCACCAATTCCGAGAAACGCTTGCGGTCTTCGGTGCGGTCGATGCTGTCATAGGGGGTGCCCAGGATGCGAACGCCGGCGGCTTCCAGCCCTGCGGCCAGCTTGAGGGGGGTCTGCCCGCCCAGTTGGACGATCACCCCGTCGGGCTTCTCGAGGTCGATGATCTCCATCACGTCCTCGAAGGTGATGGGCTCGAAGTAGAGGCGGTCCGAAATATCATAGTCGGTGCTCACGGTCTCCGGGTTGCAATTGACCATGATCGACTCCCAGCCCGCTTCCCGCAGGGCCATGGAGGCGTGTACGCAGCAGTAGTCGAACTCGATGCCCTGACCGATGCGGTTGGGCCCGCTGCCCAGAATCAGCGCCTTTTTCCCGCTGCCCCCCAGAGATTCGTTTTCCTCCTCATAGGTGGAATAAAAGTACGGCGTGGCCGCCTCGAACTCCGCGGCGCAGGTATCGACCTTCTTGAACACCGGGCGGACTCCCAGGGCGTGGCGCCGGGCGCGCACATCGGCTTCGGCGCATCCCATCAGCCGCGCCAGGCGGGCGTCGGAAAAGCCCCAGCCCTTCCAATGACGCAGGGAGGCTTCGGGCACGGTGTCCAGCTGGTGACGGGCGATCACCGCCTCTTCCTCCACCAGTTGCCGCAGTTGGCGGATGAACCAGGGATCGATCTTGCTGAGTTCGAACACCCGCTCGTCGCTCCAGCCCAGGCGGAGGGCTTCCGCCAGGCAGAGGATGCGCTCCGGGGTGGGGTGAGCCAGGTTGTCCTGGAGCATGGCCGCTATGGCCCCCGTGGTCCTCTTGGTGTCAGTGGCCTCCTCCCCATCCGTGTCACCGTTGTCATCGGCGCCGAACTCTATCTCGTCCAAGCCGCTCAGCCCGGTTTCCAGGGAGCGCAGCGCCTTCTGGAACGATTCCTTGAAGATGCGCCCGATGGCCATTACCTCCCCCACGGATTTCATCTGGGTGGTCAGGTGGGGGTCCGCCAGGGGGAATTTCTCGAAGGTGAAGCGGGGAATCTTGGTGACCACGTAGTCGATGGAGGGCTCGAAGGAGGCCGGGGTCTTGCGGGTGATATCGTTGGGCAGCTCGTCCAGGGTATACCCGGCGGCCAGCTTGGCGGCGATCTTGGCGATGGGAAACCCGGTGGCTTTGGACGCCAGCGCCGAGGAGCGGGAGACGCGCGGATTCATCTCGATGATGACCACCTCCCCGTTGCCGGGATTGACGGCGAACTGAATGTTCGACCCGCCGGTATCCACCCCGATTTCCCGGATGATGCGGATGGAAAGGTCCCGCAAGTGCTGGTACTCCCGGTCGGTGAGGGTCTGGGCGGGAGCCACGGTGATGCTGTCTCCCGTGTGCAGCCCCATCGGGTCCAGGTTCTCGATGGAGCAGATGATGACCACGTTGTCCCGCGTGTCGCGCATCACCTCCAGTTCGTACTCCTTCCACCCCAGCACCGACTCCTCCACCAGCACCTGATGCACCGGGGAGGCGGCCAGGGCCAGTTGCACCACTTCGTCCAGTTCCTCCCGGGTGCGGGCGATGCCGCCCCCCATCCCTCCCAGGGTGAACGAGGGACGGATCACCAGGGGCAGCCCCAACTCGGACACCACCGCCCGCGCCTCTTCCACCGATGTGGCGATGTGGCTGCCCGGGGAGCGGATGCCCAGCTTGTCCATGGCCTGGCGGAATAGTTCCCGGTCCTCCGCCTTGCGGATGGCCTTCACGTTGGCCCCGATCAGCTCCACGCCGTATTTCTCCAGTACCCCGGCGTCGTCCAGGGCCAGCGCCAAGTTGAGAGCGGTCTGCCCGCCCATGGTGGGGAGCAGGGCGTCCGGGCGCTCCTGTTTGATCACGGTGGTGAGCACTTCCACCGTCATGGGCTCGATGTAGGTGGCGTCCACCAGGTCCGGGTCCGTCATGATGGTGGCCGGATTGCTGTTGACCAGGATCACCCGGTAGCCCTCCTCCTTCAGGGCGCGGCAGGCCTGGGTGCCGGAATAATCGAACTCGCAGGCTTGGCCGATGACGATCGGACCCGAGCCGATGATCAGGATGGCGTGGATATCCTCGCGCCTGGGCATGG
>CAZOXD010000266.1:0-5018 GCA_964583525.1 uncultured Pseudomonadota bacterium
CGCCGGGACATGGCCGACGGAACCGGAAAGGAGCGCATCGCAGGGGAACTGGAAAAGCTGATCGAGCAGGTCAATGCCCAGGTGGAACACCACGAGCGGCTGCAGTACCTGGCCGTCGCCAAGGACGAGTGGGGAATCGACAACGGCTTCATCACCCCCACCATGAAGATCAAGCGAGCGGTGCTGGAGGAACACTACGGCCCACACTTCCAGCCCTGGTTCGATACCGGCGATCGCATTATTTGGGAAAACGCCTGACCCGGATCACCCCATATTTGGGGCGGGCGCTCAGCCACCCGCCTCCTCCCCGGGCAATTCTGCCGGGATTGCCGCCAGCCCTTCCCGGAAGCGGCCGATGCGGGCGCGGTAGATGCGGGCAGCGGCTTCTGTCATTTGGTGAGCCTCCTCCGGCGCATAGGTTTTGCGCACCCGGCCCGGGTTACCCACGATGAGGGAATAAGGCGGCACCACCGTATCTTCCAGCACCAGGGTTCCCGCGCCCACGATGGCGCCCTTGCCGATGCGGGCGCCCCCCAGCAACACCGCCCCCATGCCGATCAGGCAATCGTCCTCGATCACGCAGGAATGGATGACGCAGTTGTGGCCGATGGTGACGTTGCGCCCGATTACGGTGCCGCGCTCCCGCCCGTCCGGACGTTCCTCCGATCCCTCGATATGCACCGTGGTCAGATCCTGGATATTGCTCCCCTCGCCGATCTCGATGGTGCCCAGGTCGCCCCGCAGCACACAGTTGAACCAGACCGAGGAATGGGGCGCCATCTCCACCCGTCCGATCACCATGGCGCCCGGGGCCACATAGGCGGAAGGATCGATGCGGGGCACGTGCCCCTGGTAGGAATAGAGGTTGCCGGCGGTTTTCATGAGCATCCGGATTGTGGGCCTGAAGTTTTTATGACCCCGGGTCCGTTCTTTCGGGCGATTGGTAACGATCGGCTTTCCGTCCTGGAAAATCTCTACCCGCCCCGCATTTTTCCCGCTTCCTCCCCGGCGATACGCCCGAACACGGTGCCCGCGGTAAGCCTTCTCCCACCTGGATAGTTGTGGCAGAACAGCCCGCCCACCAGTTCCCCGGCGGCATGGAGACCCTCGATGGGCTGTTCCTCGTTGTCCAGCACCCGGGAGCGGGTGTCGATCTTCAAATCGCCAAAGGAAAATGCGACTCCGCAAGTGGCGCCATGGAAGAACTCAGGATGGCCACCGCTCCTGGGCATAGCGGATCAGGGCGGCAGTGCGGTAGATGCCGTGAACGAAGCGGCTATAGGGCATGAGCAGGAAAAAGGCCAGCACGAAACCCAGGTGGACGGCCAGCAGAATGCCCATTGCACCGGTCGAGCGCAAGGCGAGCAGCGCCATCCCGGTCGCCGCGGTCATTCCCAGTAGAAAGATCAGACCCACGTCCGATCCCAGCAGTCCAGGAGCAGATGGGGTGGGATCTCCGGCTAGTTTGAGCCAGAACAACCCCACCGAGCCTACTATCATGCCGATTCCGCCGAGGGTGCCCAAAACCACGGGCCAACTCCAGAACGGGTAGGGCGCAGGGAGCCCGAGGAAATGATCGTACCCCGCCGCTACCGTCGTGGAGGCGAAGCACAGTGCGAAGCCGTAGAAGAGAAAGTGATGCAGCCGGCGCCGGGATTGGGAAAAATTTTCGTCCAGGTCGTTGCAGCCGTGTCCCCCTCCACCAAGATGACGCAACGTGAGAACGTCTATCACCGCGCGGCCGATGGAATGCACGCGGGGCAGCCCCCCAGACCCCGTATGGCGCCAGAAGCGCACTACCCCGATCAACATCGCCAACAGAGCGAAGCCGAAGGTTCCGCCCGCCACCGTCACCATCACCGTGTAGGGGATCAGCGCGTAGAAGGCGCCGGGTTCGCGATTCACGCCATAAAGCACCTGACTCTGCTGAAGCGCCATCGTCAGGAACAACACCAGCGAGAGGCTTAACGCGGTAACGAGGGAGACGATCAGGCCGTTGCGCGCGAACAGGCGGGACAGGGGCCGCGGCCAGGCGTTTTCCGCGTATGTGCCGGCCCGCAATTGCGCGAGCGTTCTGGGCAGGTTGACGCCGAACTCGTGGGGCGGTGCGTATTGGCAGGCGTAGAAGCACCCGCGGCAGTTGTGGCAGAGGTTCGCCAAGTAATCCAATTCGCCCTCCGTGAAAGAGCGGCGCAGTTCCATCGCCGGAAAGACGGCGCAGTACCCCTCGCAATATCTGCAGGCGTTGCAGATCTCCATGGCCCGCCGGGCCTCTCTCCGATTTTCATCCATTTCATCCAATGGCATGTCGTGCCGCTTCCCGTCCCGCGATTTGTCCGAATACGGTTCCGATCGTCATGCCCAATCCCCCGAGATATCCTTTTCCAAGAATGTTTCCCGCCATGATCTCTCCAGATGCAAACAGGTTGGTCACCGGCCGCCCATCCTGCATCGACACCTGGGCATGCTTGTTCACCCTGACACCCAGGTAGGTGAAGGTGATGCCCGGGCAGAGCGGATAGGCGATGTACGGCGGCGTGTCAAAGGGCCGCGCCCAGTTGGTCTTGGGCGGGTCGAGGCCTTCGGTGGCGCACCCGTCCAGGGTCTGATTATCGAACTGGCCTGGCCGCACGGCAGCATTGAAACGCCCCACCGTCGTTTCCAGGGCTGCGGGGTCCAGCCCCAACAACCCGGCCAGTTCGCCGATGGTGTCCGCACGGTATGCAGGGAAAACCGAGGGCATGAACAGATGCTCGGACTTCGCGTCAAAGATGGAAAACGCAATTTGTCCCGGCCGTTGGGCCACCAGCCGCCCCCAGATGGCATAGCGCTTCGGCCATATGTCCTCGCCCTCGTCGTAAAATCGCTGACTGTCCCGGTCCACGACGATGCTATAAGGAACACAGTCCAGCCGGGTCACAATGCCCCCGTCGAACCGCGGGGCGCGGGCGTCAATGGCCACGGCGTGGCACTGGGTCGGGTCGCCAACGGGGGCCACACCCTGATCGAGAAGATTCCTCAACACCCGCCCTTGGGCATAGGGCGTCCCGCGGATGCGAAAATTCTCCGCGGCCTCGCCCCAGTATTCCTTGAGCCATTCAATGTTGGCCTGGAAACCGCCCGAGGAGGCGACCACGGCCTTGGCCTGCACCCGGGCTGGAAATCCCTGGCTGATCATCTCCGCTTGGCGGGCCACGCCTTCCTCGATATCGATGGAGATCGCCTCGGTGTCGTAGAGGACGTCAATGCCCAATTGCCCGGCCTTGCGGAAGTAGGCGTTAAGCAGCGCCTTGCCGCCGCCCAGGAAGAAGGCATTGGTACGGGAAAGATTGAGGGTCCCTTTCAACGCGGGCTGGAACACCACACCGTGAGCCGACATCCAATCCGTGGCCCGGGCAGATTCGCGGATCACCATGCGCGCCAACTCTTTGTTGGTCTGCCCGCCCGTGACCCGTCTCAGGTCTTCCCAGTATTCCTCCTCGAGGTAGGTTTCGGTCAGAACGTCGGTTGGCTCCGTGTGCATGACGCGCAGGTTGCGCGTATGGCGGCTGTTGCCCCCCCGCATGGGTTTGGGCGCATGCTCCACCAGCAGGACTGTGGCCCCTTGCTCCCGTGCCGTGATGGCGGCGCATAACGCAGCGTTTCCGCCGCCTATCACCAAGACATCGTATTCCTTCTCGGGATTGAACATTTGAGCGGATTCGAGATGCTAAAAAATAATCTGGATAATTAAAATGTAACCGTTCAGTTGGAAAGGCCACCCGATTCTCCTTCGTAAGTCTTCGGGATTTCCAACAATTCCCAGTCAACTTTTTAAAATATCAAATGTTGCGGGGGATGTCCCACCCGCTCCCGCAAATTAGGGGGATTTGAGGCGGGATCATTCCCCGGACGAGTTCCCCTTCATCCCCGCACCCCCCGTTCCCCCAGCCAGGCCCCGGCCAGGATCAGCCCCAACCCGCCGTAGAGCGTGGGGGCGATGGCAGCGCCCGATACCAGGGCCAGCATGAGCGTGGAGAGCACGGGCGTGAAGAAGCTCATCAACCCCAATACCTGCATGTTGGCTTGCAGGGCGGCGCGCTCCCAAAGCACGAAGGACAGGCCCAGGGGCACCAGACCGAAAAAAGCCACCACGGGGAGATGTTCCAGGGCCAACCCCAGCGGGGCGCCCCGCAGCAGCAGGAAACCCAGGGCCATCCCCGCCGCCAGCAGGCAGAACAGGGCCATGTTTTCCCGGCCCCCTGGCACCATCAGCCGCAGGAAGACCGTGAACGAGGACCAAGTGAAAGAAGCAGCCAGGGCCAAGGCAAATCCCACGGCGTACCCCCCCAGTTCCACTCGTCCCCCCAGCAAACGATCCCCGCCAATGACCAGCGCCACCCCGGCGAATCCGAACAGTCCACCCGCGAGGATGCGTCCCGTGAAGCGGTGGCCGGGCAACAGGGAGCCCAACACGACGATCCATAGGGTCCAGGTATAGTTGAGGATATTGGCTTCCATGTGCGGCGCATGGACAAAGGCCAGCACCAACAGGGTGTGGTAGCCCCATATCCCGAAGATTCCGAACAGCGCGCCCCTCCAGCCCGGCCAGGTCAGGTAGGGACGGCGGTTGCGCAGCATTTCCCAGCCGGTCAGGCTGATTCCCGCGATCAACAGCCCCCAGAAGAGCAGGGTTTCCGGAGGCAAATCGCGCAGGGATTCGCCGATGGAGGCGGCGAGGGAGGCCCAGCACAGAATCGCTCCGCCGCCGCTCAGATAAGGAACCAGGGAAGCACGGCGCATGGATTCGGCTCGACCAGGATGTTCCGCGGCGAACGCTGTATTTATCGCGGTATTTATCGCTTTGGTGGACGTAAGTTGAGATGGGATCAGGAGAAATTCACTCCCGAAATTCCGCCTCGATACTACCTTTTCCTGCCTCGACTGCCTAGTTGTCCATATCGGAGGTTCCATCAGGCGGCCGGCCAACGATAATGCAAAAGGGGGGTGCTGGACGCCTCGATGGGCGATCTTACGGG
>CAZOXD010000267.1:0-4994 GCA_964583525.1 uncultured Pseudomonadota bacterium
CGAAGCATCCTGGCGGAAGACCGGCGGAAGAGAGCGGGTATCAATCAACGCGGATCGTGCGCATGTGCGGAAGATTCAGCCTTGGAGGCAACGTCCAGGCATTGGCGGAGCAATTTTCCTTCAGCCTGGAGGGGGTGCGGGAATTCCCGCCCCGTTACAACATCGCGCCCACCCAACCCGTGGCCGTGGTGCGCGCCCGCAACGTGAAGGGAGACCGCGAATTGGCGCTGCTGCGCTGGGGCCTGATTCCGGGTTGGGCCAAGGACCCGGCCATCGGGAACCGCATGATCAACGCCCGGGCGGAAACGGCCGCGGAGAAGCCCTCCTTCCGCGCCGCCTTCAAACGGCGCCGCTGCCTGATCCTGGCGGATGGATTCTATGAATGGAAAAAGGTCCCCGGCGGCAAACAGCCCTACCATATCCGCCGGGAGGACGGCGCGGCCTTCGCCATGGCGGGGTTATGGGAACATTGGCAGGCTCCCGATGGCGGGGAGATTTCCACCTGCGCCATCCTCACCACCTCGGCCAATGCGATGATGGCAATCCTCCATGGCCGGATGCCGGTGATCCTGGAGGCGGAGCACCATTCTCAATGGCTGGATGCGATGGATGCGGTCTCCCGCACCCGGGACGCCCTGCTGGCCATGGTGCAATCCAGGGAATGGGAGGGTATGACCGCCAGCCCCGTCAGCACCTACGTCAACAATCCCAGCAACGAAGGCCGGCAGTGCATCGAGCCTGTAGAACCCGGGAAACCGGCCCGGGAAGACCCTTCGAATCCCGATTCCGCCCCCTTCAAGCTGGAATAGGCGCACCGCATTTTCATCACCGCCCTCCTTCCCCGCTCATCATGCCCGCACCTTGGCGAAATCCCAGGAAGTCACGGAGGAGGGCGTGATCAGCAGCGCCGTGCGGGGGAGGGAATAAAACTTTTCCAGGTAAGGGGGAAGTTGCTCGGGAAAGTATTCCTTGTACATCGGCTTGTTGTCCCGGATGCGCTCCTGCCATTGCCGCACCTGGTGCGGATCGTCCTGCAATTCGCAATTTCCCACCAGCAACAACGCCTTGAGGGTGAAGTACCTCTCACCGGATTCCACCAGGAAGGAAACCAGGGGGTTCTCGCGGATAGGCGCCATTTTTTTCGACGCGGAAAGGGTGGTCATGACGATTTTCCCATCGATCCAACCGAACCACATGGGAAGGGCCAGGGGAGCCTTGCCCGGGCGGGTCACGCAGAGAATGCCCCGGGGCGACGCCAGCAGATACGCATCCACCTCGGACGATGAAAGATCGATACCCATCGTTCGTTCCCGCCGGAAAGGGTTGCAGCGTTCCAGGGACAGGCCCCGGGGCGCCTATCTTGATATCTTGAAATCTGGGCACGGGCGCCGTTTTCCACGGGCGTGGCTTTACCGGAACTGGTACTCCGCCTCGATTTTGATTCGGATGGAATCCTTCACGCTCTCATGGGCGGGGCATCCCGCCGGATGGATCTTCAGTACGCGGTCCGTGGTTTCCTGTTCCTCCGTGCTGATGGGGAGGTGATACTTGACTCGTATTTCCGTGATGCGGATGGTGCGTTCCACCTTTGCGATATCCCCCTCGACATCGGCGGTCAATTCTCCCGGTTCGATCTTGATTCCGCGCGCTGCCAGCGCGCCTCCAAAGGTGCCGACCAGTCACCCGCCGATGGCGGCGATCATATGATCCAGCGTGGCCGGATATTCCGTTTCCGGCTGGACGCCATAAAAGTTCGCGATCGCCGTGTGCACTCCATAATAAACCGGCTCGTCGAAATGCTCGATGAAGGCGCGGCGCACAGGACCCTTGTCCCGGACCAATTTCACTTTACTGGTGTGGATCAGTTCACCCATGGAAACCCCTATGGAGATCTTGATTCCGGAAATGCGGTGGGAATCTTCCCCGAGTCACCACTCGACCATCTACACCCCCCAAGGTCAAGGGGATTCACCCCGGGGCGAGCGCGGGGTCCCTGCTTCCTGTCACTGCGGGCAAATCAGGGAATCCTGGATGCGAAAAATACCCCGCGCTGCATTCAGGGCGGCTGCCCCAACAAGGGACGGGGCAGATCATGCTGGTGGACTTGTTGACCTTGCATCGACCGGAAACCGGGAGCCCCATGAACGGAGCGGGGAAATCGGGCGCGGGAAAGGAACGGAATCCGTGAATCCGCCAGGGAAGAAAGAGCAAAATATCGCGGAGGGGCCGGCCCCCTTCGGGTGAAGGAGGCAGGAAGCGTACCTGAGACCTGGGACTATTCTTCTTCCACCTTTTTTTCTTCCACCTTTTCTTCGAGCCGCTCGGTGGTTTGCCCCAACAACTGGGCCGTGAATTTTCCGAACTCCCCTGCCTGAATGATCGCCTTTCCTCCCATGTATTGAAACAGGACTGGGAGAAGATGGATGGCTTCCGTCAGGTGTTCATCGATCCCAACAAATCCATGATAGCGGCGATAATCCGGGTCGTCATACACCGGGAGCATGGAGCGGGCGCCTCCCCCCACGGGGACATAGCGTGTGGTGTGGATGTCCCATTTCCCTGCGCCTGCCGTATCATGTGTTTTTTCGTGAATTTTCATGCGTTCGGCTTTCCGTATTGATCAAAAAAAATCCGCTCCCCCCTGGCTGTGACTGCAGGCCTTTGAAGCGGAATTCGAAGCGATTGGGACACCATAGTCCGGTACCTGCGGGAACACAAGGTTTTCCACCGGGAAACCACACGGGGTGTTCCTCCCCCGGCCAATCCGGGAGTCAGGACCGGGGCGCCCAATCAGGCGCTTTGCACCAACCGCACTACTTCCCCCCGATCCGGGAATTTATGGGTGTCGGCCTTGGAATAAACCACATTTCCATTCACCCTCACATCGAAGATTCCCTTGCTCCCCTCGATGAGCTTGGGGTCCAGGGAAAATTTGTCCTTCAACTCCGCGGCTACACGAGCCGCTTCGGGAAGATAGTTTCACTCCCCGCAGTATTCGATCTCGATCTCCATCAAATCTCCTGTTTGCACTCAATTGTGGTAGTGTTTCACTACAAGCGGTCTCAAAAATGGAATATTGGCAAAATCCCGGCCCTTCGAGACAGGCTTCTTCGGAGCCTTCCATGACGGGACGGACAAGCGTGTCCGTCCCTGGATCTCAGGGAATCGGGCTCTCTTAACCGCGTTGCCGGGGAGCGAGCGAAGCGAGCGTCTTGAAGTGCGCGACGCGCACGTATTTTTGAGACTGCTTAATAGTGCTTGCCGGCAGAACTTCGCGTCAGAAGTTTTCGGGTTATCTTCTTGTTATTGAACATAAATATTATCAGCTCTTATGACGTGAACTTCTGACACGAAAGTACTGGGCGCCAAGGGCTTTTCCTATTTTGAACATGGTGGGTGGGCTGCGAAGAAAAGTCAAATTTTCCATGATTTGAATCGGATGGGATGGCCGGTTCGTTCCGTCCCCCCAGCAAGGGTTTTCACGCGTAATCCCCCCAACCCAGTGCCATGAACCCATACCCTTCCCCCGCGTTCGAAGTCCGCTGCCCCCTGCACGGATCCATTCCCTTCAGTGGCCGGGAACGCGGCATCATCGACCACCCCTATGTGCAGCGGCTCAGATATATCTCGCAACTGGGATTCGCCGGGTTCGTGTATCCGGGGGCGACCCATACCCGATTCAGTCACTCCCTCGGCGTGATGCACTTGGCGGGGCGGGTTTTCGACCAGATTGCCCTCGCCTGCAATGATTTCCGGGAACACGGATACGGCGGGAGCGATCTGGCCTACTTCCGTCAGACCGTGAGGCTGGCGGGACTGCTGCACGATCTGGGGCACCCTCCCTTCTCCCATTCCTTCGAACCCCTCCTGCCCTCCCGGGAAGCGCTGCCCCTCCCCTGGGATTGGTATGGGGATGCAACCCGCTCCGGCAAGGCGACCCATGAGGATTACTCCGTGGCGGCCATCCATGCCCTGGCGCTGGAAGAGCCGCGCCTGCTGGACATGGACGAGGCCCGGGACGTGTGCGCCCTGATCGATGGGCGCGTCAAGCCGGGGGAGCGGCTCATGGGCGGCCGGGGAGATCCTGGAAAGGGCGGCGGGGAAGGAAACGCCATGTATCCTCTCCTCAAGCAGATCATTTCCGGTGAAATCGATGCCGACCGGATGGACTACCTGCGCCGCGATGCCCACTTCGCCGGGGTCACCTACGGCCTGTTCGATCTGGCCAGACTGATCGGATCCCTTTCCTGCACGAGCAGCGCGGCAGGCTTGGCTATGACCCTGGAACAGAATGCACTCTATACCTACGAGGATTTTCTGATGGCCCGTTTCCACATGGCCATGCAGGTGTATTTTCACAAGACCCTCCTGCCCTTCGAGTATTTCCTGAAACGATCGGTGGAGGAACGGGAAATCCCCTTCGCCATGGATGGTTCGCTGGAAAATTTCCTCTCGGCCCGGGAGGATGAAGTGCTCGGGCAATTGCACCAGGCCAGGGAGCGTCCCTGGGCCTCTCGCATCGTAAACCGGAAACCGATGGTGCGGGTGCTGCAATTCGAGGCCTTGGATACCCCCGAATCCGTGGGGGCGACCCGGAAATCCACCTCCGGTGAGCTGCGCGGGCGGGTTCTGGAAGCCGTGGCGGGGCTCAAGCGCCGGGGGGTGGAGGTGATCCATCTCAAGGAGGAGCGGCGGCTATCCACCCTGGGGCTTCCCGAAGCGGGCGGGGGATTCCCAATCTATGTGCGGTGGGTCGTGCTGGGGAAAACCCGCCTCCAACCGCTCCACGAAATCTCGGTTTTGTTGGAGCGTTACAATCAGGTTTTCACCATCGAGAGCCTCTACTGCGACCCGGAACACTACGATGCCTGCGAAGCGGAGCTTCAACCTATATTGGGCGGGTAGAGGGAGGTTGTCAGGCGGGTAGGGGGGGCGTCCCCCCGGAACGGGGAGCAGGGCCGGATGTGCGTCCGGCCTTTTGGCGTGGCGCGGGG
>CAZOXD010000268.1:0-2154 GCA_964583525.1 uncultured Pseudomonadota bacterium
TCCCGAATAATTCCTTGAATTCATTTGCCATATACTTCTTGCTACTGAGCTAATGGAATAGGCATATCCATATAATTCAACATATTGTTTTTATTCCAGAATTGGGGGTGCAGGGGCGCTGTTCAATGAACTGCCGGTCCCTTGCCGGGAGTCCAGAAGGCCGACGTTAATATTACGACCGCCCCGGCAATTGCCACGGGCCGGTAATTGCCATAGGCAAAAACCTCCGCCGCCGGAGGCTGACCTTCTTATTGCTGTTTTGGAATTGGTCACATGCCTTTCAAAATGTTGGATCAAATTTTTTTTGATAAAATTTTATTGAAATCGCAGCAATTTTTTCAACAAATCCTTCAGCAAAATGCTTGGTGCAGCTCGGAATAATAACCGAAAGCTGCCCCCCGGAGGGCCGGGGGTTGGGGGCAGCGCCCCCAATACATAACGAACGAATTTCTCTGACATCAAACCTGGTATCCACGGTTCCCGGCCCTCCGGAGGGTGGTCACTGCCCCCAAGTGAGGTCCCGCCTTGCCGGTATGGGCGGATTCGGCTATTTTCAGGACGAGGTTTGGTGCAACCCGGAATAGGAACCGAAAGCTGCCCCCCGGAGGGTAGTTAGCCGAGTGGCGCGCCAACAGCCTGCTTCCATGGCGGTTGGGAAAAACATCGTTGTTGGGGACAAAATGAGGACTTGGGACAAACCGCCTCCCCCACCTCCATGCGGATCGCCGGCGCCGCGCCTCAAACCCGTGGGAGATTTTCCGTGAAAGTGGTCGTCATCGGGGCAGGGGAGGTCGGCTATCATGTCATCGGGGCCCTTTACCGCGAGAACGTGGAGATCGTCGCCATCGATACCAACCCCACGGTGCTCGATCAACTCAGGTCCGAATTCAACATCACCACCCTGCTGGGGAACGCCACCGATATTACCGTGCTGGAAAAGACGGGCACGGCGGACGCGGACCTGTTCCTGGCGGTCACGAACTACGACGAAACCAACATCATCTCCTGCCTGCTGGCCGGGCAAATCGGCAACGCCAAGAAGATCGCCCGGGTCAAGACCATCAACATCGGCCACGACTCTTCCTTCACGGAAAAGCGGCATCTGGGAATCGAGTTGATCATCAACCCCTACCAGGTGGCGGCGGAGCATTTGGCCAACCTGGTGGCCAATCCACGCCTCACCGATTACCACCCATTCCTGGGGGACGAGGTGATCCTGGCCCGCATCCCCATTTCCGCGCGGAATCCTCTCGCCGGGTCCACGATCAAGGAATTCGGCCAGACGGCGCAGATTCCGCAGACCCTGATCGCCATTATTCAACGTGCGGGCGAGTCGTTCATCCCGGGACCGGACACCGTGATCGAAGCCAGGGATTCGGTCTATTTTTTCTGCGGGAGAGACCGGCTCCAGGACCTGATCGATTTTCTGCAACTTCCCCGCACTCCCGACCGCAAGGTGTTCATCAACGGCGGCGGGCACATCGGCTATGCCCTGGCCCGGCGGTTGGAACACACCCCGGTCGATCTGCGGATCCTGGAAATCTCGGAGGAACGCTGCGACTGGCTCTCCCAAAAACTGGACCGCTCCCTGATTCTCCATGCGGACGGCACCGATTCCGCGGCCCTGCGCGCCGAAGGCATCGAGCACGCGGACACCTTCATCAGCGTGACTGCGGCGGACGAGATCAACGTGGTGTCCTCCCTGCTGGCCAAGGAGTATGGCGCCGCCAAGGGGGTGGCCCTGGTCAAGCAGCCCGAATGGCTGCCTATCCTGGCCAAGGGGGGGGTGATCGACATCGCCTTTTCGCCCCGCGTGCTTACCGCCCGGAAGATTCTCCGGTTCGTGCGGGGGGGCGACCTGGATTCCTTCTTCACATTCGTCGCCAGCGACATCGAGATCCTGGAGCTGCGCCTCAACCCCGGAGTGCGGGGCAACGGCCACCGCCTGGCCGATCTGGGCATGCCCTCCGGAGCTTTGGTGGGCGCGGTGCGCCGGGGGGAGGAAATCTTCATTCCCCGTGGCGACGATCTGGTGATGGAGGGCGATACCATATTGTTGTTGCAGCAGCGCCGCAACCGCCGGGCCACCCGGGCCATCTTCCGCGAACAGGGCGTGTTGCCGCTCCCCGGCGAGGACACCCCGGCCGGCCGGCC
>CAZOXD010000268.1:2254-4957 GCA_964583525.1 uncultured Pseudomonadota bacterium
CGCTCGGCCCGCAGGGAACCTGAAACCGGTTGCCCCGATAGCGTCGACTGCGCCGATTGCACAGAGGGAAACCCGAGGCCATGGCCCACACCAAACCGATTCCGTTCACGCCTGCGAGACTTTACACCCTCGGCCCCAAGGGCACCTTCAGCGACAAGGCCGCCCGGCGTCTGAAAGAACACCTTCTGCAAGCGCACCTCCTGCCATCCACGACCGGCGCGGGGGCGGGAAAATCCAAAGCATCACGGGAGGGGAAAGGGAAGCCGCCTCAGATCGTCTACACCCGTACCATTCCCGAAGTGCTCTCCCGCACCGAGGAGGACCAGGAGGCGCTGGGGATCTTTCCCATCGAAAATTCTGACACGGGCACGGTGGTCTTCGCCCAGGACCGGCTGGTTCAGCACAAGGTGGTGATCGAACTGGAGATCAACGTCCGGGTCAGCTTTTCCCTGCTGGCCAACGCCCCCCTGGAGCAGGTGAAGACGGTCTACGCCCAGCCCGTGGCCTGCGACCAGTGCAGCATCCTGATGGAATCCCGCTTCCCGGACGTCAAGGTGGCGCTCACTCCCTCCAACATCGAATCCGGACGGAAGTTCCTGGCCACCCGGAGCAGGGGTCCCCGCGCAGCCATCGTGCCGCCCGAATACGGCGAGGCCCATAAGGAATTCCTGGTGGACACGGAGGTGCAAAATTACATGACCCACTTCACCCGCTTTCTGGTGGTGCGGGCCACCGGGAAGAAACCCCTCACGAACATCGGCCATGACTTTTCCCGCGGGAAGACATCTCTGCTGATCGAGCCCAGGGAGGATTACCCGGGGCTGCTCTACGAATTGCTGCGCATCTTCAACAAACACCGCCTCAACCTGTGCCGCCTGGAATCCCGGCCGACGAAGGAAGGGCCGTGGACCTACGTGTTCTTCCTGGACGTGACCAACAACGAGCACACCGCCGCCTGCCTGGAGGATTTGGAGGACGACGAGCGCAAGGTGACCGTGCTGGGCAGCTTCGACACCCTGGAGGAGGCCTGAGGGGGGACCGTCAGTCGAACAACCCGCCTTCCTGAGGAGCCTCGCATGGCGAGGCGTCTCGAAGGAGGCGGATGGACCTAATTATTTTACCGCCGCCCTACCCCGGCTCCACCCAGGCCCCGTGCTGCTTGAGGAGCGCCACCAGCCGCTCCACGGCCTCTGCGGCCGGCACGGCGCGCTCCACGCAGTGCTGCCCCTGGTAGAGATTGATTTTCCCGGGGGCTCCGCCCACGTAGCCGAAGTCCGCGTCCGCCATTTCTCCGGGGCCGTTGACGATACAGCCCATGATGCCGATCTTCACCCCTTTCAGGTGGGACGTGCGGGCCTTGATGCGCCCGGTGGTCTCCTCCAGGTCGAACAGGGTGCGCCCGCAGGAGGGGCAGGAGATGTACTCGGGCGCATAGCTGCGCAGCCGCGCCGCCTGGAGCAGCGTCTGCCCGTGGGCGGCCAGGGCGGAAGCCCCGCCGTCCGTGGGACACACCAGCGCGTCCAGCAGCCCATCGGCGGCCAGGGAGCCAACCTCTGTGGTGATAGCGAGGCCGGGCGCATCGCCCCTTCCGGCGGGGAGCACCACTCCCAGCGGCCAGTCCAGTCCCGCTTCCTCCAGCATTCCCGCCAGCCGGCGCAGGGGGTGCAGGAAGTGTGGCCTCTTCTCCTCCCCCTCCAGCAACAGCAGGGCGCCCGAGGTGAAGGCCCGGCCTTCCCGGAGCAGCCGCCGCAGAGGCTCGCCGTCCAGGGCGCCGCTACCGATGCGGATCAGCGCGGGAACCGGCCCGGGTTCGGCTCGCTCTGCTGGAACTGGCCGCCATGCGCCGCCTCCAGCCTTGCCACCGCTCTCACTCTCGCTCTCATTCTCGGGGCCCCCTCCCGGGAGGGGCGGGGAAAGCAGCGCGTCGAAGGGTTCGGGAGCCGATGGCGGGGTCCCCTGCGGCTGGCTGCCATGAAGTTGACTGAATAGGCCCAGCAAGGCCACCGGCGCTCCCCCGCCCACTGGGCAGGAAGGCTGGCCATGATCCTCCCCATGACTACCTGTTCCACCCAGCAGCAGGCGCCGGGTGGCGCGGCGCCGTCCCAGGTTTTCCGGGGCCAGGGACACCGCGAAGCGCTCTTCGGGCCAGGCGGGGCCGCCGCGCAGCCCTTCCAGCGAGGCCACCAGTTCCCGGGCGGCGGGAATCTCGTTGGCGGAGGGTTCGGTGAGGGAGACCCGCACCGTGTCGCCCAGGCCGTCGCAGAGCAGCGCGCCGATGCCGATGGCCGACTTGACCCGGCCCTCCGCGCCGCTGCCGGCCTCGGTCACCCCCAGGTGGAGGGGATAGTCCATCCCCTCGGCCTCCATCGCCCGCACCAGCAGGCGATAGGCCTGGATCACCACCAGGGGATTGGAGGACTTCATGGAGACGATGATCTCGTGGTAGCCATGGGCCGCCAGGATGCGCAGGTATTCCATGGCGCATTCCACCATGCCCCGCGGGGTGTCCCCGTAACGGTTCAGCACCCGGTCCGACAGCGAGCCGTGATTGACCCCGATGCGCAGGGAGTGCCCGTGCTCCCGCAACGCTGCAATCAGGGGCAGCAGCGCCTCCTCCACCCGCTCCAGTTCCTCGGCGTATTGGGCGGGGGTGTACTCGCGCACCTCGAAGCGCTTCTGGTCCACGAAATTGCCGGGATTGAT
>CAZOXD010000269.1:0-4930 GCA_964583525.1 uncultured Pseudomonadota bacterium
CCGCTGGAGGCGGACTGCGATTATACCCTGGCCACCGAGGGACTGGGGGAAAGCTGGGAGCTGGAGCAGGTGGCGGTGAAGCCCTTCCCGGCCTGCCACTTCGCCCATGGCTGCGCGGACGCCGCCATCGCCCTGGTGAACGCGCACGGGTTGCGCCCGCAGGACGTGGCCGAGGTGACCACCCTGGTGCCCGCCGAGGTGATCAAGACCATCTGCGAACCGGCGCAAAAAAAGCTGCGCCCGGTGAGCGACTACGACGCCAAGTTCTCCCTGCCCTTCATCGTGGCCGCCAGCATCGTCCGGGGCCGCTTCGGGCTGGCCGAGTTGGAGCCGGAAGCCCTCCACGACGAGACCATCCTCGCGCTGGCGGAAAAGGTGCGCTACCAGGCCGACCCCGCCTCCCCCTTTCCCCGCGCCTATTCCGGTGAGGTGGTGGTGAAAACCACGGATGGACGTGAGTTGCGGCACCGGGAGGAGATCAACCGCGGCGCGGCGGAGCGGCCCCTTTCCAACGGTGAGATCGTGGACAAGTTCATGGGAAACGCCCTGCTGGCCGTCTCCCGCGCGCGGGCCGAAGGGATACGCGATTCCCTGCTCGCCCTGGAGCAATACGAGGACGCCGGCGAGGTGGCACGGGGGCTGACCAACCTCTGAGCGCATTGGGAAAAGGCGAAAACGAGAGGTAAATTGACTCCAGGCCATATGGCATCGTCATCATTTCCCGAAAAATGGCCTCCAATCCCCTCTCGGCGTAAAAAAAGGCGTGAACGACCGGTATGATCTGGATTCCACTTCCAAAATCGTAGTATCGCATGTTCGAGAAGTCATTTGGGCCGTATTGGTGGCTCCATACGGGAAATATCGGATAAATCAACCGGTTCCAGGATTTTTGTCGTTGTCCGCCTTGAAAGGCTCCTTGCCTTCGTCTAACATGCGAAACGTTTGTGCCTGAAATCCCCCGCATTGCATGCAAGACCCTCCAGCGAACGGAGCGTCATGACCGAAATCAAGCAAGCAGCTTCCGGACATGCGTTTCCCCCTTCCGTCGAGGTCAAAGACGGTCTCTGCGGCATCTGCCCGGCAGGCTGCTGGGTGCGGGTGACGCTGGAGGACGGGAAGATCAGCAAAGCCGAGGCCCTGCCGGATCATCCGTTGGGGATGATCTGCACTAACGGCGCCCACTCGCCCGAGATCGTCCACGACCCGGACCGGCTGCAATACCCCATGCGGCGCGTCGGGCCGAAGGGAACCTACGAGTTCGAGCGCATCTCCTGGGACGAAGCCTTCGAGACCATCGTCGAGCGGCTGCAAACCATCAAGGCTGAATCCGGCCCGGAGGCGACGGCCATCTATACTGGCCGTGGCGGTTTCGAGCAGTCCCTCTGCGACACCTTCCAGCCGGAGGGAGTGGCGGTTTCCTCTGCGTCGAGCGTGTTGTTCCCGTTCGGCTCGCCTAATACGCTGGGCGTGGGCGCGCTCTGTTACGTCTCGTTCGCCATGATCGCGCCCCACGTGACGATGGGCGAGATGTACATCACCATGGACAGCGATATCGAGCAGGCCCAGCTGATCGTGGTGTGGGGCGCCAACCCGGCCACCGATTCGCCTCCGCTGGCGCACGAGCAGATCAAGCGGGCACGGGCCAGGGGCGCGGAGGTGGTCGTGATCGACCCCCGGCGCAACGAAACGGCCCGGCAAACCGACGCGCAATGGGTGCCCATCCGCCCGGGCACGGACGGTGCGTTGGCGCTGGCCATGATTCAGGTGTTGATCGAGGAGGAGCTGTTCGACGAGGATTTCGTGGAGCAGTGGAGCATCGGCTGGACGGAGTTGAAGCGGCTGGCCCAGCACTATCGCCCGGAGGCGGTGCAGGAGGTGACCGGGGTGCCCGAGGAGACGATCCGCACGCTGGCCAGGCGCATCGCTACCGTCCGGGGCGCGTGTCCGGTCATATACACCGGCCTGGAATACTCCGACGGCGGGGTGCAGGCGATCCGCGCAGTGCTCACCCTGTGGGGCGCCGCGGGTCAGCTCGACGTGCCGGGAGGGTTGCTGTTGCGGATGAAGGAGAACCAGTTTCCCATCAACCGGCAGGGGCTCGTCCCCAATCCCGACCTACGCAAGGCGCTGGGCCGGGACCGCTTTCCCCTCTACAGTTCCTACCGGGGCGAGTCTCACGCCATCGCGCTGCCGGACTCGGTGCTGCGGGGTGACCCCTACCGCATCCGCTCGCTGATTGTACTGGGCGGTTCGATCATGACCGCGTGGCCACGGCCGGAGGTGTGGCGGGAGACGCTGGGCGCCCTGGACCTCCTGGTCTGCATCGACCGCCATCTGACGGCCGACGCGGCCTATGCGGATATCGTGCTGCCCGCCACGACGATGTACGAGAACACGGCGTATATGACCTACGGGCCGCTTTTCAAGATCCGGGAGCCGGTCATCGCCCCGGTCGGGGAGGCGCGCGACGACTTCCATATCCTCATCGAGCTGGCCGAACGGCTGGGCTACCCCGGCGTTTTTCCGCGCAGCGACGAGGATCGGCTGCGCCACGTGCTCGAGGGCTCGGGGTTTACCCTGGAAGAGGTGCGCCGTCAGGGCGGATCGGTGCAGGTACCCACGGTAATGAACCAGTATAAAAAATGGGAGAAAGGCCTGTTGCGGCCCGACGGCAAGCCGGGTTTCAACACGCCGACGGGGAAATTCGAGATCGCCTCCACCATCCTCCTCGAGCACGGCTACGAGCCCCTGCCGGACTACACGGAGCCAAAGGAGGGCCCGCTGGCCGACCCGGCCATGGCGGCCCGCTACCCCCTGGTGTTCAACTCGGGAGCGCGCATCTTCGCCGACTTCCGCTCCCAGCATCATGGCGTGCGGAGGCTCAACCGGCTGGCCCCCGAGCCGACCGTCACGCTCAACCGGGAGGATGCCAAGGCGCGGGGCATCGCCGACGGCGACTGGGTGTTCGTGGAGACCGCCCGGGGGCGGGTGAAATTCCGGGCCAGGGTGACCGACGACATCATCCGGGGCGCCATCGATGCCAACATGGGGGGCGGAGGGCCGCTGGGCCCGAAAGCCTGGCAAGAATGCAACGTTAACGATCTCACCGACCTGACCCGCTACGACCCGATTAGCGGGTTCCCGGTGTACAAGGCGCTGCTCTGTGAGGTGGTGTGGGCCGGCGCCGGTACTGGCGGGCCGAGGCCCGCGCCCGACGTGCGGGAAGAAACCTCCGCGGTGGTCGTCTCCGCCCAGCCGACCGTTCCCATGCGCGAGGTCTACCTGGATCACAACGCCAGCACCCACGTGCACCCCGAAGTGCTGGAGGCGATTCTACCCTACCTCAAGGAGGAGGGCGGGAATCCCTCCAGCGTCCACCGGCTGGGGAACGCCAGTCACGAGGCTGTGGAGTTGGCCCGGCGAAAGGTGGCACGCACCCTGAACTGCACCGCGCGCCGCGTCGTCTTCACCGGGGGTGGGAGCGAAGCGAACAACCTGGCCATCAAAGGGACGGCGCTGAGGCTGCGCAGGAAGGGCAACCACATCGTGACTACATCCATCGAGCACCCGGCCGTGCTCAAAACCTGCGAGGCCCTCACCGAATTCGGCTTCGAGACGACGGTGCTCGACGTGGACGGCGACGGCAAGCTCGACGTGGACGCGTTCGCCGAGGCGCTCCGGCCGGAAACCGTACTGGCCAGCGTGATGATGGCCAACAACGAGGTTGGTACAGTACAACCCATCGCGGAGGCCGTGCGGATCGCCAGGCAGCGCGGCGTGCTCTTCCACACCGACGCCATCCAGGCGCTGGGGAAGATGTCCATCGACGTCCAGGAGCTGGACGTGGATCTGCTGTCCATATCCGCCCACAAGGCCCATGGGCCGAAGGGGATGGGCGCCTTGTACGTGAAGGCTGGCGTGGAGCTGGTGCCGCTGGTAGACGGTGGGGGCCACGAGCGGGGCCTCCGCTCGGGCACGGAAAACGTGCCGGGAATCGTGGGATTCGGCAAGGCCTGTGACCTCGCCACGCAGTGGTTGAACCACAATGTGCTGGAGCGCGTTTCGCTGCTGCGCGACCGGTTGGAGACGGGAATCCGGGAACTCGTGCCCGACGCCAAGCTGAACGGCCATCGCACCGACCGGCTGCCCAACACCCTCAACCTGACGCTGCCTGGCATGCGGGGCGAATCCCTGCTGCTCTTCCTCGACCGGCATGGTGTTTACTTCTCCTCGGGCTCGGCGTGCAAGTCGGGGAGTCCGGAGCCCTCGCACGTGCTCATGGCGGTCGGGTTGAGCGAGGAGGACGCGCACTGTTCCGTGCGCCTTTCCCTGGGTGTGGAGAACAGCGAGGAGGATATCGATTACACCCTGCAGGCCCTGGATCAGGTGATCCGGAACAGCCGGAGCGCGGTGCGATTCGTGGCCTGCCGCTAAAACCGCTGGGCGAGGTGGCGCGGGGGCTGACTTCGCTATAGAGCAATAGAGCCATAGCGCGTTTTGGGAAAAGACGCCTCGCAGGCAGGGTGCCCCCGGTGGGGAGGAGCGCTGCCCCTGACAACCCCACTATTTTGAGTGTTTGAAAATATACCAGGGGAGGGGTTGGGTGCTTCAATCAACTGATTTGATTTATTTAAATTTTCTCATCCACCGTTTTTAAAAACCCCCCTATCTAATTCTCCCCATTCAAATCACATTTTGTTAGGCTTTCCCCATGCAGATCAAATGAAGGGAAACGCCATGGAATGTCCATCTTGCCACCATGAGATTGCCGATTCGGCCAAATTCTGTGCGGAATGCGGCCAAAAACTAGCCGGTGAGTCGACCATGGAACGCATGTCTTCGGGCGTGGATACTGCCACCTCCGGCGAACGCAGGCAGGTAACCGTCCTGTTTAGCGATCTGGCGGGCTACACGGCCATGACGGAGAAGC
>CAZOXD010000270.1:0-4898 GCA_964583525.1 uncultured Pseudomonadota bacterium
CGGATTGGTCAATCCTCCCCGAATTCTGTTAGAGAGAATGGGTCCTGGAATTCCGGCGGTGGATATTCCGGCCGTGGCCCATCATTCAATTTGCAGAAGGGAGGACGACCCAATGCCCGTTCATGAACTCTCCCCCGGCAACGCCCTGTACTACGAGCATACCCCGCCCGCGGGGGATGGCGGCCGTACGTTCGTGTTTTTCAATCTGCTCACCACCGACATCACCCTGTGGAACACGGGGATCCTGCCCGGATTGCGGGAGGCCGGCCACGGCGCGCTGGTTTACAACATGCGCGGCCAGCCGGACAGCCCGTTCACGCCCGGGACGGCGCTGGACGAGAAGTTGATCGTGGGCGACGCACTCTCCCTGCTGGGGAAGCAGCAGCCCGTCCGGCCGATCTTCGTGGGCGGCTCCATCGGGGGATTGTACGCCATGCGCACTCACCTCTCCGGCCACCCGGCCGACGGGTTGGTGCTGATCAACACCCTCCGCGAGGGGGGGACCCGCTTGAGTTGGATCAACGAAGCGGTGGTGCGGGTAATGGAAGTGGGTGGGCCCCAGTTGCTGGGCGACGTGCTCAGCCCTCACATCTGGAGCCCGGAATGGCTGGAGACCATCCGGCCCAACTTCCTGGGACCCGATCCCTACGTGCCTATAGACAAGGCCAGCGGCCACTATTCCCTGCTCAGCAACGCCAACAAGTCCAACTGGGACATTCCTTACGAGGAGATCACCGTGCCCGTGCTGGCGCTCTCCGGGCTGCGGGACCGCATCTTCTTCGACGAGGAGGTGGTGGGGAGGCTGGTTGGCAGGATGCCCAAGGCGCTACGGGTAGACGTCCCCAACGGCGGCCACATCCTGGCCGCCGAGCGGCCGGAGATCACCACGAAGGCCATGTTGGACTTCGCCGCGTCGTTTTGAGGAGCAGCCGCACCGTACAAGGGGGCGGGCAGGAAGGAAAACCACCTCGCGCCCCACTGCCGTTTTCTTGCGGATATTTGGTAGTGCATCGGTTTGAAATTCCACCCGTGATTTTCCACCCTTTGTTCCATTTTTTTTCCAGCAACTGTCATGTTGAGCGAAGCGAAGCATCTTGTTGGCGCGGATTGGGATTTTCGGGATACTGGCCAGATTCTTCGCTCCGCTCGGCAATGACAGAAATATTTCAAACTGATGCACTACCGGATATTTATGTGGCTTTTATTGCCTCTTGTAGGTATGACTTGAACAGGGCTATGAATCGAACTATCCAAGCCTCACTTGATAGAAAGTGCACTTCTCCGTTTTATTGCAAGGAGCGGGAAAGGGATGGTTCTCATGTTTTTTAGAGGTGAAGTTTATCGTGATAGGTAAAGTCAAGTGGTTCAACGATTCGAAAGGTTACGGTTTCATCACTCCGGATGATGGAGGGAAGGACTGTTTTTTCCACCAATCCGAAATTCAAATGGAAGGATTCCGCACCTTGGCCGAAGGCCAGTCCGTGGAATTCGAACTTGAAGAAGGCGCCAAAGGACCCTCTGCGAAAAACGTCCGCCCCGCCTAGGCTGAGCGAATATTCAGTGTACCGATGATCGTGTCCCCGGAGCGGATTCTTCCGTTTCCGGGGAATTTTTTTTGCCGATTTCCGCTGCTTCAAAATTCCGTTGCCTCAAAATCCCGCTGCAAGCAGAATGGATATTTCCCGGCGGTACGGTTCCGGGGAGTTTTCCGGAACGGCCAGCCCCTCCGCATAGCGCAGGATCAGGGGCAATCCTTTCAGAGAGCGGATTCCGTAAAAAAACCCCACGCCCACACTGCCGATGGTGCGGGATGGGGGAGTATCCACCCAGATGGGCAAGTCGATCTCCTTGAGCCAGGCCGCATCACCGTGAAGAAAGAGAATGCGATCCTCCGCAAATTTCAGGTCGTGGCGCAGATTGAGTAGCACCATGGATTCGGCCCTGAACTCCTGCCGGAAATATCCACCCACCGGGTTCATCCCATAGATTCCACCCACCCAATAGCTGCTGAACAGATCCAGGTTGGTTCCCGTTCCGGCCCGGAAATCCACTTTTGTCTGGGAAAAGTCACTCCAGGGGAGGGTCATTTTCAACTTGGCGGTTTGGCGGGTATAGCGGGCCTTGTCCCCGGCATCGGGATCCAACTCCCAATCCCCCCATTGGGCGCGGCGTCCGGTTACGAATGAAAGGGAGGCCTCTGCATCGTCAAGCCCGAACAGGCGGCGCCCGATGCCCCGGACTTTCCATTCGCGCATCCGGAAATCGTCCGGAAGATCGAATCCGGCGGCGGTATCCTCGTTGGTTTGGAAGCGGTGCCCGCGCAGTTCACTTTCGATGTCGAATCCCCAATCCAAATCGGGAAGGAAATGGCCCGTCAGGATGGCCGCTCCGCTGTGCCCCATGAAGGTGGACTCCCTCACCCACCGGCCTTCCACATAGATGGAATAGGGCGCCCCTTCCACCCGAACGGCCACTCGCCCTTTGTATTCCAGATGCAGCCAATCCATGAGGGGATGGCTCATGCCCACGTTCAGGACCGCGGTCTGGAACAACACCCGCAAGGTCCCGTCCGCATAGTGATCGCCGCTCTCATGGTCCAAGAGGAGCACGGGTGAATAACGGCCGTTGGTGCTGTTCACCGGAGATCCCGAACCGGCGGCCACGATGGTTGGGAATTTCCGTTCTTCCGCCTGCGCCACGCTCCCAAACAGAAATGCGCGGCCAAGGAACAAGGCCATCCCCAACGCCAGGAAAACCGTTGGAAATTTCGGCATGGTTCAACCCCCTGTTTGGATAGTCCTGAAAGCCCCCCGGTTAAAATCGTATACGAACTCCCATGGCCAATGGCGCGGGGCGGCATTCCCGGCAGGGAATCAGCCCCAGCCGAACCCCGGGCGGCGCGGGATGTTGGGTCACTGCATCTACGGCGCCTTCACCGAATGTCCACACGCCTGCTCCTGTCAAAACCACTCCGGTGACGATGAAAAGAACTCCCAATCCGATCAAATCCTCATTGTCGTCCATGCACTCGTCCTTGGGGCTTTTTCCCGTGGAAGGGTCCACCTCCTCGCTCAGGCCGCTGCAATCGGTGCCGAAACCATCCAGATTGTTCAGAACCACGAAACCGAGGGTCGTCATGAACAAGCCACCCTCAACCATCCCCAGACCTTCCAGCATGCCCTCCTCTTCACCATCACTGCCGGCGGTATCCAGCCCTTCCCGGACTTTCTCCTCCTCCTGTTGAGAGGGGCAGGGGCTGAACGCGCCTTCCTGCACCGGTGGGCAGGGGTCGTCCTCCGCCGCACCGCCGCCGGTATCCTGGCTTTCCTGGCCGAAGGCCATGCCCCCCTGGAATTCCGTGAACATCGGGAGGGGGGTCCCCACAACGAATCCCGCAAACAGCGCGACACCGATCCCCAAACGCACCCACCGGTTGGCTCCCGGGCTCTTTCTCCTTGGTTCCGTCTTCTTCATAGGCCCCTCCTCCTCATGCGAAAGACACCGAGATCGATCCGATCCCAGAAAAAAACGCCTCCCAGTGTTCTCCCGCCGCCACTTCGAACTTGGCGAATGAGCCGGTGATGACCCGCGATCCAGCCTCCACGGCTTCGCCGTACCCGGCCAGGGTGTTGGCCAGAATGGAGAGGGAGAGGAAGTGATCGTCGATGGTGTCCGCATTCCCCAGCGCGCGGGAGACTTCCCCGCCATCCCTGCGCAGCACCACCTCCAGCGCCGCCAGGTCCACCTCCGGCGGAAGGGGCGCCAACTGATCCCCGGTCATCAGACCCCACTGGCTCAGGTTGTCCGCCACGGTGAGGGGAAAGTCCCCTACCCCCTGGGCGCGGTTCTGGTTCAGTTCGAACCCGGCCGCGACACCAGCCACGGCGGCCCGGGCAGCGGCGGGCGTAGCCCCCGGCCCGGCCAGGCGCTGGCCGAAAAGGAAGCACAGCTCGGGCTCGATGGACGCCCCGGGGAACTCCGCCAGCGGAATCTCCGCGCCGGAGGAATACACGTCCCCGGCCATGATGTGCCCGAAGGGCCGCGCGTCCGTGCCATGGCGGTCCCGCACCCGCCGGGAGGTGAGGCCCACCTTCCACCCCGCCTGCACGGCATTCCCGCCGCCAGCGGCCACTTTGCGGTTGCGCACCGCGAGTTGAACCTGCAGGGCCTCGTCCAGGGTCAGCCTTCCCCGCAAGGCCACGGGAAACCAGCGCCCTTCCCGGGCTTCATTCCAAAGCAAATCGGCGCTCTCTGCGATGTCCATGGTGCCTTCGTGAAGATTGGTATTGACGTGAATCCGAAAATTCGAGCCGTTCAGGCACGGGGTTTCCGGCTATCTTGTTGAATACCCATGCTTGTACACCATTTCCGTCCGGGGATGCGAGGGGGCTCATTCCACGCCCCCCCGCTACTCCTTCTTCGGCGTGACCTTTCCCGCCTCGATCCCCAGCCGTTCCAGCATGGCGGGCATGGCCGCTTTTGCCGCGGCCACTTCCTTGGAGTAGTCGAAGAGCGGCTCCAGCGGACCGGCGACGATGGCTTCGATGGGGGCGTCCGCGCCGAAGAGGATTTTCATGGCCTCCCGCCGCCCAGGTTCGGTGCTGTTGGCGGCGGCCATTTCCCGCAACACATGCTCCTGGTGGGTGACCCGGAAGGCGGCCATCAGCTTCCAGTTCCCCAGCAATATCCGCAAAGTGTTCTCCCCCTCCCGGCGAAAGTTACTGGCGCTCTTCACCCGGCCGGGCAGGTGGATCACCTCCTCGAACCTCCAGCGGTAGAGGCCTCGATATAGCGAATCTTCCCCTTTTAAATCCCGATTCCACTCTCCTTGTATCATTTCAATCCATTTCTCCTGCTCGTCTTTCCCCTTGGCTTTTTTCAGACCGTCGGAAAATGCA
>CAZOXD010000271.1:0-4864 GCA_964583525.1 uncultured Pseudomonadota bacterium
TGGGGGGCGTGGGGCGCGGAGGACCAGTTGGGAACCCTCAACCACATTACGCCCGAGGCCGTGCGGGCCGCGGCGGCATTGGTGCGGAGGGGCGTGCGTTTCAATCTGGACCTGCCTCTGCACGTTCCCTACGCCCTCACCAAGCCCAAGTCCCACCGCTTCCGCACCGCGCCACGGCACACCATCAACGAGATCACGGCCACGGGCGCCCTGGTGGGGCGGGACGACCTGCTGGATTCGTTCTACCTGCAAGGCTCCTCGCAATGGGACGGGCTGACCCATATCGGCGATCCCCGCCACGGCTTTTACAACGGGGTGCGGGCCGATCAGATTACGGGAAAGGAGGGCACCCGCAACGGCATCGAGCAGGTGGCCGAGTTCGGGATGGCGGGCCGGTGCGTGCTGGCGGACCTGTCCCGGCATTTCGCCAGGACTGGCCGCGACTGGCACCCCAACCGGCAGATGGTGGTGACCCCGACAGAGGTGGAGGAATGTCTTGCCGCGCAGGGCGTCACCCTGCAGGCCGGGGATATTCTGCTGGTTCGCTATGGATGGCTGGAGGCGTTCCTTGCCGGGGGGGACGAGGAAGGGCGGGATGCCGTGTTACGGCCCTGGTCGTTCTCCGGCTTGTCGGGCGGGGAGGATACCTGGGAATTCATCTGGGACAACCGCATCGCCGCCGTCGCCAGCGATTCCGTCACCACGGAAGTATGGCCGCTGGTGGAGGGAAAGCCCAGCCTGCACCTGGCCATCGCCCGGCTCGGTATTACGATTGGGGAACTGTTCGACCTGGAAGCACTGGCCGAGGACAGCGCCGACAACGGAGAGTATACAGCGTTTTTCACCTCCAGCCCGCTCAACCTGCGGGGCGGGGTGGGTTCGCCGCCCAACGCCATGGCTATTCGCTAGCCGGTTCTCCAGGTAAGCGGACTCGGAGAGGGAATCGGATCGGATTTACGGCTGGGTTTGCGGCTGGAATTGCAGGAGGGGGAGGAGAGGGCTGAAATTATCTGCCCGGAAAAGTGGAACCCCAGGCCGGTAGACAGGAAAAAAGGAGGAAAAACCCTGCCTGCGGAGGGCCAGCCTGGGGTTCGAGCCGGGCATGGGTCCCATGGGGGTGATTGGTGATTAATTGTACAGTTCACCTCCCATTTCGGAAGAATTCCATTTTTTGCCGACCATCCGCGCCTGGATGGTTTTTTGCTCCGGCAATCTATCGATGACGCCACCTTTCATCAGGAATTTTTTTATGGCGGCCCGCAACTCTTCTTCCTTGATCATCTTGTTCTTCATTTTACCTCTAGCTTGGACGGCTTGCCAACATTACATCTACAGGCGGCTCAACTTGCCAACTTCCGTGTCAAATGATGGAATGGCCGCCAATTTCCATCATCCTGTTCTATTAATTGGAGTATCCATGGGGGTATTCGGTTCAAAAAACCCGCTCCGGAAGCCCGGGTTGGTGCGGGCTGCGATGGAAATGGGGTTTCGGGGTATTCCACGGCTCCAGGTGCGGCAACCATCATTCTCGAGCCCCTGGTTTTCAAATCCCTTCATCTTCACCTCCTTTCACATGGATCGATATTGAACGCCACGAATCCGGACCCCACATCCAGACCCAAAAACGACCTCCTGCTACGGGCCCTGCACCGGGAGCCGGTGCCCCGCGCTCCGGTGTGGATGATGCGCCAGGCTGGGCGTTCCGACCCGGAATATCTCGCCTACCGGGAACGAGTGGGGCTATCCCTGTATGAACTGTTCCGTTCGCCCGAGCACGCGGTCCCCATTTCGCTTCTTCCCAGACGGATCGGGGTCGACGCCATCATCATCTACCAGGACATATTAACCCCATTGGAGCCGCTGGGGGCTGTATTTCATTTTACGCCTGGACCTGTGTTGTCCGATCCCATCCGTAGCGCCGGGCAGGTGGACCAATTGACGGCCTTCGACCCTTCCCGGCGATTGGGATTTTTTCAAACGGCCATTCAGGGCGCCCTGCGGGAATTGGACGGTGAATTGCCCCTGCTGGGATTCGCCGGAGCTCCGTTTACATTGGCCGCTTTCATGATCGAAGGGAAAAGCCCTCCTCTGGAGCTTCCCAACACCCTGGTCTTTCTGCGTGATCAGCCCCAGGCGTTTTCGAAACTGATGGATCTTTTGACCACCATGACCGTGGAATACCTGACCTTTCAGGGGGCGGCGGGCGCGCATGCCGTGCAACTCTTTGAATCCCTTGGGGACCGGGTTTCCAGGGAAATCTATGAAACCCATATACAACCCTCCCATCAGCGGATTTTTTCCCTGCTGCCGGACTCCCTGCCCTCCATCCTGTTTGTCCGGGACAGCCCCTTCCCGGACCTGATGCTGGACAGCGGCGCGGATGCGGTGAGTCTTGGCAGCAAAACATCCCTGAAAGAAATTCAGGAACGTGCGAGGGGGCGCATCGCCGTGCAGGGAAACGTGGACAACCGGCTGCTCGTGACCGGTACTCCGGAGGAGATTGCGCGGGCCACCGTGTCCTGCCTGAAGGAAACGGGGGGACAGGGGCATATCCTCAATCTCAGTCACGGACTATTGCCCGAAACCCCATTCGAGAACGTCCTTTCCTTCGTGCGCACGGCCCGGGAATGGAAAGCCGGGTAGCCACATGGAAACCCGGAATGGCCGCATATCGCACATTGCCGGTTCTTGCCGGGTCCGGAGGGAGAAGACCAACATGAACAAATCGCTTTTCCTCAATCGTTCCCAGGTTGCCGGTCTTCTGGACAACGCCGAACTGCTGGAAAGCCTGAAGGCCGCATTTCGCGGATACTCCAAGGAAAAGTCCACCATGCGGGCAAGGCGCTTTCCGATTCTCCTGCCCCCTCCCGCGCCTCCGGACGCGGGCGCCATGATCCTCGCTCCCGGTCTGATTCCCGGAATTCCAGCCTATACCTTGAAATGCCATGCGAAATTCCCCGCCAGCACTCCGGCGATTCATGGCCTGTTGCTGCTGCACGATCTGGAGAACGGCCACCTGCTGGCGCTGATGGATTCCACGCACGTCACGGCCTGCCGCACCGGGATGGCGGGCACTTTGGGAGCGGCGGTTCTGGCCCGTCCGGAAAGCGCGAGCGTGGCCATCATCGGAGCGGGGGCCCAGGGGGATATGAATTTAAAGGGATTGCAGCACAGCTTCGACTTGCGGCGGGGGTGGGTGTATGACCGGATCTTCGAGCGGAGCGAAGCGTTTTGCCGGCGCCACGGGAAAAAGAGCGGAAAGGGCGGGGGCGGGAAAGGCCGGGGCGGGGGGATCGACCTGCAACCTGCCTCCACCGTGGAGGAGGCAGTGCGGGAAGCGGATATCGTAGTGGCGGCCACATGGTCCAGGGAGCCTTTCCTGTACTCCCACATGATCGCGCCCGGCACCCATATCACCACGCTGGGTCCGGACCAGGCAGGAAAGTGCGAGGTCGACGGCGAATTGATCCTGAAAAGCCTATTCGTGTGCGACGACAGCGATCTTACGCTGCAAATGGGCGCCCTTCAGGCCGCCGGACTCGGCGTGGAAGCTCTTCATGCGGAGTTGGGGGATATCCTCAATGGTTCCCGCCCTGGCCGCACGGGCCCGGAACAAATCACCATCTTCGGCAGTGTGGGACTGGCCTTTCAAGACCTGGCCGCCGCGTGGCAGGTCTATGAAAAGGCCCTTGCGGCGGGTGTGGGAACGCACCTCGATATTCTCGCCTGATCCCACCAGGCCCGGCACATTCCAAGAGGGAGCGGAACGATTATGCAATGGGAAACTTTGAAAATCGAGGGTGAAGGAGCGGTACGGCATCTGGTGCTGAACCGGCCGGAAAAACACAACGCCGTCAATCTCCAGTTGCTCACCGAACTGACCGAGGCTTGTGGAACCCTGGACACCGACCGGGAATGCGTTGCCGTGATTCTGCGGGGAGAGGGCAAAAGCTTTTGCTCCGGAGCGGACCTGAAGGAAAGCATCACGGACGACGTCAGCACACGCGATCTGCTGGAGCGGGCGCAAATGGGGTCACGGGCCATCATGGCCCTGGTGGACATGGCTCCCGTGACCATCGCCGCCATGCATGGGCACGCAATCGGGGGAGGCGCCTGCTTCGGGGCGGCCTGCGATTTCCGCATCGGCGCGGAAAGTGCGCGGGTGTCCGTCCGCGAATCCAGCCTGGGGTTGAGCCTCTCCTGGCATTCCATCCCCAACTTCGTGCATCTGGTCGGCTCCTCCCACGCCAAGGAAATGATCATGTTCGGGGATACCTACGCTCCGCAAACCCTGCTGGCCTACGGGTATTTCGGCGAGGTGGTTCCGGACGATCAACTGCTGGCGGCCGCCGGGCGGCTGGCGGAGCGGGTCGTGGCTCAACCGCCCCTCCCCGTGCGGATGACCAAAGCCTCCATCAATGCCCTGGTGAAGGCCCTCGACCGGTCCGTGTTCCACATGGATCCCTATGGGCTTGCCCTGACGGCCGGCACCATGGATTCCAGAAAAGCCAGGGAAGCGTTTTTCAAGGGAGAACAACCCCAATGGCGTGGCGAGTAGGATGCGGGTTTACCGATGCCAAATAAAAATCTTTCCCAACTCTACTTTCGTCTTGTACAGGGACTTTAATCCTGCTAACTCATTCTATTGTCGTTGATACGGCCATGGGGTGCGAGAAAATGCAGTAGGATCAAAGTCACACCGGGCCTGCATGCACCCCGCGGGGGGGGGATGGGCCGGCGATCCCCGGTTCTGAGCCGGATAGCCCCGCACACCGGAAACACACCCTGATGGCATTTGTGCTGCGAAGAGGGATCGATTGATTCGGTTTTATAGTCAAGTCGCTTTTCAACTCGGGTGAAGGCA